>DROQ01000043.1 GCA_011321845.1 Planctomycetota bacterium | reverse complement strand
GGTCCTCACCGCGCGCATCCCCGCCGAGTCCTGGCACCGCATCACCCGCTGGGACTGGTATGGAAGCGCCTTCCACAAGGTCGACTACTCCAAACTCCAGGTCCAGCTCATCCTCCAACACAACGACAAACTCGCCGTCATCCGCCCCATCAACATCATCAAGGAACACCTCAAAGGCGACAGCATCCGCTCCTTCCCCTTCGACGGCAAGACCGACAAGCTCCAGCCCCACCGCTTCATTCCCCTCTCGCGCGTCAAGTAGAACGCAAGCGCATCGAACACAGCTATGTAAAACCGGCTACATGGAAGAGGTCTATTGGAACCGGGCTACGGGGAACCCGGTTACATCGTCTCGCGAAGGACCTCTTCGACCGTGGTGTCTGCGTCGTAGATGGCGAGGAGGCCCGCCTCCCGGAGGTTGCGCATGCCGTTCTTGCGCGCCTCCTCGCGGATGGCGGCGGTGGGGGAACCTTCGAGGATCAGGGCCTTGATGCTGTCGGTGATCCGCATGATCTCGAAGAGCGCCTTGCGGCCCGCGTAACCGGTGTAGTTGCACTCGTCGCAGCCCTTGCCGAAGGCGAACTTCTTCCCCGCGATGTCGCTCTGCTTGATCGCGAGTTCATAGAGGACCTTGTCGTCCGGCTCGTAGAAGGTCTTGCAGTGCTTGCAGATCCTCCGCACCAGGCGCTGGGCGATGATGAATTCCACCGTCGAGGTGAGCAGGTAGGGCTCCACCCCCATGTCCAGCATCCGGGTCACGGCCGAGGGCGCATCGTTGGTGTGCAGCGTCGAAAACACCGTATGTCCGGTCAGGCTCGCCTCGATGGCCGTCCGCGCCGTCTCCTCGTCGCGGATCTCGCCCACGAGGATCTTGTCGGGATCCTGGCGGAGAATCGTCCGCAGCACCGAGGCATAGGTTACGCCGATGTCGTTGTGGATCGGCACCTGCACGATCCCCTCGAGGTCATACTCCACGGGATCCTCGACCGTGATGACCTTGACGTCCTCCCGGTTGACCTCGTTGAGGGCGGCATAGAGCGTGGTCGTCTTGCCCGAGCCCGTCGGTCCCGTCACCAGCACGATCCCATGCGGCAGCGACAGGATCTCCTCGAAGAGCGGCTTCTCGTCCTCGCGCAGCCCGATGTTCTCGAGGGACAGCGCCACCACGCTGCGGTCCAGCACGCGCATCACGCAGGACTCCCCGAACATCGTCGGCAGGGTCGACACACGCAGGTCCACCGGCCGCCCCCCCACGCTCAGCTCGATGCGCCCGTCCTGGGGGATCCGCGTCTCCGCGATGTCCAGGTCGGCCATGACCTTGACGCGCGAGATCAGCGCGACCGCCAGATGCGGCGGCGGCGCCTCCAGCTCGAACAGCACCCCGTCCACCCGGTAGCGGATCTTGAAGTCGTTCTCGAAGGGCTCCAGGTGGATGTCCGAAGCCTTGTCCCGCACCGCCTGGAACAGGATGTAGTTGAGCAGCTTGACCACCGGCGCCGCCTGCGCCATCGCCTCCTTGTCCTCGAGGTCGATCTGCTGGCTCCCGCTGCTCGCGAACTCCTGCACCGCCTTGCCGAAGGCCTCCTTGCCCAGGTTCTCGGCCGACTCGCCGTAGGCCTTCTCGATCGCCTCCTGCAGGGCCTCCGGCTCCGCAAGCCCGGCCCGCACCCCCGCCCCCGCCGCGAAGGTCAGATCGTCCAGCACCGCCACGTTGGCCGGATCGGCCAGCGCCACCACCAGCGAGCCATCCTCCACCCGCAGCGGAAGCAGCCCATAGACCCGCGCGCTCGTTCCATCCACCTTGGACAGCGCCTCCTGCTCGGGCACCAGCGCGTCCTTGGCGAAAAACTCCATCCCCGCCTGCTCCGCCAGCCCCGCCGTCAGGTCCTCCGCCCCCAGGTAACCCAGCCGGATCAGGATCTCCCCGATCCTTCCGCCCTCCTCCTTCTGGATGACCAGCGCCTCCTGGATCATCCCCTCGTGGACCACCCCGCGCTCCTTCAACAACTGCCCGATCAACTTGCGTCCGGCCATCACTCTCCCCCTAGCCGAGACTCAAGATGCGTTCTTCGACCGTCTTCTGATCCTGGGCCGCGTCGATCGCGACCTTGGGCTTGATCTTCTTCTCCTGCACCAGTTGGATGAGGTGTTCGTCGAGGAGCATCATCCCCATGCGCTTGTTCGTCTGGATCACCGAGGGGATCTTGAAGGTCTCCCCCTTGCGGATGTGGTTCTCAATCGCGCCGTTCATCAGCATGATCTCGAAGGCCGCCACCCGCCCGCTCCCGTCCGCCCGCGGCAACAAAAGCTGCGAGATCACCGCCTGCACCGACACCGCCAGCTGCGAGCGGATCTGCTCCTGCTGGTTCGTCGGATACTGGTCGATGATGCGGTCCACCGTCCGCGCCGAGCCCGTCGTGTGCAGCGTCCCGAACACCAGGTGCCCCGTCTCCGCCGCCGTGATCGCCGCCCCCGTCGTCTCCAGGTCCCGCATCTCGCCCAGCAGGATCACGTCCGGATCCTGCCGCAGGACACGCCGCATCGCCTCCGCGAAGCTCGGCACATCCTCACCCACCTCCCGCTGCGTGATCATGCTCTTCTTGTGGTGGTGGTAGTATTCGATCGGATCCTCGATCGTCACGATGTGCCGGTCCAGGTTCGTGTTGATCCAGTCGATCATCGTCGCCAGCGTCGTCGTCTTGCCCGAGCCCGTCGGCCCCGTCACCAGCACAAGCCCCCGCGGCCGCGACAGCAGATCCTGGATGCTCGAAGGCAGCCCGATCTCCTCGAAGCTCAGGAGCTTGTGCGGAATCAGCCGCATCACCAGCCCAAAGCGGTGCTTCTGCTTGAACGCGCTCACCCGGAACCGGGCCTTGTCCTCGTGCGCGTAGCCGAAATCCGTCGTCCCCTCCCGGGTCAGCTCCTCGAAATTCTTTTCGGGACAGACCTCGCGCACCAGCTTCTCCGTGTCCTCCGGCCGCAGCGTCTCCATCCCTTCGATCGCCGCCAAACCCTGGGAGGTCCGCAGCACGGGCGCCTTCCCCACCGACACATGGAGGTCCGAAGCCCCCCGCTCGATCGCAAGATCCATCAACTGGTAAATCGTCACCATCGCATTACTCCCGGCCTCTCCGAGGCTCAGCCCTCACTCCGAAGCCACCACCCGCAGAATCTCCTGCACCGAAGTCTGCCCATCCACCACCTTGTTGGCCCCATCCTGGAGCAGAGACCGCATCCCCAGCCGCTTCTCCGCATACTCCCGAAGCCGCAGCGTCGGCTCCCCCCTGAAGATCATCTCCCGCATCTCGTCATCCAGGCGCATCAGCTCGAAGATCCCCTTCCGCCCCATGTAGCCCGTGTGCGAGCATGCGTCACAGCCCTTGGCCGCATAAAAAGGTTTGTCCCCCACCATCGCAGGATCCAGACCGATGCTCCGAATCTCCTGCTCGCTCGGCTCATAAGCCTCCTTGCAGGCAGGGCAGAGCAGCCGCACGAGCCGCTGCGCCAACACCGCCTGGATACTCGCCGCGATCAAGAAGGGCTTGACCCCCATGTCCGCCAAACGCGAAATCGCCGAAGGCGCGTCGTTGGTGTGCAGCGTCGAGAACACAAGGTGCCCCGTCAGCGCCGCCTGGATCGCGATCTCCGCCGTCTCCGAGTCCCGGATCTCTCCCACCAGGATGATGTTGGGGGCCTGGCGCAGCATGGCTCGCAAAATCCTGGCAAAGGTCAGCCCGATCGACCGCCGCACCTGGCACTGGTTGATCCCCGAGAGATTGTATTCGACCGGATCCTCCGCCGTGATGATCTTGACATCCGGCTTGTTCAGCTCCCGCAGCGCCGCGTAGAGCGTCGTCGTCTTCCCCGAGCCCGTCGGCCCCGTCACCAAAAAGATCCCGTTCGGTCGCTTGATCACCCGCTGAAAGGTCTCGAAGTCCTCCCCCACAAAGCCAAGCGCCTCCAGCGAGAACAGACTCTTCTCCTTGTCCAGAAGCCGCAGCACAAGGGTCTCCCCATGGTTGCTCGGCAGCACCGCCGTCCGGATGTCGATGTCCCGCCCCTGCACCTTGAGCTGGATCCGCCCGTCCTGCGGCTTGCGCTTTTCGGCGATATCCAGCGCCGCCATGATCTTGAGCCTCGAAGTCAAAGGCCCCTGCAAGTTCTTGGGATGCCGCGCCGCGTCATGGAGCACCCCATCGATCCGATACCGCACCCGCACATGGTCCGCATAAGGCTCGATGTGGATGTCGCTCGCCCGCTGCAAAAGCGCCTCCTCGATCGTCTTCTGCACCAGCCGAATGATCGGCGCGTCCTCGTCCTCCTCCCCAGCGCCTCCCCCCTGCGCCCCCCGCACCACCGTCTCCTTGGCCGCCACATCCCCCAGAAAACGCTGCATCGCCTTGTCGAACGAAGAAGGCGGCGCCAAAGCAGGCTTCAGCGTCTGCTCCAACATGAACCCCAAGTTGTCCAAAACCCAAGTCCGCTCCGGATCATCGATCGCAATAAAGAGCGTATTCCCCTTGAGCACCACCGGCAGCGCCCGATTCTCTTCGATCAACTCCCTCGGAATCAACGAAAGCACCCGCTCCGGAATCTTCGCCGCCCCCGGATCCACAAAAGGAAGCCCCACCGCCTTGGCCAGATGCTTCCAAGCATCCACCTCCGACAGCAGCCCCAGCTCCACCAGGGCCCGCGCCAAACTCAAATTCCGCGACTTCGCAAACCCCACCGCCTGATCCAACGCAGCAGGGTCCAAAGTCTCCGCAGCCGCCAGCCGCTCCTTCAGCCGAGAATCATTCAATTCCATCCATCCAACCAGAATTCCCAATCTCCCCGCGGGGGAAGCGGGCTCCCCTCCACCTTACCCGCTCCTCCCCCCCATGCAAAAACCCCGCTCCAAATCCGAGTTCGGAGCTTCCCCCCAAGGGATCATCCCGCTCATGCCTCCGACCCTCTGAGACCCTGTCCATCATCTTGGCCACAGTCCTCATCGACTTCCTTCCAAATGGAAGACCTTCGCAGCCAAGCTCCCATGGAACGCCCACAGGAAATCGTGTGAAAAATCGCGCCCCCCCATGGGGGGCGTCCCACCCCTGGGGTGGGACCCAGGAACGAGCCCTACCCATGCTTCGCATTGGCAAGGGCCCCTCGCTCCTGGTTGAGAAAGAAGCGACAACCACCCTGACACTGGGGGCAATCCCGGTGCCTGCCCTTGTTAAAGCTCAATGCCCTCATCCACCGCGTAGGCATGCAAGGCATGCAAAGCACTTGAGGCATGCCGCCCCCAATGTGTAATAAAGCTCTGACGCCACTCCCAGAACGCCTCAGCAATACGACCTTCGTCATAAAGCCCTAGGCCCTCTTTTAAGTCTCGATAGATATCAGCTAGGTCATCTGCCAAATCACCTGTTCCGGGTTCCTCTTCCACCATCTTGGCCGGACGAAAACAATCCAAATAGAATTGGAAAGGCAGGGATCCAAAACGCCCATACACTTTCTTCCAGTCTTCATCGGAAACCCGTTTCCGGTCTAAATCTTCCCCCGGATCAGGTTTCGGCAGCCTCAAAACCTTAGAGTAGAGATCGGCGAGCAATCTGATGGCAACTCTTACCTCCTCCTTTTCCGCCTTGGGTTTTGATGAAGCCCAATCACAATAGTCTCTGACTACTGAAACAAATTTTTCCATTGGCTCGTTCATGTTTTTCTTCAGCTCGGATGCTCTCGGCATCAGAGGCTGCCCATGGCACCGTCCTCCGCATTTGATTGTGAGTGGCTTCTCCTAATTCCACAAAACTTCAAGGAGCTTGGCGAGGACTTGAAGCTGTTCGCCTTGTTGGGGGTCGAGTTCAATTCCTTCGAACTGCGGGTTCTCCGGACGGAGTTCGATCCGAAGGTGGCGCCAGCCGTCCTCCGTCTCAGCCTTCTCGCTGAACTATCGTTGCACGGTGTAGCAATCTCCTGACTCACCCCATGTGTCACCCATGGCCCCTCGCAGGCGCATATGTGGATGAATGCCCCCCAATCAGATCGTCCACTGCCGCCCCCTGGGAGAAGGAGCGCGACAGTGGCAGATGTCGGCAACCACGGTCCGGGAGCAGCCCGGCGATGCTGGCCCCCTCAAAACGATAAACAATGGGAACCAGGTGGAAAACCCCAAACCGCAGTTACCCCCGATGCATCATACGATTAGGCCGTACTGCTCGGATCGGCCCCGAGATCGATGATCTCCGGTTCGTTGAGGCACCATATGTTGACGCAGAATTCGTCGACAACAAAAAACTCCCGCGTTGGAAGGTTGAGCAAATTGAAATCTTTTCGGTTCTTTTCTAACGACAGCCATCCACCATCCAAGACTTCCCACAACCACCCATTTGGCTCGCTGTATTCATTCCAGAATTCCGTAATTTCGCGTTCGTCCATGACGCGAAATCCAATCACATCGCGAAAAACAATTCGTGCGTAACTGAGCCCTTCACCCTGTACCTCAATGATGAGATCAGGCTCATCGAATCGGATGATGCGGACAGCCTTTTTCCTATACCGGGTTGCCTCCGGGATTAAAACGCATTTGGGATGTAGTTCGATCATTGGGATTCAGTCCCTGCGGTTGAAAACATTGCCCATCCATAGCACCGGGGAAGGGAGCCCTCGGAAATCACTTTGTGAGCGGGTTTCATCCATCCTCTCTGGGACCCTAACCATGTTGCCGTCCATAACGTAAGAAACGTTTACCCAAATTAAAATTCAATCCCCAGGACCCACTCCCTTCATGTATCCCCATCCCAAAAATCCCACAGGCTCGACTTGCTGCGATGGTTCCTTGGCCATTGGTTCCGATTCCAAGAACGTGGGTCGGCAAAAGCCCTCCGATTGAAATGTGCCGTTCCACTTTCGCGGAAGAAGCAGACTTGATCCACATATTTGGGAGGGAGGAATGGTTTTTTCCTTGCTTCGAACTTGTGTTCCTAAAAGCGCGAGAAGTTTCTCCCCTCGTTCCGGCAAGGGCCTTCTTTGCCAACTGTTGGTGATCGATCCGGACCCCTTCGGAACATCCTCAGTGCTGGAAGCGTGCTGTTGGTAGGGCAGTTGGTCGTCGTCGAGCATCCCTTTTTTTTTGGGGGGAGAAACATCCCTTTTTTTTTGGATAAAAGGGGGCGGGAAAAGCCTTTGGCTTTTCCCGCCTAAATCGCCTGGAGGCGATTTCTACCGAAAACCCCTGGAGGGGTTTTCTACTTAAAACATCTGGAGATGTTTTCTACTGGAAACGCCTGGAGGCGTTCCCTACTGGCATTCCCTACTGGCGTTCCCTACTTGGTTTTCTGTTTATTTGTAGTTGGTGCCGAGGGGTTGGGTCCACCAGGTGACGAGCTGGTAGGGGAGTTTGCCGGGGAGGGTGTTGCCTTTGGCGTCGACGCCGATGCGGCGGACGAAGAGGCCGGCGGCGTAGAACCAGTCGCTGAAGTCTTGGCCCTTGTCGATGTCGCCGATGGTGCCGGAGTAGAGGGTGCCTTCATTGATGGAGACGGAGTAGACTTCGCTTCGGTTGATGCCGTAGGTTGCGCCACCGACTCGGGGGCCGATTTGCCAGCTCAGTTCGGCTCGGACGCCGAAGCTGCGGCTCTGGGCGTTGGAATTCTGCTTGGTGATGCCGATGGAGATGCTGTTGGTGCTCCTCCCCTGTCCCACGGTCAGACCCTTTTCATGGATCCAGGATCCGGGGATCCCGAGGAGGGCCTTGGCCTGGCTCTTTCTCATGTAGGTCTGAGGATCTCCGATGGTATGGGTGATGACATCCTTGCCGATCCTCGATCGGGCGGGGACGTTCTTGTTGTAAAAGTCCACCGTCCACTTGTAGATACGGGTGGAGACAGGTTCGTCGATGGTGAACAACTTGCCGATCTCCTTGGCGTCGCGGGATCGGATGATGCGATATTGGTACCGCATGTAGAGCGTTCCCTGGAAGACGATCACGTCCTTGTCATAGGTCCCCGAGAAGGCATTGGTCTTGGTGATCGTGACGGCCTTGGTCAAGGTTTCGGCAACCGAATAAGAAAGGGTGGCCTGCACCGAGAACTCGAAGAGGTCCCCATATGCGGCCTTCTTCCCTTCCCTCAGGGTGATGGTGGTCTGCGTTTGGACACTGTGGCTCGTGGTCTTTCCTTGGCTCACGGAATAGGCGGTGGAGGAGCCGCTGAAGTTCTGGCTGATCCCCTTCTTGGTCGGAGGCGCCGCGAGGAGGACGATGGGAATGGGGTCGGGCAGGGTCAGCCATTTTTTTCCCGTCCTTTCGAGCAGCAGGTTTTCGCCATCAAAATCCCCGGGAGTCAAGTCGATGGCGTTCGCGACGGGTTTGGATTGATAGGCTCGGATTTTTGGAGAGCCCAGGAAGTAGGTATTTTTTCGATAGACCTTGCTCATCTCATAGCGATAGACCAACGTCGGGCCTCGATCCCCGTTTTTCAGTCCCAGAAGGATTTCATCCCGGTGATCCCCGTCGTCATCCAGGACAACGGCCGAACTGAGAGGATCTGAAATACTCTGCACAGAGGATGAGATGAAGTTGCCGCCCTGCTCCCACACCCCCCTGTCATCCCTGGGGACGAGGTGGATGGCGAACAGACTAGGCGTCTTGGTATTGAAGGAAAGGGGCTGGAACCCAAAACAGAGGATCTCTTTCACCCGGTCCCCATTGAGGTCCGCGGAGAGGGCGAAACGAACTTTGGCTCCGGGAACGAATTTGAGAGGATACCTTTGGACCAGGGTTTGATGCAACGTGGGCTTCCCTTGGGAGGACAGGTCGAAAATCTTGGAGCGCACCCCGGAGATCTTTCCCAGACTCTTCTCGACAAAGGTCACCGCGACCTCCGGTTCTGCGTCCCGATCCATGTTTCCGACCTGGAGACTCAGGACCTCGGCCTGGCGGGTTTCTCCGAGTTCGCTCCAATTGTTTCGGGCTTTGAACCCGGTGGAACGGTCCCCCATCAAGAGGATGCTGCAGTAGCTGGACTGCCAGCGTGCAAGAAGGATCTCGTCCTTGCCATCCCCATCGAAATCCGCCGTGTGGATGGAAACCTGGTTGAGGCGGCCACTGCTCCCTTGGACGCGGTCGAGAATCAGGGTGCCCTTGGTCCGGGCGTCATCCAGGACCATGACTCTCTGGAAAAAATATCCTTTGAAACTGGCCGATTTATAGGTGAAGAGGAGGAGGATTTCTTGCAGACCGTCGTCATCGATGTCGCCCATGCAAGCGCTGACACCAAAGACCCGATCCGAGGAGGGGAGCCTTGGCAATTCCTTGGTGAGGAGGGTGCCCCAGCCGTTGTTTTGCCTGCGGTGGTCCTTGGTCATGACCTGGACGGTCAACTTCCCCTTGATGGCCCCCACATGCACCAGTTCATCCCCACCCTTATCGTCCCAGGCCCCGCTGGCGCTTGCTCGAAGAAGCATGCTTCCTTGTACGGGGATGCTTTCCAAGGGCCTTTTCCTCAAGGCGTCGTCCAGGACGAATCCACTGCTTCCTCCTAATAGTAGGTTTCCATTGCGGTACGACCTGAAAAGGGCCACCTCCTCCTGCCTTCGGGCATCGAAGACTCTCTTTTTAAGGGGGTGAAAGGCTGCTGGGCGGCTGTCCTTGTATCCGAAGGCCTTGACGGTGTAGCTGCCTTGGTTCAGTTTTTTGTCGCCGTTCCCTCCCTTTCCTCCGCCGCTGCCTCCGTTTCCGCCATTGCCACCTCCCCCACCTCCGCCGCCACCTCCGCCGCCTCCGCCACCTCCGCCGCTTCCGCCACCTCCGCCGTTGCCGCCCCCACCGGCTTTTGCTCCAGCCGCTTTAGAAGAGCCACCTCCACAGGAATGGAGAGGAACGAAGGCAATGAAGGCCAAGAGAGAGAGGGCGAACCCCAGGCACCTGTTTCTGGTGAAGGGGGAAGGGGAAAAAGAGGGGTCGTTTTGCATCCTTGAACTCCTGAAAAAAACCGAAAGCCATCGCTGACTGCCCCCCATCCGTTTTTTGGAAGAAGATCCCGACACGGATTCCCGATTTTTTTTTCGGGGCCGCCGAAACATGGAAGTTTTCCTTTGGCGGAGCTTGGGTTGGGAGGGAAGGGCTCGGTAAGGTTGGGCCCGAGATGTCAGGCGAGGCGTACCGGTCCATTTCTCCCGCAGGGGGCAGATCCTCGGAAACAATCGGGTTGGGCCTGAGATGTCGGACGTGCCCAGGAGAGTCGCGGGAGATGGTCAAACGCCCGAGGATGGCCCCCCTGGTGCGGGGAGAGGGACGGTTGGCCTTGGTCCGAGTGGATCCGCGAAAGGTGAAGCGCGACGGACGCTTTGGAGGGACCTGGTTGGAGATGAAGATGGCCCAAGGCCGGGAGGAGGGCAGAAGTGGAGGGTGAGTCCCGCCTGGAGGAGGTGTTCCAGGAGGCTGCCGACTTGAAGGGAGCGGAGCGGGCCGCCTACCTGGAGGAAGCCTGCGCGGGCGACCCCGGCCTGCGGAAGGAGGTCGACAAGCTCCTGGCGCGCCTGGAACGACCCTCGGCTCTGTTCGAGGCCCCCCTGCTCGACCCTTCCTCCCTCCTGGGGGAGGAGTCGGAAGACGAGCTTCCTCAGCGCCTGGGCGCCTACCGCATCCTCGGCCTGCTGGGGCAGGGAGCCTCGGGCAAGGTCTACAAGGGGGAGCAGGCCCGGCCCCACCGCCGCGTCGCGCTCAAGGTGCTCAAAGACCATTGGAGCCGCCGCCGCGTGGAGCGGCGCTTCGAGAGGGAGGTCGAGATCCTCGGCCTCCTGGAGCACCCAGGCATCTGCCGCATCTACGAGGCGGGAAAGGCCGACCTGGTTGGACGAGATGGGCGCTCGCTGGGCGAGAGGCTCTACTTCGCCATGGAGCTGGTGGAGGGCAAGCCCATCACCCGCTTCGCCCGGGAGAGGGCCCTGGACCTGCGAGCCCGCCTTTGCCTCCTGCTCGAGGTGGCAGAGGCAGTGGCGGCGGCCCACGAGAGGGGGGTCCTCCATCGGGACCTCAAACCGGCCAACATCCTTGTGAGCGAGAGAAGCACCCAGACTCCCGAGACGGGGAAGGGCGAGGGGCGGCGGCTCTTCCGCTCCAAAATTCTCGACTTCGGGATCGGGAGGATCCTTGGAGAAGACCCCGTGGAGGCGAGCAGACTCACGATGGAAGGGGCCGTTTTCGGGACCCCTGCCTACATGAGCCCCGAGCAATTTGCGGGCGACCCCGGCCGCGTCGACACGCGCAGCGATGTCTGGGCCCTGGGGGTCCTCGGGTACGAACTGTTGAGCGGGCAACACCCCTTTCTGCGGGAGGGGGAGAGCCCCTTCGCCCTCCAGGACCGCATCCTCCGGGAGGAGGCCACCCCTTTAAGGAAAAGGGTTCGGGGGTTGGACCGGGATGTCGAGACCCTGGTCCACAAAGCCATGGAGAAGGAGCCCGACCAGCGCTATCCGACGGCCGCGGGGTTTGCGGAAGATCTTCGGCGCGTCCTTCGAAACGAGCCCATCCTCGGGAGGCCGCCTTCCCTGCTCTACCAGCTGGATCGCTGGGCCAGGAGGCACCGGGCCCTGGCCGGCGGATTCGCCGTGGGCTTCCTGGGCCTGGTGCTGGGCCTGGTCTTCGCGCTCTGGTCCGCTCGAGAAGCGCGGATGGAACGCGACCGCGCCCTTCTCGCCCAGAAGGACGCGAGAGACATCAACACCTTCTTCAATCGCCAACTCATCCGCACAGCCGACCCCAAGCGAAACAAGGGCAAGATCCCCAATGTGCACCAACTGATCCGCGAAATGCTCCATGCCCTGGACGGACGCTTCCCTGACCGGCCCCTGGTCGAAGCGAGAATCCGCTCCGCCCTGGGCAAAACCTTTTTGAGTCTTTCTCAATTCCCCCAGGCCCTCGCCCAGCTCCAAAACGCCGACGAACTCTTTCGAAAAGGTGGTCAAGAGAACAGCCTGGACGCCCTCGACAATGCATCCAGCCTCAACACACTCTATGCCCTGACCGGGCAAGTCGAGAAAGCCCTGCGTGGCAACCAGGCCCTCCTTCCACGACTACGTGCCCATTTGGGAAACAAGCACGAACTCACCCTCTCCGTCCTTGGCAACATCGCTCTCAACCTCCAGGATCTCGGCCGTTTCGATGCCTCCAAAGAGAAGCTCCTGGAAGTCATCCACCTGCGAGAGAACCTTCTTGGAAAGGAAAACCCCGAGACCCTGGTCGCCTGGAACAATTACGCCCTCTTCTTGAACAGAATCGGCCAAGTCCAAGCCGCCGAGAACATCGACCGGCGCCTCCTGAAGATCCGGACCCGTCTCTTCGGCCCCAATCATCCCAACACCCTCGACTCCCTCGGCAACCTCTCCGTCGATCTCCTCTACCAGAACAAGCTCAAAGAAGCCCTGAAACTGGCCAAACTCTCCCTCCGCGGCCGTGAAGCCCTCTACGGCCGGGGAAGCCCCGCCTGGCTCAAATCCTGCAACATCCTCGTCCTCATCTACGGCAAACTCTCCCAAAAGGACAAGGCCCGAGCCCTCTCCAAAGAGGCTTTAGGAGAAGCCCTCGAAAAACTCGGACCCAAGCATCCCGACACCCTTCGCCTCATGCATTCCCTCGCCAATCTCGAACTCGAGACCGGTCACCTCGAAGAGGCGGTTCGCCTCGCCAAGGATTCCTTCCTTCGGGCAAAGGAAATCTACCCCCCGGACCACTGGATCCTCGCAGTCCATGAGACGACCTTGGCCAAGGCCCTCTTCGCCACCCCGGAAAAAACCAAGGCCCTCCAACACCTGGAACACGCCATCCCCATCCTGGAAACGAGCCTCGGTCCCAAACACGCCCGCAGCATCCGGGCCCGCAAACTTCTTGCCCGCTTCCGGAAAAACTAGTTCACCCGGATCCATTCCGATTCTTCCTGAAACCTCGAATCCTCCGATGACAAGCAGCAGCGGCATGCCGATTCAGAAGAAGGAGCTGGATAGGAATCTCGGATCTCAGTCAAGTTTCCATTTCAGCCAAGTTTCGATCGCAGCCAAGTTCCTATCGCAGCCATAGGAGGGCCAAAACCAACACCGAAACCACCGTTCCGAAGGGCAGGTACCAGATCGTCCCAATGGCAGCCACAAGAGCGGAAACCGCGCTCCAAGACTGCTGGCTGAACACCGCGTAAGAAGAAAGGAACCATAGGAGCCCCAAGAGGAGGAAGGGCACACCGAGAGAGAATGGGTTGATTCCGAACAACTTGACCACCGAAGCCCATGGACCGGGCTCTGGTGGGCCAAAGTATTTCCCCTTGAGCAAAACATGAAGGCCATCAAAAAGGAGCCATCCACCCATCAGGACCCCAAGCAATAAAATGCTCAGATCCTTCATCCTTCACGATCCAAAAGCATGGCCATCATTTTCTCCATCCGTCGAGCCCTGGTCTCTTCCCGCTTCGCCTCCTCGATCCATCGGACATATTCGCTTTGGTGGGAAGGCGGAAGGCTTTGATAGACCTCCAAGGCCTTCGGGTTCCGCTCGAGAAACTCTTGGATGTAGTCGGGAGTATCCATCGCTTCACGTCCCATTGCCTCATCCTAGCGCAACCGTAGCGGGGGTGTCTAAGCCCCCCATGACCAACTCCCGGTTCCCTTGGCAAATTTCGCCCGTCTTTCCAAGCCTCGTAGCCCTTCCCCACGGAAACCGGCCCCCTCTGCCCCACATTGTTGGGCCAGCCCTCCAAGAACTGCGGCACCCCACTGGGCCGACTTCGTCTCGTCGAAAGCGAATTCGTCAGTCAGGGCCAAGGGGCGAGCTTCAACCGCGAGCCCCCGCCGTGCGAACGTTTCCCGGATCGCCGCTCAACCCGTCGGGCTCGACCTCTTGCCGGCAGATCTCCTCAGCGATGCCCACAAGGCGCTCGATATCGCCCGTCATCTGCCCCAGGAAGTCGATGCCCCTGGTCGGGCGCGTGTGCGACAACCTCCACATCGCCAGCATGAGCCCTCCCTTGAGGACGAACCTCTCGGCATGCGGCGACTTCCACAGGCGGTAGAGGAAGCGTTCCATGGCAAAGTAATGGAGCAGCTCGTTGAACGGCCGATTTGACCTGCGCGCCTGGTTTAGCAGGCGTTGCCGAATGGAGGCCGCGACGCTCTTCAGCTTCCGCCGGTTCACCGCAGGCCCTCGATGTAGGGCCGCATCACTTTTTCGACGCGGCAAATGCGCGTGAGCCGTACGAGCTCGTCAGGCTGGTCCTGCAGTTCACGCAGGTAGAGCCTCAGCGGCTCGATGGCCACGTCGAGCCCAAGCTTGTTCCGGTACTTGAAGCAGTCGGCCACACTCTTCGCCGCCCCGAATACGCGCACTTCGACGCCGTCCAGCTCGTGGATCTCGATGCCCTCCGTGAAGGCCTTTCCAGTGAACCAGAAAACGCGAACGGGAGGATACTCCAGTCGCCGCGATTCGGCACCTCGCTTCAGTGCTACGTAGACTTCGTGGGGGATTTCGGTCGTGATCCCATGGAACGCCAGAGCCGAAAGCAGGCAGAGCACTCCATCGGGAATGTGCAAAGCCACGCCAACCAGATCAGGGTTAGCGAGCCGCCGCAGCTCCGCCAGCCTGTCCAACCCCCGCCCCAGCCGCTCCAGCGCCCCAGCATCCCGCATGGCATAGAGGGTGCGCGGATGGACACCGTGTCGCATCGCCTCCATCGTGCGCAGGACCCCGCCGTGTTCACGAAAGACGGCCGCTGCTGCGTCGAACGCCTCCAGCTCCCCGGTTTTCCGTTTTCGAGTCATGGATGGATTTCCCAGCATTTCTCATCATTTGCAGGCAATCCCATCCAACGGGATCCACCCTAGCAAGCACAACAGTTTGCGAGGACCGTGGAGACCTCCAGGTGGATGAAGCGTAAGCGCTTCCAGAAATCAAAATGTGCTGGGACCCGTGGGTTCCTGGAAATCGTTTACCAGGCTTTCAGGAATCCACCAACGACCTGGCGATCAGCGGCCGGCCGGAGGCCGGTCCCAGAATCATCTTTGCTCCTCGTCTGACTAACGGTAATTCAACGGACCTGTATGGGCCTTCTGGCTCACCTATCCCCGCTTTCTCTTTCCCTTGGCACCTGAGGCTGAGTTCCAGAATTGCCTTTTGGATGGGGACTTCCTTTCGAACCCCTGATTGGGGAGGTTGGGTTATGCGGCGAAGGACTGCTGTATCTCTCGGCGGTTGGGTTCATAATTGTGCGTCCTTGGGCGATATTGAGAGGGTAGCTAAGGTCTGAAGGGGAGGCTTCAAAATGACTCGAAGGAACAACTTTTCGACGAAGGCCTGGCTGCTTTTGGGGAACAGGAATCTTCCGGGGGAGCTGCGGCTTTCTTCGGGGCGCTTGTCCTTTTGTGTTTTGGGGGAGGGAAATCTGGGGAGGAGGGGATTTGAGAAGTTGGAGGCGAGGTCGGGTTGCGCGGAGCTGGGGGCTCTTGTGGAGAGGGGGGCGAGGCCTCTGTTGTTCGAGTTGCCGCTCTCTGAGGTGGAGAGGGTTCACTTTCCTTGGTACTACTTTTCTGGTGGACTCAAGCTCACGATTGCTGGGGTGCAGTATCGCTTTGGGTTTGACCAGCCTTCGAACAGCCGGGGGGTGAACGAGGGGGGAGATCTCTTTGGTTCGATTGCTCGGGCGAGGAGGGCGGGGAAGGCTTGGAAAGCGGTGTTTGAGGAGGGGTCTTGAGCTAGCTGGTTCGTGGCTCGGAAGCCTCCGGTTTGGGTAATGTCGTTTTTGGGGGACGCTGTTTTGGAAGAAGCCCCTGGGGGTGGCCGGGTTGGCCCCCCCAGGTTTGGTTCGGGATGGGCTCAGGTCACGATGAGTTGGGTTTGGGCTGTGCCTAGGACCTTGCCGGTGAAGTCGTCGAGGTAGTCGACCCTGGCAGCGTAGCTGCCCTTGGTCTTGGCGGGGATGAGGAGGTCGTAGCGTTCGCCGGGGCCGAGTTCCCAGGTTTTGGCGGAGACGGGGTTTCGCATGGGGCGGCCGTCGCTGGCGACGACTTGGAAGGGAATGCCGCTCAGAGAGACGCGGGCCCATTGGTAGCCGCAGTTGAGGAGGCGGAGGTAGGCGGTCTTGCCTTGGGGGAGGACGATGCGGGTGTAGGGGTCGGTCTTGGCGGCGCTGCTTTCTTTGCCGTTGAGGAGGAAGACGTCCGGGCGGTGGCGGGCGGTTTTGGGGCCGGAGATGGTCTCGTTGTGCCAGCTGGTGTCCATGGTGTGGAGGTGCCAGAGGACTTCTTCGTCGAAGGTAGGGCCGTTGGTCCAGGCTTGTTTGGTGGAGGCGTTCGGGGGGCGGACGATGACGGCGCCCACCATGCCCATTTCGTAGTGGAGGACGGTGTCGACGTGGCAGTGGTAGTGGTAAGTTCCGGCGTGGGGAGCGACGAAGGTGTAGGTGGCTCTTCCCATCCGGGGGACGGAGAAGGAGGTGGAGGGGACGCCGTCGTTGCGCTGGTCGACGTCGAGTCCATGGAGGTGGATGGTGTGGTCCATCATGGACTGATTGAAGAAGGAGACGGTGATCTTTTTGCCTTCGATGGCTTCGAAGTGGGCGGAGGGGAGGAGACGGTCGCCCATGAAGCCGCTTCCGCCCATCATGCGGATGCCGTCGGTGAAGTACCAACAGCGGATGTTGCCCTTGGAGGTGGAGACCGAACCGTTCATTCGGGACCTCAGGGAAAAGTTTGTTCCTACGTTCTTTCCTAAACCTGCCATGTTCTTGCTCCCGAGCTAGATGGTTTCGATGAGGGCCAAGGTGCCATAGGGATAGGTCCCATTGGCGGTGACGGCGGGGACGAAGTGGGGATGCAAGGGATACTTGCCGCGCTGGTTGGCTTTGAAGATGACGTCACAGGACTGGTTGGAGGGGACGGGAATGGTGTCCTTGGGGCCCCAGTTCTTCTCGGGGACGTTGTTGCGGGCGGCGACGTCGGCATGGTATCCGTGGAAGTGGATGGACTGGCGGAGCCTTCCGAAGTTGGCGAAGCGGATCAGGACGCGATCCCCGAGTTTGCTCAGGACCTTGGTGGAAGGGTCTTTGGCGGTGGCGGGATAGGTGAGGCCGTTCACGGTGAAATAGTTGGGCTCGTAGAGGGAGAGGTTGGGGAGAGTCAGCTTGGCGATGGCGCGGTTCCAGCGATCGTCGGTGTCGTGGTAGGCGAGGATGAACTCCTTGTCGTAGGCGGGGCCGCCGCTCCACAGCTCCTTCTTGCCGGATTTGGGACGCGTCACGAGGACGGCTCCGAAACCGGCGGGGCCGCTCGCCACTTGCCAGCCGGCGTTGCCGATCAGGTAGGTCCCGGCCTTGGGGGCGAGGAGGATGAGGTAGTCCTTTTGCTTGGGGGCCACGACGGGGCCGATGGGGCCGCCTTCGAGGTTGGGGACGATGGGGATGGGGAGCTGGTTGTCGAACTCTACCAGCAGGATGGAGCCTTCGGGGATGTCGATCATGGGGGTCGCTCCGAGGCTCTTGACGGGAGCGAGGGCTTTGTAGCGGAAGAAGGGGACGCTGGAGAAGTCGGGAAACTTCTGAAGGCTCTGCTGGGCCTGCAGCCTGGCCAGGTAAATGGGGATGCCAAGGAAGTACCCGATGGGTTTGAGGCCGCCACCGGATTGGGCTTGGACCTTGCCTGTGGTGAGGGAGAATCCAGCCATCGCGGCGAGGGCGGAGGCGGAGAGGCCTGCGAGCTTCTGGAAGAAGGCGCGGCGGGGAAGGGAAGGATGCTCGATGGGATCGGAGCCCAGGAAGTCGGCGGAGTCTTGAGGCATTTGGTGATTTCCGGTTGGATCGAGGTTTGTGGAAGGGGTTTAGGATAGATGATTGGGAG
>DROQ01000042.1 GCA_011321845.1 Planctomycetota bacterium | reverse complement strand
GTCTCCTTGAGCGTGTCCTGGATCCCGCCCAAGGTTTCCAAGGTTCCTGATGATTCCAAAGAGAGGGGCTTTTGGGGGACCGGGTTTTGCGAGGGGGCTTGTGGGAGGAGTGGGACTGGGGGGCCATCGGCAGCACGGGGGCAACCCAACAAGTTTGGGCGAATAAGGCTTGGTGGGGGATCGGGACTTGAGAGGCCATCGGTGCTTGGGGATGGAGCCCATTGGGGAAATTGGGCTTGATTTGGAAATGTTCCGAGTCTTTCCGTGTTCTCTCCACCATGGCTGTCTTTGGCCCAGGATTTGAGATACCTAGACCCAAACCCCTTTGAAAACGCGTTTTTCTGTCAGTTTGACAGTGCCGGATGAGGAAGGTTCCCGTCTGGAATGGGCTGGCTGACAATTTTGCTTTTTCAGGGGAACGGTTCCCCCTCAAGTTCGTTCCCATGGGCTGGAAACGGCCCATGAAAGCCTGGAAGTGAAGACCTGGAAAGAAAGACTTGGAATGGGGGCAAAGGGCGAGGCGAAAGAATGAAAAAAAGCGAAAATGGTTCGGTGCCCGGAGGCTGTTGCAAC
Organism: Planctomycetota bacterium; assembly: GCA_011321845.1. GTDB lineage: Bacteria > Planctomycetota > UBA1135 > UBA1135 > HyVt-539. The sequence goes on along the minus strand of DROQ01000042.1, from coordinate 58,403 downwards.
GGGAGTTTCTCCGCGAAACTGCGGAGTTTGAAGGCGGGCATGGCCCTGGACTGGCGGGATCTCGACGAGTTCCTGGATGGAGGAGCCTTTTGCTTCCCCAGTGAGTCGAAAAAACTCATGCGGAAACTGGACAGGCTCAAAATCGCCATCAAGCCCCTGTCCCCGGACCACCCCAAGGAAAAGGACAGCTACGACCCTCCCTATCATCAACAGAACTCCCTGCGCCGGGATGGGGTGGCGCCCTACGAGCAGGAGCTCCACAAGCTTCCTCGCCTGAATCGGGTGGGCGAGTTCCGCATGGGGAAACGCTATGAATTTTTGGTCATGAGGGCGGAAGCGGCTTTGAACCCCCTCAAGCTCCCCGCCGAGAAGAGAAAGGCGGCGATCACCAAGGGGCGTCTGCCGGCCCTTCCCCCGACCAGGAGCGAAAAGCGCCTGGCTCAGATCCAGAGGGCGGAGGCGAGGCTTCGGGAAATGGCTGTTCTCCGGGACGCTTGGATCCGGGGCACCCTGTACATTGTCATGCGGGCGGTTCACCGTTATCGGAACTTGGGGATCGATACCGCCGATCTGATCCAAGAGGGCAACATGAGCCTCTTCCAGGCCATCGAAGGTTTTGACTGGAGGCGGTCCGTCCGATTCAAGACCTACGCAGAGTATTGGGTCAACCAGGCCTTCCTCAAGATCCTCTACAACAATGTTCGGACAGTGCGGGTCCCCGTTTGGGTCCAGAAGCAGTTGAAAAAGATCAAGGATCTTCAGAAGACGGCCATGCAGAGTCGTGGGCGGCCTCTCTCGGCCCAAGAGCTGGGGGAAAAGCTGGGGATCCCGACGGAGCGGGTCGAGAAACTTCTGGAAACCAAGCGCTTCGCGGTCTCCCTGGACGCCAAAATCAATGATGAGGAAGGTGGCCGGGTGGGAGACCTGATCGAGGATGAACGGATCCTTCCGGTGGAAGATCGTGTCGTGGACATTCCTCTTCGGGATCGGCTCGACGAGGTTCTCCAGGAGCTCCCCGAACGTGAGCGCCTGATTCTCAACCTGCGCTACGGCCTGGATGGGAAAAGCCCCAAAACCCTGATCGAGATCGGGGAGATCCTCAAGGTGAGCGCCGAGCGCGTGCGCCAGCTCCAGGAGGCGGCCCTCAAGCGCATGAAACTGCCGAGGATGAAAAAACGCCTTCAGTCCTTCGCCTGTTAGTTGGCGAACATGGGGTTGGTTTCTGGGGGGCGGCTACAGGTGCCTGGTTTCATGGGGCCGGTTTAGTGGTGCCGCTAAGGAGTCTGTCGGGCTGACCACTCAACCGGCCATCGAGCCGGGCGGAGAAAGGGAGCGCACTCGTGGGAGGGGAAGAGGAGGGCAAAGGTTGGGTGGGTACGTCCGACAGACGTTTAAGGGTCGATTCCTTGGGCGACGAAAATTGGGCCGGCATTACATGGGGAGGATGCCCATGGACTGGAGGCGGTCGAGGTTCGCTTTGACAAGAGGGTTGTCGGGAGCGAGTTTCGCCGCCCTCAGGAACAGGGTTGCGGCCTCCTCCAGCTCCTTGGATAGAATGGCGTCGATTCCCCGGTCGATGAGTTCCTGGGCGTCTTCGTCCTCTTCCTGTTCGAACTCATAGGGGCCCATGAGTTCCTTGTCGATCAGGGAGCAGGCTGCGATCTCTCCCCTGTCCAGCAGCCTGAGGAAGGCCTCGGGACCACTTCCCTCGGCGTCGCGGGCGGACCAAATCCCCCCTTGGGATACCAGGATTTCTCCCTGGGGTCCTTCGGGTCCATGGATTTGCACTTGGACATCCAGGCCGCTGGCCATGGCGAGAAGGATCTGGGGTTCGACTCGGGAAAAGGAGAATCCTTCAGGGGGGAGGGCTCTTTTCTTTCGATCCATCCTGTTTTGGATCATTTGGAAGACCTTGTCCCTGTCTTCCTGGATGAAACAGAGGTCCAGGTCCAAGGTTTTGAAGATCTCTCCTCCGAGATGGCAACCCTCCGGGAGATAGAACAGGGTTTCGGGAACTTCTCCGAATCTCCTCTTCATCTCCCAGATGAACTCAAAGGCGTTGACCCTTTCGCATTCGAAGGCGGAAATGAGCAGGTCGGGAGGGCTCAGCTCGATGAGATCGATGGCATGGATGTAGGACTGGAGATAGGCGATCGAGAGACCGGGCCAGTTCTCTAGCTCTTTGCTAAGGGGTTCAAGCTGCTCAGTGTGGTTATCTAGGATGAGGATCCTGAACATTTTTTAGGACCTGGGGTTTCGGGGGGCAGCAATGAAGGATGCCCATGGCTGCCATCCCCTTTTCCATCGGCCCAGGGGCGGTTTGGAGTTGAATCCTCCCTGGGAGGACCCTCGAGTTTGCCCTGGAAGGGGGATTCCAGGCTGGATCTTGGGGAGGGCTTGGGCCAGACTTCCTGTCCGTTGACCTGGCCTTATCAGCTTGTGAGGATGCGATGGATTTTTCCTGGAATGAAGAGCAGCAGATGCTGCGGGAGATGGTTCGGGACTGGACCGAGAGGGAATTAAAACCGAGAGCTGCTCAAATTGATCAGGAGCACAGGATTCCCCCCGAGATCATCGAGCAGATCAAGGAGCTGGGTTTCCTTGGGATCCACGTTCCTGAGGAATATGGGGGCTCAGGCCTGGGAGAAATGGGGCTCTGCATCTTCATGGAGGAGATCACCCGGGGATGTTTCTCCACGGCGGTGTTTTGCGGGGGGCATATGTCCATCGGGGGGAACGCCATCCTTCTCTATGGGTCTGAGGAACTCAAGCAGCGCTATTTGCCCAAAATGGTGACCGGGGAACTTCTGGCTTGCTATGCCCTGACGGAGGCGGACGCCGGTTCGGACGCCGGCGCCATGCGGACCACCGCCGAGAGGGATGGGGAGGATTGGGTTCTCAATGGCTCCAAGATCTGGATCACCAACGGGGATGTTGCGGATCTGATCGTGACCTTTGCGGCCAATGACCGGGAAAAGGGAACGCGCGGGGGGATCTCTGCCTTTGTGGTGGAAAAGGGGATGGAGGGTTTTCGGGCCGGAAAGCGGGAGGAGAAAATGGGGCAGTGCGGCTCTTCCACTGTGGAGCTGCATTTTGATGGGGTGCGGGTTCCGGACAAGAATCGACTGGGAGAAGTGGGGAGAGGATTCCCCGTGGCGATGGGGACTTTGGACCGTGGGCGTTTGACCTTGGGGGCCAACTGCCTCGGGGCGGCCAAGGAGGCTTTGGCGGTCTCTGCCCGGTATGCAAGTGAGCGGATCGCTTTCGGCAAGCCGATCGCCAAACAGCAGGCGATCCAGACGATGTTGGCGGACATGGCCACGGATATTTATGCCATGGAGTCCATGGTTTACCGGGCGGCCTGGATGTGCGACCAGGGGATGCCTTTTTCCCAGGAGTCGGCCATGGTCAAGCTCTTTTGCTCCGAAGCGCTGGATCGGGTGGTGGACCGGGCAGTGCAGATCCACGGGGGGATGGGGTACAGCAAGGAATACCCCGTGGAGCGCATGTACCGGGACGCCCGGGTCAACCGGATCTACGAGGGGACCAGCGAAATCCAGCGCCTGGTGATCGCCAGGGGGGTTTTGGCCCAATTCTAGCGGATCCCTGGAACTGGCCGGCTCGTTCTGGTAGAACTTTTGCCCATTTTCCCCATTGGTTTGCCCTCCTTTCAGGGGGGGGAAGGTCCTGGTCCCTATCGTGGCACAACGTAGAAACAATCCTGTAGACAAGCTCGCTGTCATCGTTCTGGCCGCTGGCAAGGGGACACGCACCAAGCAAAAGCTCCCCAAGGTGCTTCTTCCCCTCTGCGGCGCCCCGATGCTGGACTATGTGCTCGATGTGCTGGAGGCGCTCCAAGCGGATCGCTCGGTCGTGGTCTTGCATCACGGGATTGAGCGGGTCCAGGCGTCTTTGGGGGCACGCTTCGACAGGATGGGCTGCCTGGTGGTGGACCAGGGGGAACCCAAGGGGACGGGACACGCGATGCAGGTGGCGCTCGAGGCTTTGGACGCGGAAGGCGCCTTCGATGGGACCGTCCTCGTCCTCTATGGCGACTCACCTCTGATTACGGTCGAGACTCTGGAAGCCCTGGTCCGGGGGGTGGAATGCGAGATTCCTGAGGTGGGGCGGCCTGCTGCGACTCTCCTGACTTCGGAGGAGCTGGTTCCCGGAAGCCTGGGGCGGATTCTGAGGGCAGAGGATGGGACCTTTGCTGCGATCCGCGAGGCCAAGGACTGCAGCCCGGAGGAACTGGAGATCCAAGAGGTCAACACGGGGTTCTGTGCGTTTCGCTCCGATGCCCTCAGGGCGAGCCTCCCTAAGTTGAAAAACCAGAACAAGCAGGGGGAGTACTACCTGACCGATGTTTTCGAGATGCTCGTTCAGGAGGGCGAAGCCGTTCTTCCCATCATGACCGAGGATCCGGACGAGGTGCTGGGGATCAATGACCTGAGCCAGTTGGCCCAGGCGCGGTGGGTCCTCCAGGAGAGGATTCTGGAAGAGCACATGGCCAACGGGGTTCTCATCGAAGATCCTGCTACCGCGGTGATCGAAAAGGACGTGCAGATCGGGCGGGGAACCAGGGTGCTCCCCTTCGTGGTCATGCGCAACGGGGTCAAGGTCGGGGAGGACTGCGAAGTCGGGCCTTTCAGCCATCTCCGGGTGGGGGCGGAGCTGGAGGACAGGGCCGAGGTCGGAAACTTTGTCGAAATGAAAAAGTCGGTTCTCGGACAAGGTTCCAAGGCCAAGCACCTCACTTACCTTGGAGACGCCAGGATCGGAAAAAAGACGAACATTGGGGCGGGAACGATTACTGCCAACTACGACGGCGTTCACAAGCATCCGACGGAGATTGGTGACCGGGCCTTTATCGGCTCCGGGACGATCCTTGTCGCTCCCGCCAAGGTGGGGGATGGGGCGCTGACGGGGGCAGGGGCTTTGATCAAGCGAAACAGCAACATAGGCGCTGGCGAGATCTACGTGGGGGTTCCCGCGAAATTTCTCAAGCGCCGCGAGGAAGGAGGGAAGGAAGGATGACCTTCCACAGGTTGAGGGTATTTTCCGGCAACGCTCATCCCGTCCTCGCTCAGGCGATCACGGAAGCGATGGGCTTGGAGCTTGGCGAGGCGGCGGTCGGTCGTTTTCCCGATGGCGAAATCGACGTCAAGGTTCTTTGCGATGTCCGGGGGGCCGACTGCTTCGTCGTGCAGCCGACCTGTCCACCGGTCAATGAGAATCTCATGGAACTTCTGATCATGATCGATTGCCTGAGGCGGGCCTCGGCGGATCGGATCACGGCGGTGCTCCCCTATTTTGGGTATGCGCGCAAGGACCGGAAGGACGAAGGCCGTGTTCCCATTACCGCCAAGCTCGCCGCCAACCTGATTACCGAGGCGGGAGCCGATCGTGTTTTGACCGTGGATTTGCACGCGGCGCAGATCCAAGGCTTCTTCGACATTCCCGTGGATCATCTCTACGCCCGTCCGGCCTTTCTTCCTCCCCTCAAAGATGTTCTCGGGGACAACCTGGTGGTTGTTTCTCCCGATGTGGGTGGGGTCAAGCTGGTGCGGGCCTACTCCAAGGCCTTGGGTGCGAGTTTGGCGATCATCGACAAACGTCGGGTTTCCGGGTCGGAGACCCATGTCGAAAACCTGGTCGGAGAGGTCGAGGGCAAAAACGCCCTGGTGGTCGATGACATGGTCTCCACCGGCGGATCCATCACGGACGCTGCCCGGATCGTGAAGGCCCATGGGGCCAAGAGCGTCTTCCTTGCGGCGACCCATGGGGTTCTTTGTGGTCCGGCGGTCGAGCGGCTCGACAACGCCCCGGTGGACGGAATCTTTTTTTCGGATAGCATCCCCATCCCAGGGGATAGGAGTCCAAAGAAACTGAAGAGCGTCAGTCTTGCTCCGATGCTCGCAAAGGCGATCGAGAGCATACACAAGAGTGAATCTGTAAGCCGGCTCTTCGATAGTCTGGGATGAACCGAACCCCCCAGGCTCCAGGTCCGGGCCCGCGATGGTGGGTGCATGAAAACGTTTGATATTGGGTATGAGGTAAAGAGGTTTTATCGATGAAGATTGCGAATCTTGAAGCAAAACTCCGGGGTGAGAACCAGCTTGGGAAGCGGCAGAACCGCCTTCTCCGGGCCGCCGGCTATATCCCCGCGGTTGTTTATGGAAGGTCGAAAGAGGGGAGGAATCTCGCTCTCGATGAGAAGAGTTTCACTTCCCATGTTTGGAGCCGCCACAAGGTTTTCGAGCTGAAGCTGGATGACGGCAGCAAGGAGGAGACCTTTCTCAAGGACCTTCAATGGGACGAACTGGAGGACCGGATCCTTCACGCGGATTTCATCCGGATCGCCCTCGATGAGCCCATGAGGTCGACGGTCCAGATCCAGTTCGTGGGGACGCCGGTCGGCCTCTCCAAGGACGGGGCCTTTGACGCTCCCATCCAGGAGATCGAGGTGGAATGTCTTCCCAAGGACCTCCCCGAACTCCTGAGGTTGGTGGTCAACGATCTGGACGTCGGGGATTCCATCCGGGTCAAGGACCTCCCCCTCGGGGAAGGGGTGAAGACCCTCGTGGATCCAGAAGAGATTGTCTGCCAGGTCCGGGTGAAAAAGGTCCGCAAGGAAACGGTCGAGGAGCCTGAGGGCGCTGCCGAAGCCGAGGGTGAAGGCGAAGCTCCCTCGGAGGGCTGATTCTTGAAGCGGGAGGAGTAGGCTTTGGCCCCTGCAGGGAAAGCTGGGGATGGGGCCTTTGCTTCTCCGCTCTGAGAGGCTAGGATGCTCGGCCTGAATTCCTTTTCCGAGTCCGGGGTCCGCATTCTTGTCGGGCTCGGGAATCCGGGTGAGGAGTATGTGGGTACCCGGCATAACCTGGGCTTTGAGGTGTTGGATCTGGTCGCGGAGCGACTGGGGGCCTCTTGGCGTAGGCTCAGCCGGAAAGATGGTTTTTCGGGGCGGGTCAAAGGGCGCGTCGCGGAGGTGACCCCCGCCATGCTGGGCGAGGAGAGCCGAGGGGATGGGATCCTTCTCCTCAAACCAATGACTTATATGAATCTCAGCGGGGTGGCGGTGGCCGCTCTCGCTCGGCGTCTCGAGTTGGCGCCGGAATCGATCTTTGTAGTCTATGACGACCTGAACCTACCCTTGGGGCGCATTCGTCTGCGGCCGGGGGGTAGCCCGGGAGGACACAATGGGATCAAATCCCTTGTCGCCTGCCTGGGTTCCGAAGGCTTCCCCCGATTGAGAATCGGGATTGGTCGCTCAGATCTCGACTCCGGAAGGATGGCGGATCCTGATTTCGTTCTGGGCCGCTTCGAGGAATCCGAAAGGGAACTCCTCGCTCCCGTTCTCCAGGCATCCGTCGATTGCTGCCTGGCCTGGATGAAGGGTGAGTCCCTTCCCGAGTTGATGACGCGCTTCAACGGTTTTTCCCTCTAGCGGCCGGGTTTTCCGGTTGATCCACCCGGTTCGTCCATCGAACCCCTGGTCGGAGGGAAGGCGGTGAGGTCTTTGGGTTCGAACTGTCTGGACATTTGTTTTTTTTTTGATTTTTCGAGTCTGAACTTTCGAGCGAGGCTGGCGGACGAAACACGTTCTCCGCAACCTTGGACCAAGGAGCCGTGAATTAGATGAATACGTACGAAGCGATGCTCCTCCTGGACAACCGGGAGGTAAAGAAGGGCTGGGATGGCCTCAAGGAAAAGGTGGACGGGGTCCTCAAAAAACATGGGGCCGAGATCATCGTCGCCAAACGCTGGGATGAGCGGAAGCTCGCCTATGAGATCAAGAAGCAGCGCAGGGCGACCTATTACCTTGCCTACTTCAAGGCTCCTCCTGAGAGTCTGGCCAAAATGAACTTCGACCTGAAGCTCTCGGAGCCCATCCTGAGGCATTTGATCCTGAGGGTGGAGGAGGTTCCCGCCGAGGCCTTTGAACCCGAGAAGGAATTCCAGGTGGAAGCTTCCTCGGACTCCGAGGGAAGCGGGGCCTCCAAGGTGGATGCTGTCGAAGAGGCCGTGGACCAGGAGGAAGTGGTGGTCGAGGAGGTCGTAGAGGCGGTGGCTGTCGAAGAGATCGTCGCGGAGGCCGCCGCCCCCCTCGAGGCCGATGGGACGGAAGAGTCCTCTTCCACCACCCCCGAAAGCGATGAAAAGAGCGAATAAAGGAACAAGGAGTTGAACCATGGCATATGGAAATAAAAAGTTTCGGCGTTTTGGCGCGGACGCGAGCAATGTGAAGCCGGATGGGGAACTGGATTACAAGAACATTCCCTACCTTACGAGCTTGATGAGTCCCCAATTTCGTATTTATCCTCGCAAGCGGACGGGCTTTTCGGGGAAAGACCAGAGGAAGCTCAAGCGTGCGATCAAGCGTGCTCGTTTTCTCGCATTGATCCCCTACACCTCCTAGGGAAAGGAAGGGTTTACGATGAGCAAGAAAGCGAGTGATATGCAGGTCCTTTTGATGCAGGACGTCAAGAACCTGGGGAAGACGGGCGAAACCGTGCGGGTTCGTCCCGGTTATGCCCGTAATTATCTCCTTCCGATGGGGATTGCCGCTGTTCCCGATGCCTCGACTCTCGCCGCGCTGGCGGCCAGGGAAAAGAAAATGGCGGAGATGGAAGCCGCCCGGGAGGAGAGCTTGAAGGATCTTGCCGAGAGGATCCCCCAGACCAACATCACATTGGAGATGAAGGTGGGACCCGATGGCAAGCTCTATGGTTCGGTGACCAACCAGATGATTGCCGACGCGATGAAGGAGGCAGGCTTGGAGATCCTCGCCTCCAATGTGCGCCTCGAGGAGCACATCAAAGAAGTGGGGCAATTCGAAGTTCCCATTCATGTCTATGGCGATGTGACGGTCCAGGCCCGCATTTGGGTCGTGAAAGCGGCGGATTGACCCTCCCGTCCCCTTTCCGGCGGGGGAGGCTGTCCCTCGCCGGGACTGGGTTCCAGGAGGAATCATCCCGATGGATGACATGGATCGGAGGGGAAGTTAAGCTTCCCCTCTTCTACATGATCCTTTGGATGGAGGGACGATGACGGGTAGTGGGCCAGAAGAGCCGCGGGCTGTGCCACACAACCTCGAGGCGGAGAAGAGCGTGCTCTCCTCGATGTTCATACACGAGGATACTTGTGTGGACCTTCTCCAGATTCTGGATCCCCAAGACTTCTACCTCCAGGCCCACCAGCATATTTTCCGGGCGATCCGGGAACTCTACGACAACCACAAACAATTGGACCCCGTGACCGTGGGGGATCAGTTGGAGAAACAGGGGGTCTTGGAGCAGGCGGGGACGAGAGGATATCTCTATACTCTTGTCGAATTCGCTCCTACCGCTGCCAACGCCCACCATCACGCCGAAATCATTCGGAGCAAATCGGTCCTCCGCAAGTTGATCGAAATCGCCACCGAGATCGCCCAGAAGGCTTACAAGGCGGCGGAAGAGCCGACGGACCTCCTCGACGAGGCGGAAGCACGCATTCTCGAAATCGCCAGGGACCGCGAAGTTGGTGAGCCCCAGCCCATGGAAGACTTGATCTGGGAGACCTACAAGAGGATCGAGTCCTACCGAAACAGGGGGGATGCGCCCACCGGGGTCCCGACGGGTTTTCACGACTTGGATGAGTACACCAGTGGCTTGCAGCCCGGGGAACTGATCATCATCGCGGCCAGGCCTTCGATGGGGAAGACTTCCTTCGCCCTCAACCTGATCGAGAGGTCCTCGGCCAAGGGGAATGGGGCAGTGTTCTTCAGCCTCGAAATGACCTCGACCCAGGTGACCCAGAACATGCTCTGTGCGGCCGCCCAGGTGGACGCACACAAAATGAGGCGGGGGTTCATTTCACAGGCGGAGCAAGCGAGGCTCCAAGAGGCGGCGGGAGATTTCTACAAGCGCAAGGTCTTTATCGATGACACGCCCGCCCTCACTCTCCTGAACTTGAGGTCCAAGGCGAGGCGCCTGCGCCAAAAGGAGGACATCAAACTGATCGTGATCGACTACTTGCAGCTTCTTCACGCAGGGACCAGGGTGGAGAGCCGCCAGCAAGAGATTTCATTGATCAGTCGATCCCTCAAGGGTCTGGCAAAGGAGCTGGAGATCCCAGTGGTCGCTCTCTCTCAGTTGAATCGAGGAGTGGAGCAACGGGACAATCACAGGCCGCGCATGTCGGACCTGCGCGAGTCGGGGGCGATCGAACAAGATGCTGACGTCATCATGATGTTGCATCGAGAGGAGTATTACAAACCGGAGAACGAGGAGTTGAGGGGCCTCGCGGAACTGATCCTGGCGAAGCAGCGAAATGGCCCGACAGGGACGGTGAAGCTGCGCTTCTTCCGGGATTACATGCGTTTTGAAAGCTTTTTGGCCCAGTCGGAGCCTGTGCATTGATCCAAGGAGCCTTTCTTTCGCTGCTCATCCTCTTCGGCTCCTCCCTCCCCGCTCAAGGGGGGGCTCCCCGTGGGGCGGGATCCGTCCAAGGGGCCGGCACTCCGACGGACAGGGACCCGGCGGATGGAAAGAAGATTCTCAAGGTGGAGATTTCCGGTGCCCGGAGTCTCCCTCCCGAAGTTCTCCTTCATGTCTTGGGGACGAAGAAGGGAGGAAGACTCAATCCTCGGATTGTTCGCGAAGACCTGACCCTTCTTTGGCGGCGGTTCAAGGTGCGAGGACAGTTCAAGGTCAAGGAGGTCCCCGGGGGCGTGGAGGTCCTGGTTGTCATCCACGAGTTCCCTACCTACAGGAAGGTCGCCTTTCGGGGTCTGGTGCGGTTTACCGAGGAGAGGGTTCGTAACCTCCTGGACCTGAGAGAGGGGGAGTCCCAGACGATGATGAGTGCCAACAACCTGGCACGGACCCTGGAGACCCAATACAAGAAGGAGGGCTACCCCTTTATAAAAATTCGCGTGCAGCCGGACTCCGAGAAGGACCGGATCCTGTTCATTGTCGATGAGGGTCCCCGTGTCAAAGTCCGAAAGATCGACATCCGTGGGAACACGCATTTCCCCGATTGGGTCGCATTGGGCTGGGTTTGGAACATCCTCGGGTCTTCGGGCTTTCAGTCCACTACGGGCTTTTTCTCGGATGCGATCTATTCTCGCAAGGTCCTGGAGGAGGACCTGGACCGTGTGAGGAATTTCTATCACAGCCGGGGTTACCGGGACGCTCTTGTGAGCTTGGAACGCTTGGACTTCATTGACAACTTCACGGGGGTCTCCATCGTGGTTCGGGTCTTTGAAGGGCCTCTCTATCGGGTCTCCAAGGTGGATATCAAGCAGATTCCCCCGGTGGGGGAGAAGAAACCCCTGTTTCCCAAAGAACAGCTTCTCGCCAAGTTGAAGCTGAAAAAAGGGGACATCCTTACCACCGACCTCCTGGATCGGGATAAGGCGGCGATTGCTGATTTCTATGGGCGGCGAGGTTTCCCCAATATCCAGCGATTCCCCACTTTGGACAGGGGAAGCGCTTTTGAAGTCCTCGAACCACAGGAGGTCGTGGACCCGAAGAAGCATGAGATCGCTGTGACGTACAGAGTGCGCGAGGGGAAAAAGAAGACCCTCCGCAATGTGAAGATTCGGGGGAATCGGTTTACCCGGGATTTTGTCATTCGACGGGAGATCTCGGTGTTTCCCGGCGAGACCTTGGACATGGTGGAGCTGGAGAAAAGTGAAAACAGGCTCAATTCTCTCCGCTATTTCGGGGATCAGGATGCAGGAAAGCAAGGGGTCCTCGTGAACCTGGTTCCCGTCCCGGGGGAAGAAGACAAGCTGGACCTGGAGGTCAAGGTGGAAGAGGGGACAACCGGTCAGATCCTCTGGGGATTCGGGGTCTCTTCCCAGAATGGTTTCTTCGGCAATGTGACGTACCGAAAGCGGAACTTCGACTGGAAAAAACCTCCCCGGGGAATCAATCCGATTTCATGGTTTTCCCAAATTCTGAACAACGAAGCGTTTCACGGCGCGGGGCAGACCTTCAACCTGGATTTGACTCCTGGAATCGAGCAGAGCCAATTCCGGGTCTCCTTTTTTGAGCCGGATTTGTTCTCCCAGCATTTCGATACAACCGGCCTGAACCTCCAGGGCTACCGGCTGCTTCGGGTTTGGGACAGCTATTTCACGGACACCTTCGGAGGACAGGTTGGACTCGAACGAAGGCTGGGGAGAGACGCAGGGATCTCTCTTCGGCTTCGCGAGGACCGGGTTCGGACCTATCGGATCGATGGAAACGCCCCGGCGATCGTTTGGGACGCGGAGGGCAAGGAGACGATCCGCTCACTCAAGCTCGGGTTCAATCTCCGGAATCTGGATCGGAGGATTCGGCCCACGAGTGGTTTCAGGATGGGGGCATACGGGGAGATCGCTCCTGACTCTTTGGGTGGGGAGGCCCATTTCTGGAAGGCCGGAATCAATGGCCGGGTATACATCCCCATCGCGAGAGATTCCAAGGAGCGGGCGCATGTCCTGGAGATCCGCAACCAGTTCGATGTGGGCCATGGATTGGGAGAGGACCAGGATCTCTTCCTGACCGAAAGGTTTTCCATGGGGGGGCAGACGACCCTCCGGGGCTTCGCCCCAAGAAAGGCAGGCCCCATGCAATTTGGCAATCCCACCTTCGGGGAAATGCGCTATCTTGGCTCCATTGAGTATGGGTTTCCGCTCTTTTCGACTCGGATGCAAGGTCAATTCCGGGAAACAGAGATTATCCGTGGGCTGGTCTTTTTGGACGCGGGGATGCTGGGGAATGATTTCAGTGATCCTATTTTCCAGCAGCTCCGTCTTTCCACGGGTTTTGGATTCAAACTCATCGTTCCGGGGATTGGGGGGCTCCCCATTCGCTTCGATTTCGGCTTCCCCATTCTCCGAGAGTCCACCGATGACCTTCGGTTCTTCCATTTCAGTATTCGTTTCTGATCCTTTTCGCAGGAGGGACAGCACATGATCCTTAGCTTACTTCCCCTCGTCGCTCTCTCGGTTCCCCTTGCCTCTCAGGCTGAGGTCGCTTCCAACTCTCCCTACAAGGTCTCCCTCTCCGCAGAAAGCTATGTGCGTTTCGGTGAGCCTGTTCAGGTGAAACTCTCGTTGAGCGCTCTGCGTAAATGCAGCGTCCCTCAGGGTTGGTTTACGGGCATGAGCTTCAGGTTGAAGGTGAATGGCAAGGACCTGGGTCTGCTGGGGGATGCGTCCGAAGGAGGCCATCAAAAGGGTGTCCCTTTGGTGGCGGGAACCAAGCTGGAAGTGTCTCTACCGATCCGGAGCGAGACCTTGTCCAAGAAGCTCTCCACGAAACTTTCGACCAAGGTGGAGCCCGGCGCGATCTTGAATTGCGAGCTGAGCATCCCGGGAGAGCCGGCTGCCCTGACCAAGTTCCGGGTCGTCCGCGAACCTCGTCCCGAAGACCTCGGAAAGCTGGATTTGTCCAGGACCAAGGTCGCCCTTGTGACGAATTTTGGGACGATGGTCCTCTCCTTTCGGCCGGACAAAGCGCCCAAGACGGTCGAAAATTTCGTCAAGCTCTCATTGCAGCATTTCTACGACAAGACCAAGTTCCACAGAGTGATCCCCGGCTTCATGATCCAGGGAGGAGATCCGAACTCCAAGAATGACAACCCTGATGATGACGGCATGGGGGATCCCGGTTACAAGATCGACGCCGAGTTCAACGATCTCAAACATGTCCGCGGGGTCATCTCCATGGCTCGGAGCGCGGATCCGAATTCGGCAGGGAGCCAGTTCTTCATCTGCCACGCTGCCGCTCCCCATCTCGACGGGAAATACACGGCCTTCGGCAAACTCGAGGAGGGCTTGGATACCTTGGACCGGATTTGCAAGGTCCCACTGGGGTTCAATCGCGGGGGACAAAAAACAAGGCCTACCAAGGACGTTGTGGTCCTGCGAACTGTTGTCCTGCCCGTATGGAAGTGAGGAGAGTCGATGAGCATTGATTTGGAGCAAGTGGACCTGAGGAGCCTCGGGGCTGAGATTGAAACAGAGCATGGGAGCATGAAGCTCCGCTTTTTCGCCGAAAAAGCCCCTCTGACTGTGCGCAACTTTTGCAAGCTGGCGCAGGAGGGGTATTACGACGGGTTGACCTTCCACAGGATTGTGAAGGATTTCATGATCCAAGGGGGGTGCCCCGAGGGGACCGGGACCGGCGGTCCCGGTTACACCATTCCGGCGGAATTCAACGACGCGCCTCATGACAGGGGAGTCCTCTCCATGGCGCGCAAGGCGGATCCCGACTCGGCTGGGAGCCAATTCTTTATTGTGCACGCCCCGAGTGTTCCCAGCCTCGATGGGAAGTACACCGCCTTTGGCAAGCTCGTAGAAGGTTATGAGACCCTGGACTCCCTTGCTTCGGTGGAGACGACTTTTGGACCGGGGGGGGAGCGGAGCAAACCTGTCGAGCCTGTCGAGATCAAATCCGTAAAAATCTTTGTTTGGGAAGAGGGAGAGTCCGAGGGGGAAGGCTCTACCGAAGAAAGCCCGGAGGGCACTGGATCCCCCGAGGAGAATGTGGAATGAACCAGGCGGAAGAATGGAAGAACCTCTTAGTTTCGGTGGAGGACGGGATCGCCATCCTGACGATCCATCGTCCTTCCAAATTGAACGCCCTCGACAACGAGACCTTGGATGAGCTGAGCGAGGCGTTCACCGGATGTTTTGTGGAGGAAGAGGTCGGGGTCATCATTTTGACCGGAGCGGGGGAGAAGTCCTTTGTCGCCGGCGCGGATATTTCCATGCTCGCCGAGCAGGGGGTTCTGGATGGACGATTGAACAGCCACCTGGGGCAGGATTGCATGAGCCTCATCGAGGCCGGACCCAAGCCTGTGATCGCGGCCGTCAATGGTTTCGCCCTGGGAGGTGGCCTGGAGTTGGCCTTGGCATGCGATTTTCGCTATGCCTCGAGCAATGCGGTTTTCGGGCTCCCCGAAGTGGGGCTGGGGATCATCCCCGGTTATGGAGGGACGCAGAGGCTGCCACGACTTGTAGGGTACGGGCACGGCCTCGAGATGATCCTGACAGGAGAAAAGATCGATGCCGAGGAGGCGCTCCGGATCGGACTGGTGAACCGTGTCTTCCCTCCCGAGGATCTGCTTGAAGAAGCCAAGAAAACGGCCAGGAAGATTTTGAAAAACGGGCCACTCGCGGTCTCGATCGCAAAGGAAGCGGTCCGAAGAGGAACGGAAATGGCCTTGGAGGATGGGGTTTCCTTGGAGGCGGACCTCTTTGGAATGATTTCCTCCACAGAGGATATGAAAGAAGGGATGCGCGCCTTTTTGGAGAAACGCAAGCCCGAGTTTCGGGGTGAATAGCCCTTCGGGCTACCTCATGAGTGCTTGCAGGAGGAGGGGGAAGGTCCCCAGGGTCTGCCCCCGGTTTTGGGGGCGAAAGCCCATGAGGATCCATTCTCCTGCTTGGTCCTTGACGAGCCCGAGGGCGGTTTTGCCTTCGATTGTTTCTCCTCCTTCGAGATATCCGGAGAGAAGGGGGCGCTGTTTGTAGCTGAGGATGGGGATGAGGTCTTTGCCTGCCAGGGCGACTCGATCCCGTTGATAAACGGGAAACTCCCGCTCGAACCCCCGTCCGAACAGAAGGTCCTGGGAGGGGACCCTGCGAACGCTGAGCAAGGACCCGGGAGCGTAGAATTCCTTGTGGTCCCGGAGCAGGTTGCGGACATCTTTGCCTTCGAAGGGGAGGATTGCGTCCACGGCTTTTCCCCAAGCGAGAACTCGGCCTCCCTTCTGCACGAAGGCTCGAAGGAGGGACAGCCCCTGGGTTCCGATTCCGCCTGCATAGGGTTTGAGCTGACGTTTGGGGGAGAGCCCATGGAGGAGTCGACTGCGGCTTGTGCTGGGGAGAAGAAGGACCTGAATTTTGTTGAGGGCGGTTTGGAGGGCTTTGGGGGGGAGGTTCGGGGGGATGGGGAGGTAGGGGACGTGATGGGTGTCCAGGACGAGTTTGGTCCACCCGGCGTCCATCGTGGCTGCGCGGCCGTCCTCCCAGAGCCCGAAAAGGCCGACCTTGAGCAAGGAGAGTGGCCGACTTTCGGTGGCGTCTGTTTTGGGAACCGTATGAAAAAAGAGGACCTCCCCTCTGAGCTGAACTCTCTTTCCCGCCCGGAGCCGCTTTATGGCATGGGCGAGGCTGGCGTGGTCTGCGAAGGAGCCTGTTTCCAGCTTGGGGTCGAGGTAGGCCGTTGGGTCCATTCGGAGGGGGAGGTGGGGGGTGGGGATACTTTGAGGAGCGAGTTTTTGGGGGATGGCTAGGCAGGGGAGTCGGTATTGGAGAGGGAGGGTCCATCCTGCTGCGTCATAGGGGCGAATGGGGCGCCCTTTGGGGGCGTCCAGGATGCGGGGGTAGGACTGGGGTTCGAGGAGGTCTTTGAGCATGGCCCTGTAGGGCTGTGCGCAGGGAACATACCAGGAACCCGCCGGGATGCTCCGGTTCTTGGAGAGGGCGAGGGGGGCGGTCAGGGCGTGAACTTCGATTCCAAGAGCTTGGAGAAGGGCCACGAGTCGCATCTGGGCGGCCTCCCGCCCGGGTCGGTTGGGGAGGGCGAAGCCTGCCGGCTCTTCCCGCTCCCCTGCCTGGAGCGCCCGGCGCCCCAGAAGGATTTTGCGGGAGAGGTACTCCCTTCGGTTTCGGGAGAGATGGCGGAGGAGGGACCAGGCAGCGGTCCGGTCATAGCGGATGATGTCGGAGAGTCCCCAAGTCCCGCCTTCCCAGGGTGCGGGAAAGTTCTCTTGAGCCCGATATTGGGGGAGACGAACGCCCATCCCCCGCAAGTTTTTCGGGGACACCTGGACCGGATCGGCGAGGTTGGCGCTGGAACATTCGGTGAGGATTCCGAGGATGTTGTGTCGGAAGGGAACGTTGCGATTGCCGCCGTTCCACCAATTGTCGAAGGTGGTTCCCGTGACTACTCCTTTGAATCCTTCCAGGGTCATGTCGTGGGCCATGCGTGTCCCGAGGAGATTGAGGGCTTGGGTGAGGATGGGGTCGAGGTTGGGATTGACCGGATCCGCGTAGGGAGGGACGAAGAATCGAGGGCCCTTCCCACCCATCTGATGCATGTCCAGGAGGACTTGGGGATAGAGCCTGTGATAAAGCTGCCTGGTGATCAGCCGGCTCTCTTGGAGGTTGAGTTGGAACCAGTCCCGGTTGTTGTCATGGCCTGCGTAGCGCTGGTAGAGGTAAGGCAAGGGGGCACGGGGCCTGGGCTCTTTCCCAGCCTGCCTCTGAAGGAACCATTTGTGGATCATGGTCATTCCATCGGGGTTGGTGCTGGGAAGAAGGGCGACAACGACATGGTTCCGGATGGCCTGCGCCTCGGGGTCCTTTCGGCTCAAGAGTTCATGGGCCAGGAGGGGGGCGTATTGGCTCCCACCTACCTCGATGGCGTGCATGGACATGCTGATGAAAACGAGGGAGGGGCTGCTCGCCAGAATCCGGGCCTCGTCTCCCTCCCGGAGTTTCCTTGGGTCGGCGACCCGGGCCATGTCCTCGAGGATTGCGGGGAGCTGCGCCAGGTTCTTTCGAGAGGAGATCAAGGCCATTCCGAGAGGCCTTCCCTCCGAGGTCTTTCCCAGGATCTCCAGTTGTAACCTGGGGCTCTTGCGGGCGAGTTCCCGGAAATACGCGAGGCTCTTCTCATAGGAGAAGAGCCTTCCGTCCGTGCCGGGCTCGAAACCGAAGAAGGTTCGGGGTTCAGGAAGCCTGGTTGTTGTGGTGGGGGCCTGGAGGCAAAACGACAAGAGGAGGGGGAATACGATCATTCCCCCACAATAACCCGGGCACCTATTCCATGCCTCCCTATAGGAGATCCTTGACGGCCTCGCGTTCCTTTTCGAGCTCCTGGATCGAGATGTCGAATTTTTCTCTTCCGAACTCGGAGAACTCCAGGCCCTGGACGATTTCCCAGCTCCCGTCGCCCTTGCAGGTGACAGGGAAGGAGCAGATGAGGCCTTCTGGGACCCCGTAGGATCCATCGGATTTGACGGCCATGCTGGTCCAAGTTCCCTCCGGCGTCCCATTGAACAGGTAATGGGCGTGATCGATGGCCGCGTTGGCGGCCGAGAGGGCCGAAGATTTTCCCCGCGCCTGGATGATGGCCTTGCCTCGCTCCTGGACGGTGGGAATGAAAACCTCCTTGAACCAGGCCTCATCTCCGATCTTGGCCGCCGCTGGCTCGCCCTGAATCGAGGCATGAGTCCAGTCCGGGAACTGGGTGTTGGAGTGGTTTCCCCAGATGATGGGGTTTTTCACTTCGTTGAAATGGGTTCCGGCCCGAACCGCGAGCTGGGCAATGGCCCGATTGTGATCGAGCTGGGTCATCGCGCTGAAATTTTCGTCCGGGATGGAGGGGGCATGGTTCATCGCGATCAAGCAATTGGTGTTGCAAGGATTGCCCACCACAAGGGTCTTGACCGTTTTTTTCGCCACTTTGTCGATCGCTGCTCCCTGGCCCGTGAAAATGGGACCGTTCTCCCGAATCAGGTCGTTTCGTTCCATTCCCGGCCCACGGGGCTTGGATCCGATGAGATAGATCAGGTCACAGTCCTTGAAGGCGACCTCGGGATCATCCGTGCAAACGATCTCCTTTAGAAGAGGGAAGGCGCAATCTTCGAGTTCCATGCCGACCCCCTCCAGGGCCTCGAGAGCCACGGGAATCTCGAGGAGTTTCAGGATGACCGGAGTGTCCGGTCCAAAGACCTCACCCGCTGCGATGCGTGGAAGAATGCTGTAACCGATCTGTCCGGCTCCGCCAGTGATCGCGACGACTTTTGGGCTTGTCATTTGGCTTTCTCCTAGGATGACCAAAAGCTGCATCCTGACGCAAAGACCCATGATTGCAAGAAGCTGGGGAGGGCTTCTTGACCCATCCCCCGATCCGGGTCCCCGAGAAGCCTGGTAGACCTTATTCCACCGAATCCAGGGCCTGCATTGTGTCGGAGAGCTGGGGGTCCTCAAGGACGTGGAAGCGCTCTTCCCAGCAGAAAACGACCTTCTCGCCCTGATGGAGGCCGGGGATATGGATGATGATCGGCTGGATGGAGTGGAGGCTCAGGCCGAGAGCCCTCAGCTCCGCGATGGCATTGTCCAATCCCCGCTGGTGGATCTCGAGCTTCTTGTCGATCTCGGCCAGCGAACTCTGGAAGCCCTCGGGGGAGATCCGGGAGGCCTTGAGGCTCAGGTCGTTTTTCAGTTTGCGAAGCTTGGAGATGGAGAGGCGTCGATCCTTGATCTCGAGGGCGATTGCCTGGAGGAGGGGCATCAGGGTTTCCGCTTCCTGGATAGACCTTCGATGTACCATGTCTCCTCCTCTATGTTGATTCCCAATTGTTCCGGCCAGGTTCGCGCAAGGCCTCGGTCGGATCGAGGCGTTGAACCGCACTCTTTAATAGGACGAGACGAAAAAAAGTAACGCCAGGGAAGGGGCGTGAGCGTTCTCAAAAATGGGACGATCCGGGAAATCCACCCCGTTCTCTTCGGCTGGAGAAAGGCCTCCCTTGTCCCTAAACTTTTTGGAAGAAGTTGCTTAGCTTTTCTCCTCTCCTATGGGTTGGAGAGGGGGGCTATGTGTTTTTCAACCAGGATTCTTTCTCGATTTTCTTCTGAATTTTCATCAGCGCGTCGATGACGGCATCCGGTCTGGGTGGGCAGCCCGGGACGTAGATATCGACCGGGAGGATGGAGTCCACCCCCTGGACCACAGCGTAGTTGTCGTACATCCCCCCCGAGGAGGAGCATGCTCCCATGGCGATGACCCACTTGGGGTCCGGCATCATCTCGTAAACGGTGCGCACGGCGGGCGCCATCTTCCAGGTGACGGTCCCCGCGACGATCATCAGGTCCGCCTGGCGGGGGGAGAATCGCATGGCTTCTGCGCCGAAACGGGCCATGTCATAGCGGGGTCCGACCATGGCCATCATCTCGATCGCGCAACAGGACAGGCCCATGGGCATGGGCCAGAGACTGTTTTTCCGGGCCCAGTTGATCAGGGCGTCCACCCGGGTCGTGAAAAAGGCCGCTTTCGCGTCCTTTACGTGGGCCGCGCCGCTCCCTTGAAACATCTCGATGCTTTCGTCGGACATGTCCAGCTTCCTCGCTCCGGATTTGCAGGTAACCCTTTTACAGCATTCTCGGCCATTTCCAAGCGCCGGCCCCACTCTCCCCTGCAGGATTCGTGATCTATCCATCCATCCAGGCTAAGCTCTCCAGCCGAATCGAGTTTTGAGATCCATGGAGGATGTGTTGGTCGATCGCGAAGTGATGGAATTCGATGTGGTCATCGTGGGAGCGGGGCCTGCCGGCCTGGCAACCGCCTACCATCTGCAAAGCCTTTGTGAGGCACACAATGCCAAGGGGGAAGGGGGGAGCCTGGAGCCCGAAATTGTGGTCCTCGAGAAGGGGAAGGAGGTGGGGGCCCACATCTTCTCCGGTGCGGTCATGGATCCCAAGGGCATCGCCGAGATCATGCCCGATTGGAAGGAGCAGGGCGCTCCGATCGAGGCCGAGGTCAGCGGGGACGAGGTTTGGAACTTCAAAGAGGGGGGAGGCAAAAAGTTGCCCTTCACTCCTCCCTCTCTCAGAAACCATGGCTGCTATGTGGTTTCGCTGAACAAGCTCATCCGCTGGTTCGGGGAGAAGGTCGAGGAGAAGGGTGTGGCGATCTTTCCTGGCTTCCCCGGGAGGGAGATCGTCTATGAGGGGAACAAGGTCAAGGGTGTGCAGCTCGCGGACGCAGGCTTGGACAAGGAGGGCAAACCCAAGGCCAACTATGAGCCTGGTGGCATCGTCCAGGGCAAGGTCACGGTGTTCGCCGAAGGCAGCCGGGGCTCTCTGACCAAGGGGCTGATCCAAAAGCTCTCCCTCGATGGGCGGAATCCGCAGAACTACGAGACGGGAGTCAAGGAGGTCTGGGAGGTTCCCAAGGATCGCTTCGAGTCAGGCTTTGTTTTGCACGCCATGGGCTGGCCCCATCCCAAGACGGTGACCGGCGGGGGTTGGGTTTATGGGATGGGGGATGGACCCGGTGGGGGGCGCCTGGTCTCGGTCGGTTTCGTCACCAGCCTGGACTACAAGGATCCTTCGACGGATCCACACCGCTATTTCCAGCTGTTCAAGACCCACCCCAAGGTGAGGGCTGTCCTCGAGGGAGGGGAAATGCTCGACTACGGGGCCAAGTCTCTTCCGGCCGGAGGGTTCTTCTCCATGCCGAAACTGTATGGCGACGGATTCCTTCTCGTGGGGGACAACGGCGGGTTCATGAACAACATGCGCCTCAAGGGGATCCATCTCGCCTTCCACAGCGGCAGGCTCGCCGCGGAGACCATCTTCGAGGCCTTGAAAAAAGAGCAAGCTTCCGGGAATCCCTCCGAGATTCTTTCCGCCGAAAACCTCTCCGGGTTTCAGGAGCGCTTTGACAAGGGCTGGGCCAAGACCGAACTCTATGCCACGCGCAATTTCCACCAGGGTTTCGAGAAGGGTCGCACCGCTGGGATGATCAACGCTGCCTTTGTGACCCTCTTTGGGGGGAAGGGGACTCTCTGGCGGGATGGTCTCCCTTCCAAACCGGATTACGCGACCAAGGAAAAACTGAACGGTCGCAAGCTCCCCGAGCCTCCCAAGCTTCCGGAGCTGGGGACCTTGACCTTCGATAAGGTTACCGATGTCTTCCGGTCGGGAACGATCCATGAGGAGGACCAGCCCTGCCACCTCCAAATCCTGGAGCCCGATGTCTGCGCGAGCAAATGCACACAAGAGTATGGAAATCCTTGTCGTTTCTTTTGCCCGGCCCAAGTCTATGAATGGGTGGAGGAGGAGGGCAAGGGGCGCCTGCAGCTCAATCCGAGCAATTGCGTGCACTGCAAAACCTGCGACATCGTCGATCCTTATCAGATCATCAATTGGGTGACTCCCGAAGGTGGAGGTGGACCTGGGTACCATCTCCTATAGAGAGTACTCCCTCAGTTTCATGACCTCATAGACGCGAGAGAAGGCCGCTTATGTTTGCTTGCTTCGGGACCTTGGCCCTTGTTTTCTTTTTCTCCCAGCTCGGGGTTCAAGGGAAGGCTCCCAAGCAAAAAAAGCTGCGGCTCGAGGACATGGACCTCTCTTCCCTGCGCCAGGACTGGGGGAACGTCCAGATCGGGAAGTCCGTGGATGGTCATCCGCTCAGGATCGGCTCCAAGGCCTTCAAGCATGGGCTGGGGAGCCACGCGGCAGGGGTTTTTCGCATAGAGTTGGACGGGAAGGCCCTGCGTTTTCGGGCTTGGGTCGGAGTCGATTCGGAGGTGGGGAAGCGGGGCAGTGTCTTTTTTCGCTTCCTGGGGGACGGAAAAGAGCTTTTCCGGACGAAACTCCTGCGAGGGGGGGATGAGGCTGTGGAAGTCGACCTCCCGCTTCAGGGAGTCAGGGAGCTGCTTTTGCTTGCCATGCCAGGGAGCGATGGGATCGATTACGACCACGCGGATTGGGGGGACCCCTATTTCCTCTACGCCGGGGAGCCCCCGAAACCGAAACCCTTCCCCCGGGAAGAGGCCGTCATCCTGACACCTCCCCCCGGCCCCGAGCCCAGGATTCGTGGCCCAAGGATTTTTGGGGTTCGACCGGGCTCTCCCCTCCTCTATCGGATCCCGGCGACGGGAAATCGTCCCATGACCTTCTCGGTAGCGAACCTTCCCGCGGGGCTCGAGTTGGATCCAGAGACCGGGATCCTGAGAGGCCGACTGGACAAGCGGGGAACCTACAACCTGCTCTTCAAGGCGGAGAACAAGTTGGGATCCCACCAACGGGGATTTCGCCTGGTGGTCGGGGACAAAATCGCCCTGACTCCGCCCATGGGTTGGAACTCATGGAATTGCTGGGCAACCTCTGTGGATGACAACAAGATCCGGGCCAGCGCAAAGGCGATGGTGGAGTCGGGGTTGGCGGACCACGGTTGGCAGTACATCAATATCGATGACTGCTGGATGGTCAAGCTGGATTCTAAGGATCCGGTCCTTGGAGGAGCGAGGCGTGACAAGAAGGGGCGGATCCTTTCCAACAAACGCTTTCCCGACATGAAGGCCCTGACCGACTATATCCACAGCCTTGGCCTCAAGGCGGGCCTCTATACTTCTCCCGGACCCTATACCTGCGCGGGTTTCGAGGGGGCCTACGGGCATGAGGAGGCGGATGCCAAGCGCTTCGCCGATTGGGGCTTCGATTACTTGAAATACGATCTCTGCGGCTATCGGTCCCTCTACAAGACCATGGATCTGGAGCTGCACCAAAAACCCTACCGGCTCATGGGGGGAATCTTGCGTCGCCAAAAGCGGGACATCGTTTTCAGCATTTGCCAATATGGGTTGGCCCGGGTCTGGGAGTGGGGCGAGGAAGTCGGGGGGAACTGTTGGCGGACCACGGGGGATATTGTGGACACTTGGGGGAGTGTCTCGTCGATTGGCTTTGGGCAGCACCGATGGGCGGATTACGCGGGGCCGGGGCATTGGAACGATCCGGATATGCTGGTGCTAGGGAAGGTGGGTTGGGGACCCCGCCTCCACCCCAGTCGATTGACGCCGAATGAGCAGTACTCCCATATGTCTCTCTGGTGCCTGCTCTCCGCTCCTCTCCTGTTGGGGAACGACCTCTCGGACATGGACCCCTTCACTCTGAACCTTCTGACCAATGACGAAGTTCTGGAGGTCAACCAGGATCCTCTGGGAAACCAGGCGAAGCGCCTCTGGAAGAAGGGGGGCCAGGAGATCTGGGCCAAGAAGATGGAGGACGGGAGCCAAGCAGTCGGGTTGTTCAACCGGGACGAGGTGGAGGGGAGGGTGACTCTTCCCTTCCAGCTCTTGGGTTGGGAGGCTCCCTCCAGGTGCAGGGATCTCTGGCGTCAAAAGGACCTTGCCATGGATGGCCCCGGCTTTGGCAAGGGAAGTTTTTCGACCTCTGTTCCTCGCCATGGGGTGGTTCTCCTCCGGGTCTTTCCTCCCGAAAAAAGAAATGACTGATACGGCTTGACCGGATTTCTCCGCCCGGAGACAATCCCTCATGCCCGTGAATCAAGGTATTTCCTTACTCCTCTCTCAAGCCTGCCAAGGTGATTCGGCTGCCATCGAATCCCTGATGGCGGAGATACGCCCCCGCCTCGAGGGAATGATCCGCTGCCGTTTGGGGCCGGTTCCTGTGGACTGGATGGAGGTGGAGGACCTTATTCAGGAAGTGCAGGTTGCGCTGATTCCCGCCCTTTCCCGTTTTGAGGGTGAAGGCGCTTCCAGTTTTTTCGCCTATTTGTCGGGTATCGTCCGCCATAAGGTGAAGGATCATTACAGAAGGGTCGGTGCGAGATCGGCTGGGAGGAGTCTTTCGTCCCTTTCCCCCCAGTCGAATTCCTTTGGATCCAGCGGGGATTTTTTCACGGCGCTCCAGGATTCGATGACGGGTCCTTCCTCGCGGGTCGCACGGGCGGAGCTGTTCGAACTGTTGGTGGAACAAGTTTCGGAGTTGCCCGAGAGGCAAAGAGAAGCGGTCTTGATGGCCTTTATCGATGGCTTGGACAGCAAGGAAATCGGGGAGGCCTTGGACCTCAAGAGGTCCGCTGCCGCCATGCTCGTTTTGAGAGGGGTTCGGAATCTCAAGAAGCTCTGGAGAAGGCAGAGGGAGCGGATGAGCTGATGGAAAAGCGCAAGGAGGAACTTCCTTCGGAGGATCCGGAGGCTTTCGCTGAGCGTTTTGACGCTGCGATGGGGCAATTCAGAAAAGGGAAAGAGGAGGCCATTGGGGAGCTTCTTTCGGAGACGGAGGATCGGGAGGAGACTCTCTTTCGGGTCCTTCATCCAGACTTTCGGCCGGTGGAGACGCTTCAACCTGGCAAGAGGATCGATGGGTATGTGATCCAAAGGAAGATCGGGACCGGGGGGATGGGGCTTGTTTTCGAAGCGATCGAAGAAAGGACCGGCCGCAAGGTCGCCCTGAAAATCTCTCGCTTCGAGGGGGAGGGCTCCGAGAGTCGGGAAAAAGCCCTGCAGCGGGAGATGAAGGCCTTGTCGCGCCTGATGCATCCCAACATCACCACCCTCTACCGAGCGGGATACTTCGAGCAGAGGTTCACCTTTCTGGCGGTTGAATACGTGGAGGGGAAGAACCTCCGCCAATTCATTCGTGAAAAGCGCTTAGGGGAAAAAGAGATCCTGGATCTCTTTCTGCAATTGGTGGAGGCCGTCGCTTACATCCAATCCAAGGGCATCCAGCACCTGGATCTCAAACCGAGCAACGTCCTGGTGAATGAAGAGGGCAAGGTGAAGCTCTTGGATTTCGGGCTCTCCAAGTTGCAACACATGGGGTTGGATGGGGATATTCAAGTCTTGGGGGATGGAGAGGATCCTCATCAAAGGGTTACCGGGACCTTCCCTTACCTGGCTCCTGAACAGTTGGAAGGAGTTGTGCAGGACCTGGGCACCGAGACGGATGTGTACCAGCTAGGGTTCATCCTCTATGAACTTCTTTTGGGCCAGCGTCCCATTGAATACCTTGAGGGGGGGCGCAGAGAGATGGTCCAGAAGATCCGGGATGGATCCTTTCTCCCTCCCCGAAGGTTGAAGAGAACCTTTTCAAGGGATCTGGAAGCGATCATTCTCAAGTGCATGTCTCTGGATCCCAAGGACCGTTACACCGGAGCCGCCGTCTTGCTCCAGGATCTTCGCGCCTATTTGGATGGATACCCGGTCCAGGCTCTTTCCCCTTCGCTGGGTGATTTTTTGGGGAAATACATCCTCCGTAACCGAAGAAAGGTTCTCTTTTGGGCTTCGTTGGTTCTGGTTTCCCTGGTCCTGGGTGGGTTTTCCTTTCTCTCCATGGTGGGGGAGAGGCGGGCCAAGGAGCGGGCCGATGGCCTGGAGCGGAGCTTGCAGATTACTGCCGATGCCATCGAGAACCTTGGCCCTGGGGGGCGGAACGGCAGGGCCAAGGTGATGGCGGGAGTGCTCAGGGGAGTTTCCGAGGCTTTGAACAAAGAAGTGGGGAAGGGGGAGATCCAGCCGGAGCAGGAGGCACGGCTTCGGGCGATGCTGGGCAGGCATTACACCAAGATCGGAATGCACAAAAAGGCTCTTCCCCAGCTTGAGAGAGCCTTGCAGCTTCGAAGGGCGTTGTTTGGGGGAAGACCCCATGTGGAACTCGCCCAGAGCCTGCGGGACCTCGCCTTCCTTCATCATGCGATGGGGCATTTCGCGCAGAGCGAACCCTTGCATCGCGAAGCTCTGTCCATGCGCTTGGCTTTGTTCCCGGAAGCATCGGGGCCTGTTTGCCAGAGCAAGGAGGAGCTGGCTGAGTTGTTGATTGCTCGAGGAAGACCTGCAGAAGCTCAGGGCCTCCTTCGGGACCGGCTTTTTCAAATCGAACAGAGCCCTGGAGGAGGAGTTTATTTTCTGCGGCTCCTTCGCGACCTGTTGCAACTTTCCCTGGGACAGGGGAAGTTCGAAGAGGTCCCGGACTTGTTGCAGCGTGGCCAGGCCTATCTGGACCACAACCCCCAAGAGGTCCCCGCCAAGGAAAGGTATCGATTCTTGCGGATCAAAGCCAAAGCCTTGGCCATGATCGGCAAGAAACAGGAGTCTCTTGTCCTCCTCGAGCGCCTGGAACCCTTTTGCAAATCTGTCTTCGGAGACCAGAGCGAGGAGATGGTGCAACTCCTCGCGATGGAGGGAGCTTTGGCGGATTTTTTTCCTGAGGGGAAGGTCCCCCTGGAAAAAACCAAGCTTGCCGTGGAGTTGGGGACAAAGCTCTATGGAAAGCGCCATGCCATGACTCTCGCCTTTCGGCAAACCCTTTGCCGAAATCTGATCGCAAACGGATTCAAAGCAGAAGGGAAGAGGGAGTTGCTGGAATTGCTCCGGGATTACCGTGAATCGGATTGTGTCGGCAATGTGGATCAGATGCGGTTTATCCTTCGGGCATCCTGGTGCCTTATGGGGATAGGGGAAGATGCTCGCGCTGAGAGTCTCCTCAAAGAGATTCGTCCTTTTTTCCTCCAGGAGGGAGCCGTGGATCTCTCTTCGCGCATCTTTTTTCACGAGGCCCAAGCTCGCTTGCTTTTCAGGAAGCGGAAGTATCGGGCTGTCCTCGAGGAGGCGCAACGAGGACTCGCTCTGGTGGGGCGGACCGAGTCGCCCCGCTTGGGTCTCTGGCTCATGGGCCAGAAGAGTGTGGCCTACAAGTATTTGGGAAAACCTGAGCTTGCCAAAAAGGTCCTGGAGGAGGCGCGGCAGCTTTGCAAAAAACTCGGACGCTCCCCTCTGAGCACGGATACTTGGGAAAGGGATTGGTGATTCTCAAAGAGGGGGCATTACGCTCCTTTTGTGTGCAGGACAAAGCATCCATTGGGCCGGCGATGGGCACTCCAACCTTCTTCGACCACGATGGTGGAATGGGCGGAGAGGATGAGGAAGGGGCCGGGGATGGGTTGGTCTCCAATCTCACCGGGATGGTAATACCTTGTGTCCGAACCTGGGGGGATCGCATGGCTGGGAGGGCCGGAGCAATCTCCATTCAGAACGTTTTTCCACCGCTCTTCTCTTTGGGAAGGGAAGAGTTCGATTCGCGCCCGGACCCGCAGGCATTCCACCCCCAAGTTCTGGGAGAACCCGAAACGGCTTTGGAACCTCTGCTGGAACCTTTTTTCGAGGCCGGGTCGCGCGGCGATCCATAGCTCGGTATCACTCCCCAAGTAACGGAGGGAGAGGAAGGCCTCGCCTCGGGCTTCCTTTGGGGCGTTTTCCAGGAGGGTTTCGAGGAGGGCCCTGGCCTTGGCCAGGGCGCGGGCTTCCCCCTCACCTTCCAGGAGCAGGGAGAGGGCTGCGTCCCTCTCGCGGATTTCCGGCATCATGAGCATGCCTTCGGCGGAGAGGACGCCGGCCCGATCCGGGACGAGGACGGTGGGGATCCCGACCAGCCTGGCCAAGCGGCAGGCGTGGAGGCCCCCCGCCCCGCCGAAAGCGACGAGGACGAGTTTGGCGGGGTCCAGGCCCCTGCCGACGGAAAAGCGCCGGAGGGGGCGGGCCATCTGGAGATCGGCGATTTCGAGGGCCGCTTCGCAGGTGCCTTGGAGGGATGTGCCTAGGCGCCTTGCGAGGTTTTGGAGGGCTTTTTCGGCTCTCTCCCTGTCGAGAGGGAAGCGGCCTCCTAACAGGGAGGGAGGGAGCCTTCCCAGAATCAGGTGGGCATCTGTGAGGGTGGGGAGGTCCCCTTTGCCATAGCAGGCAGGACCCGGTGAAGCACCTGCCGATTCGGGACCGACCCGGAGGGCGCCTCCCTCGTCGATGTGCAGAATGCTTCCGCCCCCGCAACCGACCGTTGTGATGGGGGTGGATGGGAGGGCAAGGCGGAAGGGGCCGATCTGGGTTTCGTCTTCGATCTCGGTGGGTCCTCCGCAGAGGGCTACATCGGCCGAGGTGCCACCCATGTCGAAGCCCAGGGCTGTCTGATAGCCGCAGGCCTCCGCCCAGGCGCGGGCAGCGGTGGCCCCTCCCGCGGGACCGGAGAGGACGAAATGGATGGGCCGCTGAAGCGCTTCGGCGATAGGGCTCAGTCCGCCTTCATTCCGAGCGAGAAAGACTTCGCGGGGTTGGACCTGGGTGGAGAGAGACTGGAGATAGGGACCCATCACTGGGATCAGGCTCGCGTTGGCCACGGCCGTCTGGAAGCGCTCGAACTCCCGGTGCCGGTGCAGGAGGTCGGTGGAGCAGGTGATGGGAAGGCCCAAGGGGGCGAGGGCCTTCGCGATCCGCTTTTCGTCCTGGGGAAAGGCGTAGCTGTGAAGAAGGCATACGGCGATCGCATCGGGGCGAAGCTCCCGGATCCGGGTCAGCAAGGAATGGGTGTCCCTCCTGTCCATCTTTTTTGGGTGGCGGCCGTCGGGGAGGCGGCGTTCGGGGATGCCGAGTCTGCGATCACGAGGGACTAGGACTTGGCGAGGGCCTACATGGAGGGCGTAGAGGTGGGGGCGGGTTTGGCGTCCGATCTCCAGGATGTCTTCGAAGCCTTCGTTGGTGACGAGGACGACCCTCCCCTGGTTCCCCGTCAACAGGGCGTTGAGGCCGACGGTACTCCCATGAAGGAGGGCCCCCTCGCCTTGGGCATCCAGGAGGCGGAGCCCTTCGAGGATGGCCTTGCTTGGGTCCTCGGGGGTGGAGAGGACCTTGATGGAGCGAATCCTCCAGGGAGGTCGGTCCCCCTTGGGGGCTTCGGAGTGAGGGAGGGGTTCGAGGACGACGATGTCGGTGAAGGTCCCTCCGGTGTCCACCGCGATGGTTTTCCTTCTTTTTGGGGTCTTTCCCATAGCTGTACTTTCGTGAACCTTCTCCCAGATTACAATCCCGGGCATGGCCCTTCCTCTCGGCGTCGCCCTCCCTCTCGCCTTCCTTCTTGGTTCCATCCCCTTTGGGCTCCTTCTCGTGCGGATCCTCACGGGCCAGGACCTGCGGAAGGTCGGCTCGGGAAACATCGGAGCGACCAACGCCTCCCGGGCATTTGGAGAGAAGGCCAGGCTCCCGGTCTTTGTCCTGATCTATCTCTTGGACGCCTCCAAGGGCTTGGTCCCGACCCTCTTCTTCCTTGCCCCCGGGTCTCCGCTGGGAGCGAGGGTTCTGGTGGGGCTGGTGGCCATCCTCGGACATTGCTTCTCCCCTTTCTTGGGATTCAAGGGCGGAAAGGGGGTGGCGACGACCAGCGGAGTGCTGCTGGCCCTGGACTGGCCCGCTTTTTTGGTGGGGATCTTGGCCTTTTTCGTCGTCTTCGGAATCACTCGCGTGGTCGCCCTGGGCTCCCTCGCTCTGGGTCTGGGGCTGGCCCTGGGCATCATCTTCGAAGATCCTACCCGGGCCTTTGGCGAGCGACTTCCCCTGACTTCCTTGGGTCTGTTTCTTGCCCTATTTCTCTTTTGGACCCACCGAAGTAATTTGAGGAAACTCCTGGCAGCCAGGAGAGCGTGAGGAAAGGGGTGAAGAGCAGCGCCAAGATCTGTGTTTTAGGCAACGGGGGTTTCGGGACGGCCTTGGCCATCCATGCCCATCGCTTGGGACATGAGGTCTCCCTTTGGGGCCATGATCCCCTCTACACCCAGCAGGTGGCGGAGAGTCGCAAGAACCCACGCTACCTTCCCACTGCGATCCTCCCCGATGGGTTGATCATCAGTTCAGAGGCCCGCCAGGTCCTCGAGGGCGCCGACCTGGTCCTCTTCGCGGTCCCGACCCAGCACATGAGAGAGGTCGGGGCCTCGCTCAAGTCGGATTTCCCCGAAGGGGCGCCTGTGGTCTCCTGTGCCAAAGGGATGGAGATCGGGACTGGAAAGCTTCCTACGGAGATCCTGGAGGAGGTTCTGGGACCCAAGCCTTCTCTCTTCGCTCTCTCCGGGCCCTGCCACGCCGAGGAAGTTGTCCAGGGCAAGCCTGCCTCGCTCGTGGTGGCGGGCAAGGAGGAGGAGCGTCTTCCCCAGATCCAGGAACTCCTCTCGGGTCCCTTGTTTCGCCTCTACCGAAACCCGGACCCCTTGGGAGTGGAGCTGGGTGGAGCACTGAAGAACATCGTTGCCATTGCGGCCGGCATCGCGGACGGGCTGGAACTTGGGGATAACGCCAAGGCCGCTCTCCTGACCCGAGGGCTGCATGAGATGGCGGTTCTCGGGGTCGCCCTCGGGGCGCGCTGGGAGACCTTTTACGGTCTCGCAGGTATGGGGGATTTGATTACCACCGGGGTGAGCCCCCATGGCAGGAACCGGGCCTTGGGCGAACGAATTGGTCGGGGAGAAAGCCTCGAGCAGGTTCTCGCCTCGACCAAAAAGGTCTCGGAAGGCGTCTGGACCTGCAAATCCATCCGAGAGCGCATCCCCGAGTTGGGAGTGGAAATGCCGATTTCATGCGAAGTTTACGAGGTCCTGTTCCAGGGCAAGGCTCCCCAGGAGGCCGTTCGTTCCCTGATGACCCGTCTCCTTCGAGAGGAGAAGGGTGGGGATGGGGAGGAAAGAGGGAGTTCTTGAGTAGGGATTTCTGCTTATGGTTGACTTGGCCTCCCAAGGCCCCTAATTTCTTCGCCTTCTTGTCGGGGCGTGGCGCAGCTTGGCTAGCGCGCTGCAATGGGGTTGCAGAGGTCGGAGGTTCGAATCCTCTCGCCCCGACCAGTTTTTTTCCCTCGCGAGCCCATCGGTCCGGGCATCCTTCCCTTGCTTTCCCAGCCCATCTTCCCGGGGATCTTCCGAAAAACCCTTTCCCGTGGTTAACTGAGTGCCTCTTCTTTCAAAAGCTTCGGACCAATAGGAGTTCCCCATGAAAAACAAAGCCATCTTACTCTTGAGCCTTC
Source organism: Planctomycetota bacterium (assembly GCA_011321845.1). Classification (GTDB taxonomy): domain Bacteria; phylum Planctomycetota; class UBA1135; order UBA1135; genus HyVt-539. The sequence goes on along the minus strand of DROQ01000042.1, from coordinate 27,052 downwards.
CCCTTCTTGGGGGGGTCGCCTTTGCACAAGACTCCATCATTTTCAACGCCGCACCCAACCAGATCGCGAGGGGGATGTTGTCCAACCGCAAGGGCCTGGTTGTCACAAGCGATGGGCGGCTCTGGGCTTTGAGTTTTTGGAATGACAAAAAAACCGCCGACCCGAGCAAGGATTACCACCTTCTGCTTCATTCTTCATCGGATGGAGGCAAAACCTGGAAAAAGGTGAGCGAGGCCCGGACCCAGGGCGAGACCTACGGGTCCCTGGTCACTGGTCCTCGAGGAAAACGGCTGCACATCGTCTGGAGTGGCTACGACGGAAAAAAGAATCCCAGTCGGCCGGGGAAGTATCTCTCCAGCATCTATTACGGAGTCTTCGACACAGGAAAAGGGAGCTGGCTTGGGACAAAGGACAGCTTGATTCAGGCCGCGGGAAGCGACCGGGAACAATACTATGACCCGGACATAGAGGTGAGTCCCGATGGCGAAATCTTCATTTCCTTTGGGAACCGCTATGTCGCCCCCAAGGGATCCATTGGAACCCCTGGCTCTTGGAATTCCTACCTCGTCTGGAACAAGGGACAGGGTTGGAGCAAACCCCATCGGATCAACGCCACGACCTATGGTGTGGGTTGCGATCTCCATTACAGTCCCTTTGACGACAAGCTCCACATGGCCTACCGCGTGAACACAGGAGGTTATGGGACAGCCTATCGTTCCTTCGATTTGTCCAAGAGCGCTTTTGGGCCGGAGATCATGGTCCCGGTCCCCCCGGGAGCCAAGGGGCGGTTTCATGGGAACCGGAACCATCTCGCTGTGGATCCTAAAACCGGCGACATCTGGGTGCTCTATGTCCGGAATGAGCCCAGTAAAACTCCCAAGGTCAGCGAGATCCGAGCTGCTTATCTGAAGCGGGGGGCAGGGGCCTTCTCCAAGGATTTCCTTGTAAGCACGGATACTTTTGGCCTGGGAGGAAATGTAAGCTCCTACCACTACAGTTTGGCGGCGACCTTGACGGGGAAGGTGACTGTCCTGTTCTCCCTCAAGTCCGAGAGCTATTCAAAACTCTATCAACGCATTCTCCTGCCCGTCGCGATTTTGCCCAAGGTCAAGTTGCGGACGGGGCGCACCAAGCAGTTCTCCTGGATCGCCGGCTATCGTCCGACCATGCAGGGAGGTGGGCTCCACGCCCTCATCAGCGACCAAAGTTCCATCGGTCCTCTCGCGGGAGGACGAACACTGTTCCTCGGTCCCGTCACCGGGTCCATGGTCTTGCATGGCGCAGGCTGTGATGGGGGCAAGTACAAATCACCCATCGCCGCAGCCAATGGCGCTCCTACCCTGGGGGGCAAGATCCCCCTCAGCTTCTATGCCTTTCCACCTAAGGCCCCGGCTGTTCTCCTTGCGGGGGTGAATGATCAAAACCTTGGAGGCCTGGCTCTTCCCCTACCCCTCTATCCTTTGGGCCTGACGGGGTGCTTTTTGCACCAGGACGTTCTCATTACCCTGGGCTTTGCCGCTGATCTCAATGGAGTAGCCGCTCTCCCGCTTCCCCTTCCCAACGATCCAAGATTGGCGGGTCTCCCCCTCTTCTTCCAGGCCTATGTCGTGGCTCCTGCGGCGAATTCCGGAAATGGTCTCATGACCAATGGGCTCTCCAGTATCGCTCGCTGACTGAGGAACCAGGGGCCTTAATCCTCATCCCATTTGCGAACGAAAGCGGCGTGCACAGGTGCCGGGTTGGGGCTGTGCACGCCCTTGATGGACTTCCATAGGATTTCATTGAGCGCTAAATCATCGATAGCGTCCTCGCGGTCGAAGTTCATTTTCTCGGAGCGCTTTCCACCGTAGGCGTTTTTGGCGTTGACCTCGTCCAGGGGCCAGGTCGCCTCGCGCTTGGAAAAAGGCCTGTAATCCGGCTGGCTTGTGAAGCAGGCGTACATCGGCAAGGCAGCGGCGTCGAACTGGCTCAGAGGCTCCAGCCCCAGGATCAGCTCCATGGTGCGTAGCATGGAGCTGGTCGAATACATGTTGTGGATCGCCACCCCTCGTTTGACAAAGGGGCCCGCCAGGAGGGCAACTGTGCGGTGAGCATCCACATGGTCATGCCCGTTCTGTGCGTCGTCTTCGACCACAAAGATCGCCATCTCTTTCCAAAACCGGGTCCTGGAGAGAGCTTCAATGATGCGTCCGAGGGCAAGATCATTGTCCGCCACAAAGGCGCGGGGGGTTGGTACCCCAGGCCGGGTCCCGGAGGTGTGGTCGTTTGGAAGGCGGAGAACCAGGAGGCGGGGGAGTTCGTCCCTCTTCACGAAACCCTTTAACTCTTGCAGGAAGCGATCGGCCCGTGCCTGATCCGAGACGCGCATGGTAAAGGAGGGGTAATGGGGGTCGCAATGCCCAACGAGAGCCGGGATCCGCGGCTTCCCCGGTTTGCCTTGATTCGGGTTGCTGACAAACTCTCCGTAGCTGCGATAGCTGATCCCCGCCCGCTTGGCGGCGTCGAAGAGATAACCGTTTTTAGGGATGGCGATCTCGAAGTTGCCTTCTGCAGGATAGCCGAGGCTTCCACGTTTTCCGCCTCCAAGCCGGGTGCTGCCCTTGCCTCCGTAAGTGACCGGCCAGGTGCGTTCCACGAAATCCGAAGCATAAGCTCCCATCGTCCACTCGTGCCCATCGGCGGAGACTTCGGCCTCGACGTAAAAATTGTCCAGGAGAACGAACTCTTCGGCGAGAGCGTGGTGGTTGGGAGTCACCGCTCGAGGGAAGAGGCAGAGTCTGGGGTCGCCGTTCCCTTTCTTCAGGTCACCCAGAACCTGGTCGTAGGTGCGGTTCTCCTTGATGATGTAGACACAGTAGCGGATCGGACTCTTTCCTCCCGGCTTCAGGGGGATGGGAGAGTCCTTGGGACGCTGGACACCCTTTCGCTCCCTCCCCTGGAGGGGAGAGCATTGGTAGGCACGCTTGGAGAGGAGGCCTAGGCGTTTTGGGCTGGGGAAATCCATGAGGGACAGAGATCCAAGGAACATGGAGCCGGAATAGTTGTCCCGAGAAAAGCGGAGACCTTGTTTGGATCCCGGTTCACCGGGGTTGGCCCGGCTTCCCTTGGAGCCCTTCCCGTTTGCGACAAGGATCTTCTTGGCCCCATCCAGGAATTGAACGCTGGTGGGATACCAACCTACTGGGATGAAGCCCAAGTTGCGGCCTTCTCCACGCTCCGATACGTCGAAAACCGCGAGGTTGTTGTTGTCCGCGTTCGCAACCAGGAGGAGCTTGCCCTTGGGCCCAAGGGAGAGGCTGTTGGGGGTGGATCCGGGAGGGGCGTCCGGAAACAGGGCCGAATGGAGTGTTTGAAGGATCTTTTGGTTCTTGAGGTCGATGACAGTGACGCTGTTTTCGTTTCCGTTGGAGACAAAGAGTCTCTCTCCCCCTTGGTCGAGAACCATGGCGGATGGGTGTTGTCCTGTGGGGAAACTCTTGAGTTTTTTCCCGGTTTTTCCATCCATGGCAAGAACTTGGGAGCGTCCCCAGAGGGAGACATACACCACCCCCTCTTTCGTGGAATAGGCACATTCGAAGGGGAAGGATCTCTTGGGAAGATTGCTGCGAAAGAGTGTTTCTCCTTTTGCATTCAACCTGAGGAGGAGGTCGCTTCTCTGGAGCGGAACCAGGAGTCCGCCATCTGGAGTCGCGCAAATCCCGCTGGGGAGATCGAGGACTTTGGGGGCTCCGACGTCGATGTTCTTTCCCCTTCGGAGCAGGGTCCGGTTCTTTCTCCTTGCCAACTCGAGTTGGTAGATACGGTCATCCACTCCTCCGCTGACGAACAGGGTCTTTCCATCTCTCGAAAAAGTCATCCCACTCCAGCTCTTGGGGATGTCATGCTCACAGAGGATGGATTGTTTTTTCCAATCGAAGAGTACGACTTTGTGTGCGCGGTTTCCGGCATGTTGGATAGCGACCAGGGGGAGATTTGGGTGGAGAGCCGTTCGGATGGGTAGGTCGGCCGGGAGAGAGAACTGCTTGCCTTCCGGATGGAGGCTCCAGCCGTTGGAGAGGAGGATCTCTCCACTGCTCTTGGTGCCCGGGAGTTGGGCCTGGAGGGTCCCACCCAGCAGACAAGCGAGGGAAAGAAGATGGAAGGATCGCAATTGCATCAGAGACTCCTGAAAAGTTCGGAGCGGAAAGGATACTGCAGGGTTCCTTCGAGAAAAAAAAGAACCCGTGAAAACGGAGTTTCCACGGGTTCTTTTTCAGGGGAAAACTGTGCTGTTATGGCTGTCCCCCGAACCGGGCGTTGAGTCCGTTGGTGAAGGATAAGCCCAGGTTGTTCGCCCCGGGATCCAGGACGAGGCTTTGGAAGTAGGTGTTGAGTTGGATCAAACTCCTGTCCTTGGGAACGGGAAAGGTGAAGGAGCCCGATCCCGTTTTGCTCGCCGCGGTCACGAAGGTGAGGTCAAGGCCCACAAGAAGTTTACAGCCCTTCGCCCCGAAAGGACCCAGATCGAGAGGAAGGGGGACGCCGTTCCACTTGCTGTTGGAAAGGCTCATCGCGAGGATGACGGGAGCCTGGCTTCTCGCGAGGGCGAAGTCGAGTTTGAGAGGAAGTCCGATCTCCGGGGAGGACTTGCTCGAGAGTTCGGGGGAGATGTTCGGGGCCCCCGTCGTGTCAAAGCCAAGGATGGTCCCATAGCCGACATCCGTAGATCCGGAGGTTGCGGTCAGGGAAAGAGCCCAGACTCTCGAAAGAGATTTGCCGGTCTTGTCGTTGGCAGCGTCCGAGAAGTAATCGGCGGGGAAACTGCCCGCTGAAGAGTTGGAACGGACGAAATCCACGAGAAGATGTTTCCCGGCCTTGGCGGTATGCGTGTAAGGCTGATCGAGAGGGATCCTCACTCCCCAGACAAAGGGAGAGGAATTGGGCCCTGTGACATCGGGGAGATTGATTTTCCGCTTTTTGATGACCGTCACAAGGCTGCCGTCGATGTTGGCGGCAAAGTTCGAAGAGATCAGGGCCGGAGAGTTCTTTGACAGCCCCATCTTGACCTCCAGCTCGACCCAGTAATTCTTTGCCGCCCTCCAGATGGTCGTGCCCCGGAATCTCAGGGCTGTGGCGGTGAAATTGCTTGGGGTCCTGGAGGCGTCGAAGATCTCCATGAGATGGTGGTTCAAAAAGCCCAGGGGCATACTGTCGGTGCTCCCTCCGAACTTATTGATATAGGTATTGGGGACGGTCAGAGGAAGTTTTGCGGTCCCGGGGCAGCCCTTTCCGAACACCGTGACAGCGCCATCGATGAAGGGAGCGGGGGTCTCGGCCTCTGCGAGGGCGAAGGGGACCTTGGCCGCATCCAAAGACTTGCCTGTGACTACGAGGGTGATCGGCCCGGTCTGCTGGGCAAGGAACACGACTTTTTCGTAGAGGTTGCGGGGAGTATCGCTTATGGCGAGGACCTTGCTGCCACTCTTTGCTTCAAGTTTGAGATCGCTCCAGGTCTTGACCTTGAGCTTGGAGCGATGCCATGTGACGGTAGCGGCATAAGCCTTCCCTTTCTTCGCGATGAAGGTGTAGGAGAAGACCTTGGAAGTCGGAGTCATGACTCCTTCCTTCAAGAGGCCGTTGCCTTGAGCCAGGCTGATGAGTTTGTCGTCCCGGAGGAATCCGACGCCGTAAGCGTTTCGAGTGTTGTAGGGAGGATTGGGGTTCTTTTTGCTCACATCCTCGGTCGTCGTGAGGATGGCCGCCTTGGTCAGGAGGTTGGAGGCTTTGGTATTCACGGAGCGGAAGAGGGCTGCGGCCCCGCAGACTTCCGGAGAAGCCATCGACGTCCCGGAAGCGATCCACTGGCTGCCTTCGACGTCCCGCAGGGGCTGCACCAGGTTGACACCCACTGCGCAGAGATCCGGATAGAATCGCTGCGGATCTCCGCTAAGAGGACCCCGGGAGGAGAATGAGGCCATCGCTCTTGTGTCTTTGACTGTCGCCCCGACGGCCAGGCCATTCGCGACCGACTGGCTGACCCGAGTGCTGGAACCCGAATTGCCGGCGGCGCAGACGGGGAGAACCCCCGCGTTCAAAGCTGCCGCGTCCAAGGCCATCTGGGAGACATTGGTGGGATCCGGGCTCCCGGAATACGAGTTGTTGGCGGCGACGATTTTATATTTGACCGCGTCAGCGGCGATGGCTTGCCAGGCCTTGGAGATGGTCGTGAAGTCCGAACTCCCTCCCCGACTGTTGGCGATGGAGTAGCTCACGATTCCGGCCAAGGGGGCGTGTCCACGGTCACTGTTGGATTTTTTGTTCCACTTCTCTCCGGCCGCGATTCCCGCTACCGCGGTTCCATGGTTGTGGACATCGTCCGCTCCCATTTTCCCCAGGGCCTTGGCTGCGAGGAGGCGCGACCCACTGATTCCGCCTCCGGTCTTGTTGTTGATGTCACCATTGACATAAAAAGTGGAATGGGGACGACCCGACCCGTTCATGTTCACATCGCATCCTGTGTCCATGATGGCTACCGAGACTCCTTTTCCCTTGATCCCGAGGGCTTGGACCGAGTCGGCCGAGTGGTTCTTGGAATTGGTGGCGGTAAGGATGACCGGCCGAACCTCCTGGTCGGGATGGATGTAGGCCACATTGGGATGGGTTTGGATCGCTCGAAGGTTCTTGAAGGGAACTTCGACCGAACAAGCGTTGACGAGCCAGAACTGGGCTACCACATCCCCGTGTAGCTTGTTTTCCACGAAGGTCGCGAATGCTTTTTGGTCCTCGCGGACTCTGGTTTCGAGCTTTTTGACGATCTTGTCTACGAGGACAGGGTCCCCTGTCTTGACGGCGGCACGAAACTCACTCAAATCGAAGCTTCGGTTCTTGAAGACAACCAGCCAACGTTCTGTCCCAGGGAGTCTGCCGGGGAGTCCGTGGGCCTGTTTGGCGGGGATCGCGACCGGTCCGATGGGTGGGGCTGTCTCTTGGGGTGGAAGAGCGGAGGGGAAAAGAAGAAGGGAAAAAAGGAGAGTGGATCCGATGAACATGAAATCCTCCAAAAAGGGGGTCCTCTCGGAAAGGGGCAAGGGATCATGATACCCTTGGCCCCGAGGGAGAGGGGGAATGCTTTGTCGGAATAATTCCGACATGCGCCTTCTTGCCCGCGGTTTGCGCCTGCTCCGCTTCGCCTCCACTCCGAAAACTCCGTCCTGGATAGGGGGGCGGTCTTCTTCGTTTGGATTTAGGGCTGCCCTCCGACGAGAACTTGCAGCGCGTTGCTGAGTACAAGCCCGAATGGATTTCCGGGTGGGTCATAGATGGCTGCCTGGTGGTAGAGGCGGACTCCAATGAGGCTGCGAAGGTTCGGGAGGGTGGTCCTTAAGATTCCATTCCCTTTGAAGTCTGTGCGAATCCCCTGGACCCAAAGGATGTTTGTGTGCAGTTTGCATCCGGTCATGCCCAAGGGGCTCAAATCCAAGGGGAGGGTGATCGTCTGGAATTTCGTTTTCGAGTTTCCCAAGAAAAAAACCGCCGGCGAGTTGCTGTTTGCTCGTGACAGGCTCAGGTCATAGCTCCTGCCAATTTCGGGCGCTCCTTCGTTCTCGAGAATGGGGACTGCCCCCGAAGTACCCTGTTTCATAAACGCAACGACGCTCCCATAACCCAGAGTCGTAAACCCCATTCTGTCCTGGGGACGGATGCTGAAAACCCTGGAAGTGGGGAAGGTCTTCCGATCGAAGATCGAGTCGGTGTAAAAGCTCAGGAGGCTCTTGGACTGGGTGTGCTTGGTAAGGTCGAGCAATAACCCCTTTTTTCGCGAGCTCTGATAGAGAAAGCTACGGTCGAAGGGGATCTGCAGGAGAAAGTTGGAAGGCGAGGGGTTGCGTCCTTTGATGCTTGGGAGGTTGACTCTCCTCCTTGCGACGAGGGTGGACTGAGGTCCGAATTGGTTCACGGCGAAGCTGCGACTGATCGTTTTCGGGCTGGTCGCTGCGTAACCGAGTTTGATGGTGATCTCGATCCATTCCTTGGAGAGGGGGGCGAAGATCTTGTCGTCGTGGCGGAATGCCAACCCCGATGTCGTAAAATCTTTGGGCGTTTGCGATAGGGCGAAGACCTGTTGGTACCGGAGGGTTTTGAACCCTATGGGAATGGTGTCGGCCGTCCCGCCAAAGCGGTTTCCGTATCCTCGGGGGAGGATGTTTCCAAGGTTGGGGAGGATTCCCGATCCTTTGCACCCGGCTCCAAAGGGGGTTGCTCCACCAGCCACAAAGGGTGGGGGCATTTCGAGGAGAGCGAGACCGAAGGGGACAGGCGAAGAGTCCAGGCTCTTTCCCCGCACGAAGATCTGGACGGTTCCGGTGGAGGGGGCGCGGAAAGAAACCTTTTCATACAGGTTCCTCGGGCTGTCCCCCGAGCCCAGGACCTTGGTCCCCATTTTCACTTCGAGGGAGAGATCACTCCAGGCCTTGGAACGTAGATTGGTTCGTGGCCAGGCGACACAGGCCGCGTAGTATCTTCCTTTGGTCACCATGAAGTTGAATCGGGCCGAAGTGGCGGCCCGAGTGAGTGCGCTGTCTTTCAGCAATCCTCCGCCTTTTGCAAGACGAAGAAGATGGTCATCCCGCAGAAATCCGAGGCCGAAGGCGTTCCGGTCATGGAAGGGGGGGACCACGTTCCGCTGGCTGATGTCCTCGGTGCTTGCCAGGAGCGCTGCCTTGGTGAGGAGGAAGGAAGCCCTGGGTTGGATGGATCGGAAAAGGGTCGCGGCGCCGCTGACCTGTGGAGCGGCCATGGAAGTCCCGGAGGCAATCCATTGGCTAGCTTCGTTGTCCCGGAGGGGTTGGACCAGGGAGACACCGATCGCGCAGATGTCGGGGTAGAAACGTTTCGTATCTCCGAAGAGGGGGCCTCTCGAGGAGAAGGCCGCGACCTGTTTGGAGTCGGCGGAGGTCGCTCCCACCGCAAGCCCGTTGGCGACGGATTGGCTTCCTCCTGTGCTGGCTCCCCCGTTTCCGGCTGCGCAGACGGGGAGAACTCCTGCATTCCAGGCAGCGGCGTCCAAGGCCATCTGGGAGACATTGGTCGGGTCTGGGCTGCCGGAATAGGAATTGTTGACTACGGCGATCTTGTATTTGACGGCGTCGGCCGCGATGGCTTGCCAGGCCTTGGTGATGGTTGTCAAATCCGTGGATCCCGAGCGATCATTTGCGATCGAATAGCTGACGATCCCAGCGAGAGGTGCGTGTCCACGATCGCTGTTGTTGTTGCTGTTCCACTTTTCCCCCGCGGCGATTCCCGCCACGGCCGTCCCATGGTTGTTCACGTCGTCCGCGATCATCTTGCCGATGGCTTTGGCGGCAAGAAGCCGGGATCCCTTGATGCCTCCTCCCATCCGGTTTTTTGGGTTCCCTTGGATGTAGAAGGTCGCATGGGGCCTTCCTGAGCCATTCATGTCCAGGTCCAATCCTGTATCCATGATCGCGATCGTGGCTCCCGCCCCTTTGATGCCCTTGAGGTGCAAGGCGTCTACCGCATGGTTCCTTGCGTTGGTGGAGTTCTTGATGAAGACAGGGGTGACGATCTGGTCCGGGTGGATATAAGCGACTCGGGGATGGGAGCGGAGGCGACCGAGCATCGATCCGGGGATCTCCACGGAGCAGGCGTTGACCAGCCAAAAATGTGCAAGGACCTTCCCCTCGAGCTTCTCTTCGAGAAAGCGGGCAAAGGCGCTCTGATCCCTGAGAGCCTTCTTCCTCAAGGACTGGACTTCTTTTTCCACTTCTTCGCTGTCCTTTTTTTGGACAGCCAGCCGAAAAGCGCGCAGATCAAAGGAGCGTTGTTTGAAGACCACGAGCCAACGTTCGTGGCCCCTCTCCGTCCCCGGGATTCCATGGACCGAGGGGGCCGCCTGGAACCGCAGCCTGGAAGGGATTCCCGCTTGGGTTGGATTCTGGAGAGGAGAGAGTGTGAGAAGAAGAAGGCTGAGAAGCGCCATTGGTGGGCCTTGGGGCTGGGGAGGATCCGAGTGAACGTGGAAAAGAGTTTGCTTTTGTGACTTACGGTTCAAAGGGTACAAAGGTTCCCTTGATTGTGGGCCGATAGCCATAACCCGGAGGATGAAGTAAGCGGGCGGATCGCTCCCTTAGGGGGGCAAAGATTGGAGGAATGGATGGTCGACTGGGTTCAAGCAGTTGTGCTTGCGCTGGTGCAGGGTTTGACGGAGTTCTTGCCGATCTCCAGCTCCGCACATCTGATTCTTTTTCCCCATTTCCTGGGTTGGCCGGACCAGGGTCCCGATTTCGATGTGGCGGTCCATGTAGGGACGCTCCTGGCGGTCATCCTCTTTTTTCGCTCCGAGTTGCTTCGGCTCAGCGGGGCGGGTCTCCGGTATCTCAAGGGGGCGAGAGACGAAGCCGAGGGGCGCCTGGCCATTGGGCTCATCCTGGGGACCCTCCCGATTTGCGTAGTGGGCGTCTTTGCCAAGGATTGGGTGGGGGAACATCTGCGCCAGGATTGGGTCATTGCCGCCGCCACGATCTTTTTCGGAATTCTACTCTGGATCTCGGATCTTCGGCCGGGTGAACGCAAACTCTCCGAACTTCGCCTTTGGGATGCGTTTTGGATCGGGGTCGCCCAGGTCTTTGCCATGATTCCCGGAACTTCCCGGTCCGGAGCCACCATGACAGGGGCTCTCTTCCTGGGTTTCGATCGCGTCGCTTCGGCCCGTTTCAGTTTCCTGCTTTCGATCCCTACCATTTTTCTGGCTGGTATGGCCCTGGGTTGGGACATCTGGAAATCCAGGACTCCCCTGCCCCTCGGAATGATGGCTCTCGGTGTCCTTGTTTCGGCTCTGAGCGCTTATGCATGCATTGCGGCTTTCATGGCCTTGGTGGAACGAATGGGAATGTTGCCCTTCGTCCTCTACCGTTTTTTGCTGGGGGGGATCTTGTTCTGGGTGCTGCTCTAAGCCGAGAAAAACCGAGGGAAACGCCCCCGGCGCGGAAAGGGATTCCTCCACTCCGGGGGCGTTTCCTTCTCGAAGGGAAGAGCCCCTTTAGTGCCCCGTTCCGAGAGCGCCCTTGGGTTTGGTTCCGGAAGCGTTCTTGGCTTCGCCTTTTCCCTTGCGGATCTTATCCAACAGGCCTCCTCCCCCCGAGGCCTTGACCTCGTCAGCGGATTCGGCATCGAAGTCAGCGACGGTCCTCTTCTTGGGTGCGTGTTTGAGAACCAGGTTGATGAGGTCCTGTTCTTTTTTGAAGGCCGCTTCTCGCTCCTTTTTCAGTTTGGCGAGCTTTGCCTCAAGGGCTTTGATCTTTTTCGCCTTGCCCTTTTTTCCCAGAAGTCGGTCGAGTTGGGTGGAGAGATTCTTTTCCTGGGAATCGAAAATATCGAAGCGGTCCAGAATACGCAGCCAATTGCGGGCGGCGACCAGGGCATCCTTTTTGTAGTCGGCCTTCAGGACTTTTCGCATACTCATCCAGAGCTTCTTTTGGGATTGTTTGCCATTCAGGTCCATCCGAATGGAACCATCCCAGCTCATGAGGAAAAGGTGGGGGGGCTTCTCTCCTGAGAAGAGGATGTGGTAGGGGTGGCTCTTTTCCAAGACTCTGCGGTCCAGTTTGATGCAGTGGAACCATTGGGTGAGGAGGAGGGTTTTTTCGTTCCCGAGGGTCCTGCTGAGCAGGGCGTCGTCCTTCCCTTTGCAGGAGTCGCAGTCCCTGAGGACGATCAAGGGCCGAGGATCCCTTCCTCGGATCTCCTTGAGAACGCTTTTTAGGTCCAGGACCTCTTCCCCGATGGGAACGGGATAGTCCCAACGGATTTGCAGGCGTTTTTTGCTCGTTTCCAGGCGGGTCCAACTGGACGCCACTCCTCTGCCGCCTCCTCCCGATCGGCCGCCACCGGCGCCGCCGCCGGCTCCACCGCCGGAGGAGGGAGGTGCAGAGGCTCCGCCTCCGCATCATTGCGGGACCGCCCCGGCAGGCGCGCCCATGAAGGCCAGGGCGACTGCGAGGGCACCAAGCTTAAGAAGGTGTTTCCACATCGTGGGGATCCTTTTCAGAGGAGTTCGGGGAACGAGGGGTAGGGAGGCATGCCCCCCTCAATGTTCCAGTTTCGTCGATCCAGGGAAGGGGAGCAAGGAGTCCCCCCGTTTTTTGATGGTTCATCTTTCCTGATCCATCGCATGGTGCCCAGGTTCCTCTTCCCCGGAATCACCGCCTTTGCGATGCCTGCCCCATGTCCAGGAAGATGAGGTCGCGCCAGGCGTTTTTCAGGATCCCCGTTCCTGGAATTACCGCCCTTGCGATGCCTGCCCCATGTCCGGGAGGATGAGGTCGCCCCAGGCGTTTTTCAGGATCCCCGTTCCTGGAATTACCGCCCTTGCGATGTCTTCCCCATGTCCGGGAGGATGAGGTCGCGCCAGGCGTTTTTCAGGATCCTCGTCCCTGGAATCACAGCCAATGCGATCTCTGCCCCATGTTCAGGAAGATGAGGTCGCCCCAGGCATTCTTCCAGATTTTCGTCCCCGGGATCACAGCCACTGCGATGCCTTTCCCCCGGATCCATGGTCCCAGGTACAGGTGTCTATTGATAGAGTTTTGCAACAAAGGTTCCGTATCCATTGAAAGGCAGAGTTTGGACCTTTCGGTCACTGCCCAGCAGCCTTTCGGTGGCTTGGGACCAACGGGGATGGGGGACCCTGGGGTCCACATTGGAAAGCCAGGAGTATTCGTGGGGGACGGCCTCATGCCAAAAGGTGTCGGGGCGCTTGGCCAGGAATTCGATCCGAACGATGCTTTTGATGTTTTTCAAGCCGTATTTCCAGGGGACGATCAGGCGAATGGGGGCACCGTTTTGTTTGGGGAGAGGCTTTCCATAGATGCCTGTCCCCAAGAGGGTGAGTTCGTTCATTGCCTCGTCCATTCTCAGGGCCTCATGGTAGGGCCAGGGGTAGTGGGGGTAGGCCTTGAATCCTGGAGCTTCTTTGGGGCGTTGAAAGGAGACGAAGCGGACGTATCGGGCTTTGTCCGAGACGCCCAGCTTTTTACAAAGCTGTCCCAGAGGGATTCCGATCCATGGCACGGTCATCGCCCAGGCCTCGACGCAGCGGAAGCGGTAGATCCTCTCTTCGGGGCGGACCAGTTTTTGGAGGTCATCGACTCCATAGGTGCCGGGTTTTTTGAGAAGTCCTTTGATCTCGACCGCCCAAGGGGATGTCTTGAAGGGTTGGACAAGCTTGTGGACCTCCCCCTTCTGCAGGGAAAACTCATAAAAATTGTTCCAGGTCGTGACCAGTTCCTCCTTGGAGAGGGGGCGTCCTGCGTTCCGGAATTTGGGGTTCTTCCACGGGGTTTGGGTTCGGGTTCGGGGCCTGGAACTTGGTCGGGTCCCGGGGGACGCCGCCTTTTTTCCCTGCTGAGCCAGGAGAGGAGATTCCAGGTTTCCCAGAAGGGCCCCTCCCAAGAGGCTGTGTCCGGCCCAGCGGAGCCAGGTCCTCCGGTTCATCCAGATCTGCTCATCGGTGATGTCTTGGGCTCTGCCCTGCCATTCCGGCCTGGGGGGGATGTAGTGCATTGCGTCTCTTGCTCCGAGGGAAGGTAGAGATCCTAACCGAAAAAAAAAGGAGTGGGCATTGGCCCACTCCTTTTCATTGAAGGAGGGAAAGACTCCCACCTTCAAAGCTTTGCGGGAAACTCAGTTCCCGATCTTGCCGGTTCCGCCGTTGGTGAAGACCAGCCCGAAGCTGTTTGCGGGCGGATCGACGACGAAGTACTGGTTGTGGAACTGGACACCCATCAGGGAAGTCAGGTTGGGGATGCCAACCGTGATGGAGGAGGATCCCGAGGAGCCCACTGCCGTTCCAACCAGGAAGAGGTCCATGGAGGCCCGGAGGAAGCAACCCTTGGCCCCGAGGAAGGTGAGGTCCAGGGGAAGGTTCAGGCCAATCCACTTGGTCTTGGAGGTCCCGAAAATCAGGACAGCGGCGGTGTTCTTCCTCGCGCTGGTGAGATTGACCTTGAAGGTCTGGCCGAGCGTGGGGACTCCGGTGTTGGAGAGGAAGGGGATGGCTCCGGAAGAACCGCCGGCGCAGTTGACCTTCCAGGCGAACTTCCTGTGGGACCAGGGGCCGCTCCAGTTCGGGCCGTTCCAGTAATAGGTCCCCTTGAGCGTTGCTCCGGCTCCTGCTTCGGGCTTGAAGTTGTAGTTCGCGGGAGTCTTGTACCCGATGTAGAAGACCTTACCTGCGGCGATGGTGATGGGGGTGGAGAAGGTCGTCCGGTAGAACTTGGAGGTTGTCCCCACCTTGAGGATGCCGGTCCTGGCCGGGCTGGCTGCCGGCTTGCCGTTGGAAGCCGCCAGGAAGAGAACGGACTGGACGTTCTGCGCGCTTCTCAAGCTCCGGCAGAGGAAGTCGAATCCGGTGACCACGAGGTTGGAGTTGGCCTTGACCTGATGGACGAACCAGCGGTTTTGGGCCCAGCTGGTCGTGGTGTTGCCCGTGGCGTTGGGGTTGAGGCTGGCGCAGAATTTGGGCCCGGTGCCGGTTCCCTTGCAGCCGATACCGAAGACGGTGTAGGAGCCCGGAATCTTGGCGTTGACCTGGGCGTAGGCCCAGCCGAAGGGCTGGGAGGTCGCTGCCAGGCTGGCGGCCCTGACTTCGATGATCACCGGTCCGGTTGCGGGAGCGGCGAAGCGGACGAACTCTTCGGTGTTCTTGGGGGTCGAGGAGGAACCGAGGACGGTGGTTCCCTGGAGGACCCGGAGGTTGAGGTTGGAGTAGGTGGTGGAGTTGACATTGAGCCGGTTCCACGCAATGGCCACCTGGTAGGTCCTGCCCTTTTGGACAATGATCACCCGCTTAAAGACGGGGCTGGCCTTGGTGAGCGTGCCGCGGCCATGGTTGTTCGCGCTGGTCGCGGTTGCGTAGGCGATGTCGTCCCGGAGGTATCCCGTCCCATAGCCATTGACCTGGTTGACCCCAGTCCTTCCGGCGAGCGCTTCGACGGAAGCGAGGAGGACGGCCTTGGTTTCATCGGCCTTCATGCTCTTGTTGGCGGCTCGGATCACCGTGGCGGCGCCGCAAACCTGGGGCGAGGCCATGGAAGTTCCGCTGGCGACATAGTCCGAGGTCTCGAGGTTCCTGCGGGCCATGTTGGTGGAGACACCATTGGCGACGATGTCGGGGAAGACCTGCCGGTCGCCCGTGAAGGGGCCGCGCGAGGAGAAGGAAGCCAGGGTCTTGACGTTCTCGTTGACCGCGCCGACGGAAAGGCCATTCAGGTTGACCTGGCTGACCCTAGTGCTGCTTCCGCTGTTTCCGGCGGCGGTGCAGACGAGGATGTCGGCGTTCAGGACGGCGGCGTCCAGGGCCTTCTGAACGGAGTTCAGGGGACTGGGGCTGCCGGAGTAGGAGTTGTTGGCGGTGACAATACCGAGCCGGACCTTGTCGGCGGCGATCGTCTGCCAGGCGGTGGTCATCGTGGTGTAGGACGAGCTTCCCCTCGTGTTGTTGGCGATGGAGTACCCGGCGATCTTGGCTCCATAGGCGTGGCCGTGGTCGGCCGTCGAAGTACGCCATTTGGCGCCGGCGGCGATGCTCGCCACGCCCGTCCCGTGCCCATGAACATCGTCAGCGGGCATGGCGCCGATCTTTTTGTTGGCGATCAGGCGGGAAGGCTTGGTGAGGTTGCCGTCTGTGTAGTAGGTGATGTGGGGGCGGTTGGTCGAGCCCATCTTCTCATCCTGTCCGGTGTCCATGATCGCGGTCGTGACACCCAATCCACGGATCCCGCGGGCCTGGAGGGCGTCCGCATTGTGGTTCCTGGCGTTGGTCGCGGTCTTGATTTGAGGATTGGTTTCCCGGTCAGGCTCGATGAATTCGACATTGTCCATCTTGCGAAGCTCGGCGAGCTTGGACGGGGGGATGTCGATGGCGCAGCCGTTGATCAGCCACCACTGGGCGACCATCTCACCACCCATGGCCTCGACGGCTTTTTCAAAGGCGGCCTGGTCGGCCTTGACCTTTGCTTCCAGATCGCGAACAACCGCCGAAACTTTGGCGGCGTCGTTGGACTGGACAGCCTTCCGGAATTCCCGGAGATCGAAGTTGCGGCTCTTGAAGTGAACGATCCAGCGCTCCGTTCCCTTGATGGCGCCTGGAAGCCCATGGACTTCCAATGCCCGCGAAGCGGTCGTGGCAGTTCCATCAGAAGGCATAGGACCGATCGGTTGGCCCTGGGAAGGAAGGACGGATCCCAATAAAAGGGATGCGCCCGAGAATACGGTCAAAGACCATTTACGCATTGGGGACTCCTTTGCGATTGGAGAGGGAAAGAAAAGAAAAAGGAAAAAAGGAAATGACACGTTCTGGGCCGGAAGACCCTGCCCCGAAAGGATGTCGGGGAGACAGAGAGGCCCAAAAGGAATGAGTGGAAAAGTATACCAATCCCTCAAGGGGAGTGGGGAGTAAAATTCCCCTGCCAGGAATTTTCCACAGCTTCCTCTCTTCTCGTTTCTTTCATCTACCCAAAGCGGAAGGAGGGAGGGGAAACGAGGGTTCCTATTTTTCTAAAACCCCCATGGCATTGCCGACTTTTTCAAAGGCGGAAACAACTTTTTCCAATTGGGCTTGGGTATGAGCCGCACTGATTTGGACCCGGATGCGGGCCTTGCCTTTGGGGACAACCGGGAAGGAGAATCCGATGACATAGATCCCTTCCTCCAGGAGTTTGTCGGCCATGGTTGTCGCAACCCGGGCGTCTCCCAGCATGATCGGAACAATGGGGTGGTCTCCCGGGCGGATTTTGAATCCCACTTTTTGGATGTTTTCACGGAACCATTGCGTGTTCCGTTCGAGCCGATCGCGAAGCTCGGTCGTGGAGGAGAGGAGATCCAGGCAGGCGATTCCCGCGCAGACGAGGGCGGGGGGGAGGCTGTTGCTGAAGAGATAGGGCCTTGAGCGTTGGCGCAGCAGGGCCACGATCTCCTTTTTTCCCGAGGTGAACCCCCCGCTCGCTCCCCCAAGGGCCTTCCCCAGGGTCGAAGTCACGACATCCACGCGGTCCATGACTCCGCAATATTCGATGCTTCCACGTCCTGTGGGTCCGAAAAAACCCGTGGCGTGGGAGTCATCCACCATGACCAGGGCATCGTATTTTTCCGCCAGGTCACAGATCTCCCGGAGGGGGGCGACATCTCCGTCCATCGAGAACACTCCATCGGTGGCGATCATGCGTGTGCGCGAGTCCGAAGCTTCCTTGAGGCAGCGCTCGAGATCATCCAGGTCGTTGTGCTCGTAGCGAAATCGTTTGGCCTTGCAGAGGCGGATGCCGTCGATGATGGAGGCATGGTTCAACGCGTCCGAGATGATGGCATCCTCCGGACCCAGGAGGGTCTCGAAGAGCCCTCCATTGGCGTCGAAGCAGGAGGTGTAAAGGATGGTGTCCTCGGTCTGGAGGAAACGGGAGATCTTGGCCTCCAATTCCTTGTGGATGCTCTGGGTGCCGCAAATGAAGCGAACCGAGGAGAGGCCGAAGCCGAATTCCTCGATCCCTTTCATGGCCGCTTTCTTCAGGTTTTCATTGTTGGAGAGGCCCAGGTAGTTGTTCGCGCAAAAGTTGAGGACTTCGCCCTGGGGAACTCGGATTTCAGCTCCTTGGGGGCCTTGGATGATCCGCTCCTCCTTGAAGAGTCCCGCCTCGCGGATTTCCTCGAGTTCCTTGACCAAACGCTTTTTCGTGTTCTCGTACATTTCTTCACCTAGCCTTTCTTGGAATCCCGCTCTTCGGTGCCACTCATCCTGAGGACCACTTTTTGTTCTTCTCCCTCGATGAAACGATTCAGCGCCGTTCCAAATTCTTCAATGGGATATTCGCCGGTGACCATCCCGGCGATGTCAAATCCACGTTGGTGGAGTTCCAACATCTTTTCCCAGGTGGCAAAGACCTCTCTCCCGATGATGGCGTGGATGCGGATCCCCTTGAAAACGATGTTGGGGCCGAAGTCATGGATGGTGACTTCTCCGCTCGGGAGGCCCAACTGGACGTAGTCTCCGGCCGCTCGCACGATTTTGAGCCCATCGTTGATCCCGTTGGGGTGTCCGGAGATCTCCAAGACCACATCCACTCCTCCCTGGGAATCCTCGAGGATGGATTGGATCGTCTTCTCTCGCTCGGTTCCTGCGGTGGAAAGGACACGAACCCGGTCTTGGCAACCTTTCTTTTGGACCCATGACCTGGCCCGCTCGAGGGCCTTGGGGTTGACATCGGTGATCCAAATGTTTTTTGCCCCTTCGAAAAGGAGGACCTCCACCGACATGGCTCCGATGGGGCCGTATCCAATGACAGCGACGTTCTTGTCCTTGGGGGGGACCTTGAGGGCGGTGTGGACCGCGTTCCCCAAAGGGTCGAGGATGGCTCCGGCCTTAACGGGTAGATCTTTGGGGAGGAGGACGAGGTTGCGGACGGGAACAACAACATACTCGGCGAAGCAGCCGTCCAGGTTCAATCCATGGATCTTGGTATTTTGGCAAGCGTGGAAGGCTCCCGAGAGACAGGCGGGGCAATCCCCACACCACTCGTGCATTTCGGCGGAGACATAGGTTCCCGTCTCGGGTCCTTCCGTCTCCGGGCCGAGCCGGTCCACCAATCCACAGAATTCATGCCCCAGGATAAAAGGGATGCGGAGCAGATGGGTGAGGCTGGGGTCGCCGTTGTTGATGTGGATATCCGTTCCGCAGATTCCGGCGGCGAGGACCTTGATCCGCGCTTCCCCCTTTTGGGGCTCCGGAACCTCGAGGTCTTCCCGGAACCTCCATTTCCCTATGTCATAGACCTCGATCCCTTTCATCCGGACTTCTCCTGTTCCAGGCACTGGTTTCGGCCTGTGAGTTGATCCATGCAGCTCTCCCTACCGAAAACGGGGAGCGATTCTGGCAGCTTGAAGGGTCGGGGGCAACGGTCAGACTGGCTTTCATTGTCGCGGATACCTCGCTAAAACGGCCCCTTTTCAACTCGAAGCAGGGAAGGCCATGAAAAAGCTCGGTGTGATCGGTGGAAGCGGACTCTATGAGATCGAAGGCCTCGCCGAGGCCCAGACAAGAGAAATGGAGACGCCCTTTGGACCTCCCTCCGGTCCTTTGGTGGAAGGGCGCATCGGAGAAACGGAGCTAGTCTTCCTTCCCCGCCATGGTCCCGGGCACCGCCTCCTACCCAATGAGCTTCCCTTTCGGGCGAATCTCTATGCAATGAAGATGCTTGGGGTGGACGCCATCCTTGCGATCTCCGCGGTGGGGAGCATGAGGGAGGACATTGTTCCGGGGGATCTGGTGGTGGTGGACCAGTTCATCGACCGGACCCGGCATCGTCCCGACACCTTTTTCGGGGATGGGTTGGTGGGACATGTGCACTTTGCCGATCCCATCTGCGCTGTATTGGCCGAGATGGTTTATGAAGCCGCGCAAGAATCGGGGGCCAAGGTGCATCGAGGGGGAACCTATCTGTGCATGGAGGGACCCCAGTTCTCTACACGAGCGGAATCTCTGCTCTACCGGAGCTGGGGGGTGACGGTGATCGGCATGACCAACCTCCAAGAGGCCAAGCTCGCTCGGGAGGCGGGCATGAGTTACTCGACCCTGGCCCTCGCCAC
This sequence comes from Planctomycetota bacterium, assembly GCA_011321845.1. Taxonomy (GTDB): domain Bacteria; phylum Planctomycetota; class UBA1135; order UBA1135; genus HyVt-539. Next base: position 7,420 of record DROQ01000042.1, on the reverse strand, counting down.
AGATTATGACTGCTGGCACGAAGAGGAAGAGGATGTGGATGTCAGCTCGGTCCTCGAAGTCCTGCGGAAGAATGTTGAGACCGCCAAGACGGTTGTGAGAAATCTTGCCGCCAAGATCCCGGGTTCCCCGGAGACGCCCTATGCGAACATCCTGGAGCATTCTCTGATGACCCCGCCGGAGCTGGTTCCCGACGAGGTCAAGCGTCGGTTGGACGCTATCCTCCCCGAACGGTACCGCCTTTTGTAGTTCCAGGCACCAAAGCTGGGTGCAAGGCCCCAAGGTCTTCTAGCGGTCGTCGAAGAGAGCATAGTTGCGGGTCTTGGGGTTCCCACCCTGGAGGAAGACTCCGTTTCCCCGTTTGGGGAAGGGGCTGTCCTTGGGCTTTTGCTTGAGGTATTGGTCCTTCCCTTCCAGGTCCAGGAAGAGCCCGACCTGGGAGACCAGGCCGTTGTAAGGGGCGAAGAAGCGGACCTCCCCATATTCTTTCCTCTTGTCCACTCCCCCTAAGCCGATGGGGGATTTCTTGACTCCAAAGATGTAGCGGTCCTTTCCCTTCAAGTCGATCAGGAAGGCGTTGGAGCGGACCTCGGCGCTGCCGAGGGAAATGATCTTGGCCTCGTAGCTGTCGTCCCCTTCCACGTCGAGCAGGAGGGCGCAGACCAGGTCCCAGCCAAAGGCGATCCCCGCGCCTGAGGTCCCGACCAGTCGGTGCTTGTCATTGCCCGCTTCGTCCACCAGGACGCCGAGGGCGAAGTGTGCTCCCGAAGCTTGGGTGAAGTAGCAGGATTCGTAGACGTCGTCGCCCCCTCCGTCCCAGACCAGGCCGGTGCCGAACCAATAGCCGATCCCCAGGGAGAAATTGCCCGCTTTGTAATGGTCATCGCCGCTTAGATCCAGGAGGGCCCCCAGTCCGCCCGCGTAGCTGTGTCCGTCACTCCCATCGCCCCGGCGTCCCCCTCCTGCGCCCTGGGCGAAGCTGACGGAGACTCCGCCCTTGGAATGGTAATCTCCCCTTCCGGTTTTCTCCGCGCTGGGCTCGGCGTAGTACTCATCGTTCCCTCCCGCGTCTCCCAAGACCCCGATGCCACCCAACAAGCCCATCCCCTGCCCATCCGAGAAGAGGCGGTAGCTGTCATTTCCCGCGCCGTCGAGACAAAGCCCGATCCCGAGCACTCCCGCCCCCTGGGCGGAAAAGCGCGCTTGGTACCGGTCCTTTCCTCGTCGGTCCGCGAGGATGCCGATCCCCAACCGACCAAAGCCCTGGCCCATGGAATCGATTTGGTAATGGTCGTCGCCCTGGGAGTCCATGAGGATTCCCACACCAAGAATGCCCACCCCCTGACTCGGTCCCTGGTTTTCATCGCAGGAGTACCTGTCTGCTCCACCCAGGTCCAAGAGCAGGCTGAGGGGGCGTTCCGGGCCGGCCGCCGCGACCGAGGCGAGCCATTGGTCGTCTCCTCCTAGATCCACAGCCAGAAAGGGGTGGGGAACGCGGTGGGTGTCTTTGTCTGTGCCCGAGATCAGGATGGGACCGAGGGGGGAGTTCCAGCGAAAGCCGAAATGGCGAAGAGCCGCCTTTTGCCCCGGATCCAACTTGTTCATTGCCAGGATCAGCTCGGACTCCGCAAGCTCCAGGGCGTCGCAGGCCTTGAACCCTGCGTAGGCCATGGAGTGGAAGTCGAGCAGCTTCCAGCTGTCCTCGAGCTCGGGGAAGAAACCGTTCCCATCCCCCTGGCTCTCACCAAGGTTGTTCAGAGCTTGAATCCTGGAGGCCAAACCCCTGGGGACGTTACGCAGGGCCTTTTGGACCCAGGTCCGGGCGTCGAGACTGTTCAGAATCAGACGGGCCAAGGGGAGGCGCAAGGGGGTTGGGAGCTTTGCCAGATCCTTCTTGAGGCGCTTTCGAAGATTGGGGTAGTCGGCTTCCTTGCCGAAGCTGATGAGCCGGGTCGGTTGTCCTCCCCTGCGCTGCACCTCGAGGAGGGCGTGGAAGAGCGGATCCTCCCTGCGGGTTTCAGGGAAGAGGTTGGACGAATAGGTGCGAAAGCCCGTGATCATCCGGTCCACCGCGAGGTAGTAGAGGAGGCGGCGCAGGCGGCCTCCCGGTTTTTTTGTGGAAGACGGATCCTGGGGAGGAAGGAAACGCTCGATGGCCTTGCCGAAACCTCTTGTGAAGAAGGGGAGATCCAGAGGGCTTGCAAAAAGCTCCCGGAAGTGAGGGAGGAGGAACGGAGTCTGCTCCATTCTGGGAAAAGCCGTCCACCAGCTTTTGGGGCGGTATCCCAGGTCCTTTTCATGGAGTCCTGACTTGGCCAGAGTCTTGAGCACTTCGGCCTTCCAGCCTGCGGACCCTTTTTGTTGCGGTAGGAGGAGGGATGCCCCCATCAGGGGGGGCAAGAGGAGAGAGCAAAGCATCAACCACCTCCGCGCCTTATCTGCGTTTCAATCCTTTCAGGAGATCCTTGAGCGCTTTGCCGGGAGATTTCCCCCTACCGAGCCCTTGGAGAAAACCCCTTGCGGCGTTCTGGAGACCTTCCTCGAGAAACTTCTGGACGAAATTCTCCGCCTGCAGGGTAGGGGAGGTCAGCGAGCCGGTCATCTGCACCTGGATCGGTTTGTCGCCCCGAGCTTTGAGGATCTGCCGGCCCCTCTTGCTTTTCTTGAAGATGTCCGTCAAGTCGATTTGGTAGTTGAGGGTGCCTCCAAGGCTTGTCCACCCCTTCAGGAGGATGATCCCATCCTTCCCACCGATTTTGAGATCATGGGTTGCAAGCTTGCCGTCTTTGATCTCGAACTTGGCGACCGCGTCGTTGAAGGTGATTCGACTCTTTTGTCCGAGGAGTTTGAGTAAACCCTGGAGCTGTTTGCTGGGTTGAAAGCCGCCTTTGCTCAAGTGGATGCTACCCTTCCCATTCCATCGATTCAGGTCCATGGCGTTTTTGGGGAGAGGACCTTTGCCTTCCAGCTGGATGGAGGCGATGGAAGAAAAGTCCACCCCCGAAATCTTGCTCAGATCGTCCAGGGGAATCCCCGCGAGCAGAGGAAAGGCGTAGCGCAGGACAGGGATCACCCCCCCGCCCGCCTTGCCCCCCAACCAGCCCAGCTTGAAGGAAACGGGTTTGTCTTCTGAGCCGATGGGGGCGCTTGCGCTGAAACTGAATTTCCCTCCATTGAGTTTGGAGGCCTCCTGGGGGGACAGGGCCAACTCGCCATCCTTGAGTTCGATTTTCTGGCGGAGAGGCTCGAGGTCGTTCCCCAGGTAGTTCAGCCGGGGAGCGGAGAGGACTCCTTGGACCTCCAGGGATTTCAACAAGTCTGGTCCCATCTTCCCATGGAAGACTCCAGCCCAGCGCCCGATCCCCTTGAGTTCCATGCCTTGGGGGACGAGGGGTTTCCAGAGGGCTTTGGAGCGCTCTGTTTCGAAGTGTGTTTCCATTTCCCCGGAGAATTCCCCTTCCTTATGGAGCTGACACTTGGCCAGGAGCCCCAGTCCTTCCGCGCTCGCACGAAGCTGACAAGAGTTTTCGGGACTGCCCCAGTTGTACTGGCTCTCCCCTTCCAGGACGAAGGTCCGAGGAGGGGTCCACCCCTCGGGCAGGAAAGGCCCCCGGATCTTGAGCTGCTCCCCCCGGACCTCCAGCCTGAGAGGAAGGGTTTTGGCTTCTTCCCAGCCCGGTGCAAGAAAGGCGGCGAGGGAAGTGATGATTTTGCCGTTCCATGAACCCTGGGGGAGCAGACCTTTTTGACCTGCGAGCTGGTCGAGATCAATGGTGATTTGCAGGCCGATCGCGCTCCCCAGGTCTTTTTCTTTGCCCAAGAGCGCGCGGGCCGGGAGTTCGGGCAGGGACTGGATCTGAAGGAAACCCAAATCGGCCATCGTCCCCTCGGCCGAGAGGCTCTTGTCCGCGGGGTCGATCTCCAATCTGGGGCGGATGACACCGCTGGGGATGGAGATCCCCTTGCCCTTCCCCAGAGGCCCTTCGGCGATCTTGAGGTTTTTGATCGCCATGTCGCCGTTCAAGCGGACCTTGACCAACTCCCCGTCGTTCTGGTGCAGATAAACCCCTAGGTTTCCATCCAGGGACCCCTCGAAGGAGCTGAAGGGGCTCTCCAGCATGCTGTCGATGCTGCCCTTGAGGGTGGCAAGGTCGAAGTTGGAGTTGCGCATCGTCAATTGGATGGGCAGGTCGGGGAGGATGGGAGCCTCGCCGGTGAACCCAAAGCTTCCGACTTCTTCCTTTTTTTCGTTGAGGATCTTGGTTTCCAGGGAGATGCGAATGGGGTCTCCATAGCCTCCATTGCCCACTCGAACCTCCAGATCCGAGAGGGTGCGCTCCAACCCGGCCTGCCGGTCTTGGATTTGGATCTCGGCTCGGCGGATGGCGAATTGGAGCTTGACCCTTTTCAACTCGTTCTGAGTGTCCTTGGGAAAAAGAGAGAACCTCAGTCCCCTATCCTTTCTCCCAGGTGGGTAGGTGACGGTCACCTTGTGACCTTTGTTTGCTGTGGAGGCCGGCGGTGGGAAGAGGGCCTCGATGTTGGACTTCCCCTGCTTGTTCACAACGATATGGATCTTTGGATCCAGGATTTGCACTTGGAGGTCCAGGTTCATCCCGGCCAATGCCTTGAACGAGAGGTCCGCATGGACCTCGCCTACCGAGATCGCCCTGTCCTTTCCGAACCCCTCCGGCTGATGAATGGCCAGGCCCTTGAGGAGGAAGCCTTTTCCCCAACTGAAGTCCAGTTGTTGCAGTTCTACGGGGACACCCAGCTCTTCCTCCATACTCCCACGGATCCATTCCCTGGATTTCTCGGAGGAGAGGGCGTAGGGGATCAGGATGATGGTGATGGTGATGAGGACCAGGCAGGTCACGAAGAGATAGAGGAGGGTCTTGAATACCCTGGATTTTTTCTTCGGGGGGACCTGTGTCGGGGGGAGCTGCTCTTGGTTTGCCATGATTTTGGAGGAGGGGATCCCTCCTATTTTATCCTTGGGACGGGGGCCTCAGCATGCTGCCGGGAGCCGACCCGGGTTCTCCATGATCTCGAAATCTGACTGATTCTGGGAATGGAGTATTCTTTCCTTGGAATATGAGAATGGAAGGCTGGATTACAGAAATCGGTCCCTTGGGAGCCCTCGATTTGGGGCTCGCCCAGCGAGCGATCGAACGCCCTCGGGGACAAGATCCCTGGATGGCCCACCAGGTTCGCCGGAATCGATGGATCCAAGCCCTGATGGGGGCGCGGGGCTGGTGTCTGAGCCAGCAGGATGTGGAGGCGGTCCTCCAGGGAAAACCAGGCCGCTTCCTCCCGCAACATCGCGAATTCGGTTTGATCCGGAATCTGAATCTCCTCCTGGACCTCGTCGAAGAGCGCGCCGAGCGCAAGGTTCTTCCAACAGGACCCAGTTTGCTTCTGGACTATAGACGACTTGTGAAGGGACTGCCGGATCGGATCCTCGGTCTCCGCAAGGGGAGAGCCTGGGACCTTCCACACGGCTTCGAGGCTCCCCGGCCGGTGCTCCTCCCTAGGCTCCTGGCACGTTTTCGGGAGGGGAACGCCTATCTCGCCCCTTATTCCGATTTTAAGGGGAAACATCCGGTCCTCCAGGGGGCCGCCCTGTGCCGGCAGTTCCTTCGGCTGAGCCCGTTTGAGAGTGAGAACGCTGTCTTGGCCCTCCTGGCTACGGGCCAATTCTTGATGGCGCATGGGTATCCCCCCTTCCTCCCCCTGCGCTCGGACCGACCGACTCTGATGAGTCTGGCCCTGGAGGACGCCAAGGTCTTCGAAGACTGGTTTACCGAGGTCCTCTTTCTGACGCAAAGCTTCTCATTTGGCTTGCTTGATTGAGAAACGCAGGTCGAGCCGGGATTCTCCCGGCCTGAGGTTGAAACGGGCCAGGTCAAGGCCTCGGTATCGGAGACGGTACTCCCCTCTTGGCAGCCCCTGTTGGAAGAAGCTGAAACCCTTCTTGCTTGTTTGTCCACGGAGGGGAATGTTGAAAAGCGGGTGACGCCAGGGCCCCTTGGTGTGGGATCCGGAAAAAACGGCTTGCAGGGAGAGGTCCCTGGGGTCTCCTCGAAACCCACGGATGATTCCCTTGATCCTTGCACCCTGTTCGATGGCAATCCTGGGGACATGATCCAAGGATTGGATTTCGAGGAGAGGTGGGTCCGGGACTAGGTTCTCCCCCAGACCGAAGTCCAGGCTTCCTCGGCTACCGAAAAAGAGAAGAAGGCCGGAGGGGGCCTCGAGTCCCCTGAGGGCCGCGATCCCTCTTGGATCGGTGACCAGAGTCCATGTGAGAGCCCAGGGCTTGTCGCCGAGTTCCCGTAGATGGAGTGGAACACCCTCCTGGGGTTTCCCCCCTTTCTGGACTTGGATCCTCAGGGTCCTCCCCCCTCTCCTGAGTTGGAGCTGGAGTTTCGGGGGGAGGTCCCTTCCCTTGCTGAAGGGCAGTTCCCCCGGAAAGTACCCGGGCGCCCAGGCCCGGATGCGCCCCCCACCTCCAGGTGGTGAAAAGGGGTACCCCTTGGATGGCTTAGGAAGGAGCCTCCCGAAGGAACGTTCTTCCTGGTCGTAGAGCCAAACCTTGGCTCCCGAGATCGGCCTCCCTCTCCTGTCTACCACCCAAAGCCTTTTCACAGGTGGAGGTGTGCTGGGAAGCAGGCGCAAGGTCGTTTCATAGCGTTGCCCGGGAGAAAGGTTGGGGAGGACCGTTTCCGCCCTCAAGCCTCCGGCGGAGAGGACGAGGAGATGGAGAGGAAGGCGGGGGGGAAGTTTTGGGCAGAGAAAAAGGCCTGGGGCCAGGGTCTGTCCGATACCCGGCCCGAGGGGCGGGTCCTGGATACCATGCCGGCCTGGGAGGCGGTATGCTTCTTTTCCCAGGGAGGCGGGGCTTGCCTGGGGGCGGACGAAGAGTTTCGCCTGTTCCAGGGGAAGGCCCCGCGGTCCCTCGAGACGGACGCGGACCTCGGCCCAGGGGAGAAGGGGGAGACGAAGCTCTTGGCCGGTCCGAGCCTTGGCGAGGAGGGGAGCGAGATAGGCAGGGCCATCCACCCAATCGATTCCAGCCAAGGGGAAAAAGTATTCTTCCCGGGGGAGTTCCATGAGGAGGGAGGTCCATCCGGGTGTTTCCCCGGCCCGGAGTTCGAATCTTCCGTCCTTCCCGGTTCGAATCCTGTATTCCTTTCCGTCCAGATGGATCCTGAGGGAGAGATTGCCTAGAGGTCCGAGCCCCTTGTCCATTCCCATGAGGCGTCCTCGCAGCAAGATGCGCGGGGGGGCAGCCTGAGTATTGCCGCCTCCTTCTGTCCCCTGGGAAAGGCGTAGTTGGCGCCCTGGACTGTTGCGCCCGGAGAAAGAGGGCGTCGCTCCTCTTTCTCCTTGCATCCCGGACTCAGGGAGTGGGTCGGAGAG
>DROQ01000041.1 GCA_011321845.1 Planctomycetota bacterium | reverse complement strand
TCCTCCAATCTGCGGGAACGGAAGCATTTCCAAATGACCGAAAAACCGATTCATATTCTTGATGACAATGGCAAAGCCCTTCGAGGGCGTCTGCCCAAATTGAGCGATGAGGAGTTCATCGATTTCTATCGGGAAATGCAAAAGATTCGTGTTTTCGACCAGCGAATGCTGGCCTTACAGCGCCAAGGTCGAATCGGCTTTTACGGTCCTGTCAAGGGTCAGGAGGGGACGGTTGTCGGTTGTGCGAAAGCTGCCAGAGAGCAGGATTGGATTTTGCCTGCACTTCGAGAAGGAGCCATTGCCCTTATGCGAGGACTTCCTCTTAAGCTGGCAATCGCTCAGTTGATAGGCAACAGCCTGGATCTCTGCAAGGGGCGGCAAATGCCCTGCCATTATACTTGGAGAAAAGGAAAATATGTGTCCATGTCTTCGGTCATTGGCACACAAATCTCTCATGCCACTGGAGTGGGGATGGCAGCAAAATACCGAAAAACCGACGAAGCCGTCCTCGGGTTTATGGGTGATGGGGCGACGAGTTCCAACGATTTCCATGCAGGGCTTAATTTTGCCGCAGTCTTCAAGGTTCCAGTAGTGTTTATCTGCCAGAACAACCAATGGTCGATTTCTGTCCCATTCGAAAAACAGACTGCCTCGAAAAGCATCGCCACAAAAGCAAAGGCTTATGGTATTCCAGGGATACTAGTTGATGGGAATGACCCATTGGCCGTTTTCGAGGTGGTTTCGGCGGCCTTGGAGCGTGCGCGGGCTGGGGAAGGTCCCACTCTTGTAGAAGCTCTTACTTTCCGACTCCTGGGTCACAGCTCTTCGGATGATCCCACGCGCTATAGAGACGAAGCCTTGGTGAAGGAGTGGGAGACCAAAGAGCCTGTTGTTCGCTACCGGGCCTTTTTAGAATCCAAAGGGCTCTGGGATGATCGAAAGGAGGCAGATCTCCTGGATGAGATTGCCGGAGAGGTGAATAAAGCAATTCGTGAAGCGGAAGCGGCTTCACCTGTGGACTCAAAAACCATGATTGAGGATGTTTTCGAAGCTCCTGATCTTCGACTTCTGGAGGAGTTCGAGAAGGCTCGATCCCCCCTTACTTGAGGTGCAATGCATCTCCTTGGTGAAAGCATGAACTACGACGCTGTTGTTCTTGGAGCCGGCCCAGCTGGCTATGTCTGTGCCATCCGTCTTGCCCAGTTGGGGATGAAAACTGCCATTGTCGAGGGCAGGGACCTGGGTGGAGTCTGCCTAAACGTGGGCTGTATCCCCTCCAAAGCCCTGATCGCGGCATCCCGGTTCGTCAAGAAGTCCAGAGAAGCCCATAAAATGGGAATCGATGTGGGGGAACCCAAGGTGGATCTGGTAAAAATGATCGGCTGGAAGGACAGTATCGTTCAGCAACTGACGGGAGGAGTAAAGGTCCTCCTGGAAAAGAACGGAGTCACCATTGTTCGGGGTTTTGGAAAAGTAGCCACTCCCCACAAGGTGGAGGTTCAAGGGCCTGAAGCCCAAGTCCTCGAAACGAAAAATATCGTCGTTGCTACTGGTTCGCGTCCCATTGAGATTCCAGGCTTTGCCTTTGATGGAAAGCATGTCTGGTCCTCCACGCATGCCCTCGCTCCCAAGCAATTCCCAAAGCGGCTTTTGGTGATAGGAGGAGGCGTCATTGGGCTGGAGCTTGGCCTCGTGTACCATGCCTTGGGTGCTGAGCTTCGCGTAGTGGAATTCATGGACCGCGTTCTGCCAGGTTTGGACGGGGAGTTGAGCAAGGAGATGGGACGATCCCTAAAAAAGAAGAAAATCCCTGTCCATCTGGGTGCAAAGGCCATGGGGTACTCGGAGAAGGATGGTGCCCTTTCTGTGCAAGTGGATGTGGGAGATGGCAAAGTAGAAGAGTTTGTTTGTGATGCTATTCTCTCTTCTGTCGGACGGGCACCAAACGGGCATGGTTTGGGGTTGGAGGAGGTTGGGGTCGAGGTTAGCGACCGGGGTTTTGTCAGTGTGGATTTAAGGCAACGGACCAATGTTCCCTCGATTTATGCGATTGGAGACATTACAGGGCAGCCGATGCTGGCCCACAAGGGTTCAGCCGAAGGCCTGGTCGCTGCGGCATCGATTGCGGGAGATGCCGGGGCAGCTTTTGATCCTGTTGGTATACCAGGAGTTGTTTTTACCGATCCCGAAATCGCAACTGTCGGATTGACGGAGGAAGAAGCCAAGGAGCAAGGTTTCGAGATCGGAGTTGGCAAGTTTCCTTTTCGTGCTTCGGGGCGCGCCCTCTCCCTGATGGAACCGGAGGGCTGGGTGAAGATTATTACCGACAAGCAAACAGACAAGGTTCTCGGTGTACACATGATTGGTCCCGAGGTCACCGAGTTGATTGGGGAGGGTACACTCGCACTCGAAGCAGGCTTGACGGCCGAAGACATTGCGATGACGATCCACGCTCATCCGACTCTTCCCGAGGCGATCATGGAAGCAGCGGAGAATGTTCATAAAATGGCGGTTCATATCTTGAACTAGTCCTTTTCGGACCCAATGGTAGTTCTTGATGCTTGATTTCCGACTCTCTGGCTATACTTCAACCTATGAACGCGAAAAGGGGGTCATCCCGGGCGGAGGAAGGAGATCCTGAGGCTTCGATACGGGCTGGGCTCCGAATCCTCGAACAGGAAATCAAGGCTCTCGAGGGGTTGAGACCTCGAATCGGGGTGGGCTTTGCCCAGGCAGTGGATCTTATTCTCGGGACATCCGGGAATGTAGTGTTGAGTGGAATGGGAAAAGCCGGCCTCATTGCCCGCAAAGTTTCCGCCACCTTGGCAAGTACTGGTACTCCTTCAATTTTCCTTCATCCAGCGGAGGCGGTCCACGGGGACCTTGGGAGAGTGGTTCAAGGGGATCTGGTTCTTGCTTTTTCCAAATCCGGAGAGACCGAAGAGTTACTGCGGTTTCTGCCGGTAGTCAAGGCCTCCGGGGTTTCCATCCTCGCGATTACAGAGTCCAAACAATCCACCCTGGGGCAGCTTGCGGACCTCGTTTTGGAGATGGGTCCAATCGATGAAGCGGGAGAACATGGCCTTGCCCCTTCGGCTTCCACGGTCGCGATGCTTGCTCTTGGCGATGCTTTGGCCCTGGTTGTTCAGGAAGGGCGGGATTTTGGCCCGGAGGAATTTGCCCGCTTTCATCCGGCTGGTTCTCTGGGGCGCCGCCTCCTGAGAGTCGAAGAAATCATGCGCAAAGGGGAGCGGAATCCCCTTGTTCGTCTTGGCGCTTCTCTTAGGGAAACGCTCTATGTCATGACCAAAACTCCAGGACGGCCTGGTGCCGCCCTGGTGGTGGACAAGGAACAGCGCTTGGTTGGGATCTTTACGGATGGGGATCTGAGGCGTTGTCTCGAGAAAGGGATCGAGGGTCTCCTGGATCAAAAAATTGAATCAGTAATGACCTCTTCCCCTCGCAAAATATCCAAGGACAGACTGGCAGCTGAAGCTTTCAATCAACTCAAAGAGAACCGGGTGGATCAGCTTCCTGTCGTGGATGGGGACGGAAAGGCAGTGGGAATCCTGGATGTCCAGGATCTGTTGGAGCTTAAAATTGCACCCTGATTTCGAGGTGCACCCTGATTCTGAGAGATTCTCAGAGGAGGAGAGGAGGGTATGACCAAGGAAGGCGGAGCCTCGGAAATGGATCCCGATTTGCAGGAGCGTTTGAAAAAAGTCCGTCTTTTGGTTCTGGACGTGGATGGTGTTCTTACGGACGGCAAGCTCTACTTCGACTCCGAAGGAAGGGAGACAAAGATCTTTCATGTTCATGATGGAAGTGGCCTGGTTTATTGGAGGAGATTGGGGTTTTGTTCCGCCTTACTCTCGGGGAGGGATAGCCCGGCAGTCCGGGCAAGGGCGGCAAGCTTGAAGATCGATGAAGTTCATTTGGGTCTGAAAACCAAGCTGGAGACCTTTGAGGAGATTTTGCGGCGGCGAGGGATCCATCCAGAAGAGAGTCTCTATATGGGGGATGATCTCCTTGATCTTCCGGTCCTTCGGGCTGCTGGAATTGCTGTAACTGTTCCACAGGGACGTCCCGAGGTTAAGGCTGTTTGCGATCTGGTGACCAAGGCTCCAGGGGGGGAGGGGGCTGTTCGGGAGATGGTCGAAATTCTCCTGGTTGCCAAGGGGCTCTTCCAGAAGATCCTGGCAGTGGATGGCCAGCCTTTTCCTGGGCAGCCCACTAAGTCCGATGGTGGACAAAGGGGAGGTGGAGCCTGATGTTACGTCGGTTCCTATTGTTCGTCTTCCTTTTTGGGGGGGGAGTTGGGCTTCTTCTTTTTGTTACGGGGAACCCCAGCCTTTTTCAGCTAGAAAAAAAAGACGTGAAGGAGGTCCAGGGTTCTGGAGGAGATTCTGGCCTCAAAGTCAAAATGAGTGGGAGAGATGGCCCTTCTCAAGTAGGCCAAAATGTGGGGGTTGTGGCACGAGGACCGGGCTCTCTTGTTGATTATGCGGCCGAAAATTCCAAAAACGAGTTTCGCCTCGATTGGGAAGATAGCGAGCCTCGTTCGGATGGCACATACGATTTAATCCGGGCAACCTACATTTTCCATCTACGTGAGAATGGAGAAGGTTCTCATCTCAAGGGGAAGCCCAAGATCCAAGGGACAGCGGATCGCCTAAACATCAAAATGCAGCTTGGTGGAGGAGGAAAACAGTCCATTGACAGGGAATCTGAAATCCATGCTTTCGGATTTGTCATGAATGCCCGGGGTGGGGGGAAGGACCGGGGCTTTGCCCTTGGGCTTTCCGCAGGGGAGTTAAAGGGGAGAATCCGGTCAAGTGGCTTCTCGACTTGGACTCCGAACCCAAGGGAGAAGGTCGAAATCCGCCTGGTGACTCAGGGAAAACAGTTCAAGGTTCGGGGAAGAGGCTTGAAGCTCGATGTGGATCAAGTGGAGGGTGGTGGCGAGACCAAGGCTTTGGATCTCAGGATTCTGGAAGAAATTGAAATCTTTGATGGGGAAGCGAAAGGAGACGAGCCCTTTTTAACAGCCAAAGGACCTCTGCGTATCCGGCGCATTGGCGAAGACAGGATCCTTCTCGAGGTGGACCACCAAGTTCGGCTCAAGAGCCCTGATGGTCAAAAAGGCGTTCTGGGGATTCGGGGAATCCAGGGCGAAGGGGAGCGTTTTACGGGGCTTTTAAGCCGAGGGTTTATCCCTGGGGTTGCTGCCCAGGAATTGTCCTTTGCTTGGACGGAGTTCCGATTTCATGGCAAGGGAAAATTGCAAGCCAGGTTGCATGTCTCGGGTCAGGAGCTCAAGGGGGATCATTTGGGAGTCGCCATATCACCTTCTGGAGGTGTCTTGGAACTCGTTGCTGAGGGTAAACCCCTCCTCCATTTTTCCGATCAAAATGGTTTAAGAATTGGGACCCTCTCTGGAGCTGAGTCCCTTCGTTGGTCCCGACCTGGATCCATGTTTTTAGAGACCTTTCCTGGAACCAGAGTTGCTTTCGGGATGGGCTTTGACATCTGGCCACAGAATGTTGTTGTGGTCTCTGGTAGATCCGTCTTTAGACCTACTACGGGTTCCCTTATCCAAAGCGTGGTGAGCGCGGAGGGTCTCCGACTCTTCTTTCGAGACGGTTTTGGTAGGCCTTCCCTGTTTTTTGCCATGGCTCCTGGAGATGTGGTCGCGGTGGGTGGGACCAAAGAAGAGCCGGTCTCCCTAAGGGTCAGTGGTGGCTTGGCTGTCGAACCCTTGGGAAAAGGTTTTGCTGCAGGCTTGGGAGAAAAGGGCGGCAGATTTTTTTTAGATCGGGGTTCTCTCCATCTCGAAGGAAAAGGCAAAGTCTCTGTGAAAGCAAGGGGAAGTGGAGAGGGGGCTGGATGGAGCTTCTCCGAAGGGGGGGTTCAGTTTTCTTCGTCCAAGGGGGGGGAGCTGAAGGCTTGGGTCCGTATGGGGCAAGACCAGGCGCAGGTGAGGGGGATCCGACAAGCCCTGGTGCGGACTTCACCAAGTAAAGTTCCTGAATTGAGGTTTCATGGTCGAGAGCTTCGTTTCGATTGGGGGGGGGTCCACGCCGAGGGAGAATTGCTGCGCCTGCTCCGAAATGAGGAGATCCTCTTGAAGGGAGGCCAGCGCAAAGCACGTGCTTCTCGCCGGGATTCCCAGGGAGGAGTACAAGAGACTCTTGGGGACCAAATCCTTATTCGCCCCCTCCGAATGTTCGATGAATGGAGAATCCCTGTCCTGGTAAAAGGAAACGTTCGAACTCGAGTGCGTGGCCCTCGCGGAAAAACTCGTCTTTCCTTGAATAGTGACGAGCAACGTTTTTTTCCTGCTCCTCTTCCCCACTTTTTCCAAGCCGAACTTGCTCGAGCCTCTCTGGGGCCTTTGGGGGTATTCCTGGGAAAGTGGATGCTTGGAGAGGGGCGTATCGAAGCGAATGGGAATGTGGAACTGGATTTCAAAAAATCGGAATCCGGCTCGAACCTTCTTTTGCATTGCCTGGCTGAGGAGGGAGTTTCTACTCTGGACGGATCCTTTCTCTCTCTCCAGGGAGTTGGATCCCATGGCCTCAAGGCCCTCCTTGAACAAGACAAAAAAGGTAGGCTCGTCTTCGAAGGAAAAAAAGCCAGGTTCATTTCAATGGGGAAGAAGGTGGAGCTTATGGGGGCTGGGCTCATTCCTCCTATCTTCAAATGGGAGGGGAAAAAGGAGGGCTTGGAAGTTATCGCAAAGGAGGGAAAGATTTTTTTCAAAAGAGAAAGTGCTGGGAATGGAAGTTTTCGTGTACCAGGTCCTGTGACTCTGCGGAAGATCCCGGTTGAGGCGAATGGGTTCAGGCTCTCTTGCACCCAAGGGTTATTTGCTCGGTTGGAGGAGCTGGATCCTGTCCGGCCCCGAAGGAATCCATGGAAAGCTCCCCTCAATCTCGCTCGAATCGAGGCATCGGGAGGCGTTGTTGCAAAAGGGAATGGGATCTCCGCTGAAGGAGAGCGCCTCATCTATGATGCAAAAACCCAGTGGATTTCCCTCGAAGCCAAGAGGAAGGGGCAGGTCATATTTCAAGCCGGACCGGGTCTCATCTGGAAAAGTTCTCCCCATCTATCTGTGAGCCTTCGGGATTTCGAAATCCGAGGAGGCTTTGGTTCTTTGGAAGGTGCGAATTCCAGTGGTGGCCTAATGGAGCTCCGGCGATGAGTTTTTTATCAAGGGGAACACCCTGGCCAGGAAGGCGTTGTTTGCTGGGGGGGGTGTTTGGGAGCCTCTTCCTTTTTCCTCTCGGTGCTCAGTCGGTGGGCTTCCGTCTGGGGAAAAGTTTGGATGGAGCTAGCTTAAAATATGGACATTTCGAAATCCTGACACGAGGAGACCAGGTCTTTGCTCTCTTCAGAGGGTATTTCAGGCTCAAATGGAAGGAACTGAAGATTTCTGCTGACCAAGCGGTGTTGACTCTGGATCGAGATGAATACCAGGAAATGATTGCGGGTCTCCAGAAAAAAATGGGTCCACCCAAGAGGGGGATGCTTCCGCCGGTAGACCAAAAATCTTTTTTAGATGCAGCGATCCTCAGAAAGCTTCAGGCAATGGGGATAGGAGCGACTGGAGCAAAGCTGGAG
>DROQ01000040.1 GCA_011321845.1 Planctomycetota bacterium | reverse complement strand
GTTGCAGCCGCTCCACGCCCAGCGTGCGCAGCTCACCGTCTGCGGCATCTTCGCTTAGCGTGCTGACCGATGCTGTTGCGGCAACCGGTTTGGTCCTGTTCATGAAATCGTTCCAGTAAAGTGAAGAGCTCCTAGGGGAGGGATGCCAAGGTGGATTCAAATCCTCGGAGCGTTTTGTTCATTCTCTTTTCGGATTCCTTTTCCCAGATCGCCTGTTAATCTCCCCCACAATAGGGAAAATACCAAACAAGCACATGAAGGATGGTGAAAGAAGATTCTTCCCCTTTCGATGGGGACTCGGAGACCTCCTGGTTCTCCTTTCTTTTGGTATCCTGCTCTATTTGAGCTTCCACCCCCTGGAGTTGGGGATCGCAGCGGCAAAAAAAGAGTTGGAAGCCACCCAGTCCCTGGAAACCTGGATCAACTCCTTGAATCGCAAAGATCTCCATGAAGCCTTTGGAGGTTTTGTCGATTCGCTCCTGGAAGATCGGCGTTACCAGTTGATAGAAAAAGAGGAGACAGGGATCCCCCTTCCCTTCATTCCTGTTCTGCAGGACTTGGATTTTCACTACGGCCTCTCCCTCCCTGCGCTAGGGAAGGGGGTAGGTGCCCTTTGGTGCGCAAAAGAACGGACTGGGAACAAACTCTGGATCTCAAGCGCAAGGGAACTCAAGGGCCTCGATCCCCGCCGACCACGAATACGTTTGAAGCGTCTATCCTCCCTCCTTCGCGTTTCCCGCTTTGGGAAAGCCTTCCCTGCCTACTGGAAGGAGATTGTGAACGATCCGGATCTCCAAGCCTTCCCTTCGGGCATCCTGAAGCAAAAAACCTACTTCTTTCTCCATGCCCTCCTCCAAGAGGAAGGTCGTCTTGGGCTTGGAATCTACGCTTGGCCGGAAAGACGAGGGAGGGAGGGCTTTGCCGCCTTCTTCTACCACCCCGGTTCGGGTAGCCGTCAAACCAGGAACATGGTCCACCCTTACGAAGGACTCCATTCCTTTCCCCTCCCCCGGGCGGGTCTTCGGCGACCTAGTTCGAAGGCGGATCATAAGGGGGAGTACACCGGCCTCGACGGAAACACCTGGTTTCCCATCGAGTTTACCCGCTAAGGGGATGCCCCGCGTTTTTCTTCCGGGGCGACCCCATGGGTAGGGGAAACCCCAAGGGTAGGTCGGGTTGGATCCGGAAACCTCTACTTGAGCTTCTCCCAGAAATCCTCAGGCATGTCATGAGCGATTTTCAGGGCCCCGTTCGCTCCTCCGTAGATGGGCTCTTCGATCCTTACAACTCGGCCTGATCCAAGCTTCTCGCGCATCTCATCCTCGATAGCTCGGTCGAGCCCCCGGATAAGGGACCCCCCGCCCGCGAGAAGGACCCGCCCCTTGAGCCGTTCCTGGAACTCCGGGTCAAAGCTGGCCACCAAGGATCCAAGGGCCTCTACGATGGGTGGGATGATTTTTTTGCAGGTGTTCTTGACTACCTCGGTGACCTCAAAAGGTGTGGGCTTTCCTGCAACGGGAAAATGGACCGTAATGGTTTCGGAAGATCCTGAAACATAGGCGTATTTCTCTTTGATCTCCTTGACCATATTGATGGTGAAATCGGCTCCTGTACAAGCTTCTTGGAATGCCTTGAACAGTTCGCGGTCCAGATAGTCACCGGCATAGTTCAAGGTAATTTGATCTGCGTCTTCCGGCATGGTCCCGTGCATGCGACATAGGTCGGTGGTACCAGCACCGATATCGATCACAAGAACATCTTCGAGCCAATCCAGCCCATAGGCGACGGCGAAGGGCTCCGAACAGAGCATGACCGAATCCACGGATTCCCGCGCGGCTTCGATAATGGCCTTCTTGTTGTGAATGCTGGCTTGGGCAGGTGCCCCGATCACCGCATATACGAGTTCATCTTTCCTTGCCTTGGCAAGGCGGATCGCCTCTTTGAGAAGGTCTTTGGCCGCCCGAAGGTTCCCTTCGCTGTCTTCCCCATCTCCAGACTTGAGGACGCCGTGCTCCAGGGGCTTATACAGGTTCAGGGACAGGCGCTTTTGCAAGGCTTCGTCGCCAAAGAGGACCTCCTTGCCCAGCAACTTCATGGCCACAACATCCTTGGGGTAACCCACGGCCGAAGCAACGGTCTCGCGCACACCATTGCTAGCGGAGATGGAGGTCCTCGATGTTCCCAGGTCGACCCCGATGTACAGGACGCCATGCTTCTTTTCAGAGTCACTTCCCCCCGATTGGGCTTGGGATTCAGGGTTTGCGCTCATTTGCTCATCAGTCATCTCAAATCTCCGGTCATGTGGAACATCGTTGTTTCTACAATGAATTGAATTGTGTTCAGGCTCCCCCGCCCCCATGTCTCACCCATGTCTCATAAGTGGGGAAGAAATCATGCGGACGAACTGCCCTTTTGCAACTCGAGGTTGGCTTCGAAAATGGATGTCATCAGGCTTTTCTTCTTTTTGAATTCCGGATCACTGCTTGAAAGGCCCTGGACTTCTTTGTAGATGGACGAAACTCCCAAATCCTCCACCTGTCCGCTCAGAGCCTGTTGGAGCCTTCCTTCGGTCTGGTCCAGGGTTTGGGTCACTTTGTGAAGGCGCCGATTGAGGAGATCCACTTCTTTGCGGAGTTCTTGTTCCTTTTGGGCCCGAACCCGCTTGCGCTCCTCCTCCAGGCGACCTAGGAATAGGGCCAGGAGTTCCTCCTGAATTTCAGCCGCCTTCCCGGTCCCACTGTCGATCTTCCCTAGGAGTTCCTGAACAGCCTGGACCAAGGCCTCATCTTCGGCAGCTGTGCGGACACGCTCTTCTCGAACAAAGCGCTGGCGCTTTTCTTCGATCTCGCGTTGAAGAGTCTGGAGTTCTTCTTGAAGCTTCCCCACCTGGGATTTGAGGCTTTCCTTCTCCTCCTCTGTCTCCTTTTGGACTTTTTTGAGGGATTCCTTGTTTCTGAGGAGTCTGAGGAATTCGGCCCGTGTTTCATTGGCGATCTCGCCATGCGTAAGATCGGGGTCAAAACCGAGGGCCATCCTCGCCTTGAGGGTCCGGTGGACAGCGGTTTCGATCAAGGCAGAGATGCGATCGATTCCGACCACATTGACACGGTTGATCCCCTTTTTCTTGAGCTGATCTACGGTGGTCCGGTAGCTGAGCTTGCGAACCGCCTGCTGGATCTTTTTCTTTATGCCTCGGGCCATTGGGTCTCAGGATACCCATAGCGAGGATCCGTGGAAGGATCCGCTCCCCGGATCCCTAAAACAAAGGTGCCAAGGACATTTCCACCCAGCTCCTGAAGATTCTGAAGCGCCATTTTGGTCAATTTTTTGGAAGAAACTTCCAATTTCACCACCAAAAGGGTGCCGTCGGCCTTGGCACTCAAGATCCCGGCGTCCGTGAAGGGCAGGGCGGGAGGGCTGTCAATCAGGACATAGTTGTATTCTTCCTTCAAGGTGGAGAGGAGTTCTTCGACCTTGCCGGAGCTGAGGAACTCCGCAGGATGCACCTTCTGCAAACCGGCGCCGATGAAATCCAGCCCTGGCTTCCCCGCGTTTCGAATCGCAGAGCGAAGCGGGATTCGCCCGAGCATCAGGTCGGTCAGCCCCGGTTCGGGGTTGAGCCCCAGAAGCCGCTCCACCGAAGGAAGCCTCAGGTCGAAATCGAGGATGATTGCGCTCTGGCCCTCCAGCTCGGCGAAGGCCAGCCCCAGATTCAAGAGGGTCGTGGACTTCCCTTCCTCCTTAATGGCCGAGGTCACGACCAGGCTCCGGGACAGTCCCTCGGGATTGAGAAAAATCAGCTTGTTCCTGAGCGCCCGGTACTGCTCTGCCCGAAATCCGGAGGGGTTGTGAAAAAGAACCAAGTAGGGATCCACGACCCGGTCCAAAAGGACAAAGGTCTCTTCCCCATCCAGTTCGAATTCGCCGCCCCTTTCGGGCTTTCCTTTTTTCTTGTTCGACATCAGGAGGCCTCTCCTCCGTGGGAACCCCCAGGATCCGAGTTTCCGAGTTCTCGAATGCCATGGGCATACCCTGCAAGCTACCTTCGGTTTAGGGGGAGATCAAACTCAAGCTCCCGTTCGCCCAAGAGGGGATCGAGAGGAAACCAGAGAGAACCCCCCGATGGAAGGGGATTTCGGAGAGCCAGGCGGTTCCAACGCCTCAGGATACGGAGAGCTTCCATCCTCCCAGTTCGGCCCTGGTCCAAGCGCCCGAGGCTATCCCGGAACAAACTGCTCCGAGTTTTGATTGCGACCTCAAAGGCTTTCATTCCCACCTCGTGCATCTTTTTGTCCTGAACCCAGCTGGCGAGCCAATGGGAACTGGAACGGCCCAGGGAAGTTTGGGGAAGAAGGACCAAAAGATTCCCCAGGGCCTTTCCTAGAGCGTTCTCCCAACCCTTGGGCTTGGGGAGAGGGGAAGCCTGGTATTGAAGGAGGCGCTGGAAGGCTTTTTTGAGGAAAGCACGGGTTGGCCGGGCGGGAAGGGATGGATTCCGGACCTCCCCGATTCCAAGATCCAAAAGCACCCGCCCCACTGGGGTGGTTTCCTTGGCACGGTAGGCTTGAATCAAGTCGGGCAGCTCCAGGCCCAAGCCGGGAGTTCCCAAAGAATCCATGGCGCTGAGAAGACCCAAATCCCCCCCACTCAACTCCATCCGGCGGGAAAGTGCGCCCAAAATCGCCAGGCTCTCCTTTCGGCCCAAGCGACTCAGGTTGCGGCCGAAGAGTCTCCCCCGGCGAAGATCCTCCCCACATACGTCGGGAGCCCAAACCTCCGAGCCCCTCCCCCGCAAGGCCTCTGGGTTCCTCCTCAACAACAGGAGGAGCCAGGCGGCGACCCTCCGGTTTCCCTTGTTTCCCAGAGGCGGTTTGGAAACCCCAAAGCAGCGGTCCATGGCCAACTGTGTCATCCTCTTGGAAAGCGCGCCTCCCTCACGGGAAAGGGCGAGGACCAGGCAGGTTTCCACCTCCGGCGGGAGACCCTCTACCAACAAGGATTCAAACTTGGGAGCCAGTTCCCCGGGAGGAAGTCCAGCGAGGATCTTGGCCCAGCCCGCCCGACGAGGACGGATTTGGAGCCGAAGCTCGCCCAGTTGCAAGGCCCTCCTCAAAGCAAGGCCCAAATACAAGGCGGGAGCGCCCCGGGTTTGAGTGAAGCGGTGGAACCAAGCCTCAAAGGGGAGTCCCTCCATCCCGCGACTGTCCCCGAGGGCATACGAGACTGCCCGAAAGAGTTCAAGGGCTTCCTTGAGATCTGGACGGCTCTTCTCCAGGGGAAGAAGGTGGCGTTCCCAGTCGAGGACTCCAAGCGCGGCCAATTCGATGGCTGCCCGGTCCCGGACGCCTTTTCTCAATCCAGGTTGGATGAAAAGAAGAAAGGTCCTGGCAAAAAAACCCGCAAGGGAGGAAACCGCCTTCGAACGGGAAAGGATCAAAGCTCGGGGCACCAGGCGCACCAGCTGGTTTCGTGGAAGAGGGGATTCGGGGAGGAGATCCTCGAACCACCAGCTGCCCCCCGGAAACCAAGGGCGCTTCCGGGCCCAGGAATTCGGGAGAGCAAGCCCAGGCTCCACCCGAATGGGGAGACGCTCTCCACGGTTCTTGAGGCGAAGGAGATCGACCGCTTCTAGGAGGTCGGGAACTCCATCCAGGACAAGGGGAGAGGGTGGGAGGACAGCCAGCGCATCCGGGTCCGGAGAAAGCGGGAATTGGCGCTTTTGGAACCATCGCTCCAGGTCCTTGCGAGCCTTTTGTTCCTGGATCCGTCTCTCCCTCCCCTGGAATCCCTTGGCGAAGTTCTTGGCAAGGCGCAGGGGAAAGCCCGCGTCCATGTCCACTTGACCCTGGGTGAAAGGAGTAGACAGCCCCAGAACCAGGCTGAAGAGGGAGGTAAGAGAACCGAACACCCAGCTCATTTTTTCTCCTCTTTTCCCTCGAAGATCATTCGAGACAGGATCAAACCTCCAGCGGCCTGCAATTGAATCGCCATCCTCTTCTCTCGAGCGAGGGTCGTGAATCGGGCCAACGGCTCCCCCTGAAGCAGGACCTCCATAAGCCATTTCCGGTTCGGAGCGGGTTTCCTGCGAAGCTCGAGGGTGTAGCTCAACCCGGGGATCAAAAACCAGGGTTCCCCCGTCCCCTTGGGTCTGGTGGCGGCCGCCGCCCGCAGTGCGTCGACCATTCCCTCCCCTCCCCTCAGGACACCGAAGACCCCTGGCTTTCCAGGGGCCTGGGCAAGAAAGAGATGGGTCCTTCCCAGATCGACACGGAAGCCCGCAAGGCCCCGATCCTTTGGGATGCGCAAGTGAAAGCGGGCCAGGAATTCCTTCCTTGGATCGAGAAAGGGAAGCTCAAAACCAAAGGGGGATCCTGGTCGATACTCCCCCAATTTTTCCGGGGACGGGCTTACGAGCCCCAAAGGTTGAAGAGACCAATCCCCGAAATCGATTTGTTTGTTTTGCGGAGAGAAAAAATCCACTGTGACCCGGAGCGTTTTCCCGGCAAGCGCCTGAACTCTGGAAAAGCGCCGAAGCGGTTCCCCCAATCGATCCCGCAAGTCCCGAAGATGCCGGATTCTTTCCAATTGTCCTTCCAGGGCATGGAATGTGTCCGCGCTTTCCTTGTCTCGAAGGATTTGGGGAAAAACCTGGGGAAGGAGCTTGAGGAGGCCGTTCGCTTGCTCCCAGCGCCCCTGCTCCAGAGACCGCTCCACCGAACGGAGCCAGGCTTTCCACTGTTTCCTCATCCCCATGCGGAGGGAGGCCTCAAAAACCTTCCTCCGTCGGGAGAGTTGCAGAATAGGACTGGGATCCCTCTTGGTCCGCCCGATCAAGCGCAGCGCCTCCGTGTCTCGACCGAGGAAAAAAAGAAGCAAACCCAGCTCCTCCTCTTTTTGGATACCCTGGAGGATATCCCCCTGCCCTCCCCTAGCGAGGAGGAAGTTGGTCTCCAACCGGCCGATGGGAATCGACCGATGCTCCCCTTTGCGACCCTTGCAAAGGAGTACGAGGTTTTCCCGAGCGAAGGGAGTTCCTACAAAGGTTTCCGGAGGACGAACCAGGAGGAAGCTCTGTCTTTTTTTCTCATGGACCAGGGAGTCCAGGATGGACTCTCCTGCCTCCCGCGCGAGCAAGAGATCCTCTGCCACCGTCTGGGCGCGTCGGGAAAGGAATTCGCTGGAAAACTGGGTCCTGAGAAGGAGTTGCTCTGAACTCTGGAACTCTTTTCCCTCCAGGCAGAAATGGAGCACTCCATCCAGGAGGGTATCCAAGATTCCTTGTTCCTGCTGGAGCAGCTCCTGGCGTACCCGCGGTCCCAAAACGTCCAAGTGCCGTTTCTCCTCTTCCGCCGGATCTTGGATGCCTTCCGGGAGGTCCCTCCAAAAACCCTGATGGTTTTGAACAAAACCCCTGTATTGGCCCAATCGTTGGAATGCCTCGCGGGCCCTTCCCAGGTCCAGGAGGCTCGAAATCCGCTCTCGATAGCCTTGGGCTTGTACTTTCCAGGATAGGATCCTCAGGGAGGCCCGTTTTTTCACTCGCTCGCTTTCCAGGCTCAAAGCGGCGTGGAACGCCCCGAGTGCAGCCTCGAAACCGGGAGGGAGAGGGAGAATGTGGGACAAATCCGGATCAAGGCGCTCCGGATACCGGTCCCAGAACTCCAGCTGGCGTACAAGCTTTCCCCATTCCCCATTGGCTTCCAAAGCCCGGATGCGACTCAGCCCGAAAGTCTCGAAACGTTCTCGAAGGTGCCGAACCCCTCGCCCAACCCTTCTCCCTACTTCATGCTGGATCAGGTCCTCTTCCCGTTCCATCCAGATCTTGAAATGTTCCCTTGGCCCCCCCCGCTTTCCTGTTCCCTCCGTGGCGGCCGCCGGCAGATCCCGTGGGAGCAGTTCGAAATCCCGGAAAAAAAGATCTTCGACGAAATGAGGAATGTAGCCGGGTTTCCAGCGGGCCAACTCGTTCCGTCTGAGCCAATCTTCGAAGGCCTTGACCCCCAGGCGCTTTCGAAAAAAGTCCAGAATCCGGGAATCCAAGTCCTGGTACTCCTTTTCCCGGAGCAGAGCAAAAGCCTCTTTCTCCTCCCGGGTCCTCGGCTCGAAAGTCTCCAATAGGGCCAGCCGCTTCCTCGGGGCTTGCAGCTCCCCAAGGACCTTTTCCAGGTGAGGGATCCCAACGATTTTCTCCTCCTGTTCCCCCTTGGGACTCGGCCACAGGGACCAAAGCACAAGCCAACCCCCAAGGGTGAAGGCTGTGATGGCGATCGCCACCTTGTGACGATGGAGAAAAGTCGGGGGGCGCTCGGCTTTTTCGATGGCACGCAGGTTGACTCCCGGGGCCTTCCCCCTTGAGACTCGTTCCAAGTCCTGGAGGAGTTCCCTCGCGCTCTCATACCTTTGCCCAGGATCCCGCATGAGAAGTTTGCGAAGAACGAGGTCGAAACCGGGATCCAGCATGGGATTGAGTTCCGAAGCAGGGGGGATCCGTTCGTGCAGAACCGAGTGGATCAATTTCCCCACGGTCTCCGCCTGGAAAGGTGGCTGGCCCGTTGCCATGTGATAGAGAGTCGCCCCCAGCGAGTAGAGGTCGCTCCGCTCATCCACCGAGGCAGGGTCCCTTGCCTGCTCAGGGCTCATGTATTGAGGGGTCCCGATGGTCGCACCGTCCCGGGTCAGGCTCGGGTCCTCCCCCCCCTTCGCGAGCCC
>DROQ01000039.1 GCA_011321845.1 Planctomycetota bacterium | reverse complement strand
GCGGCCGCCCTTGGTCTTCATCCTCGTGAGAAAGCCGACCTTTTTGAGCCGTTTGAGTTTGGACCGCCGGATTTTTACCTTCATTGCTCCACCTTCGTGGCTGTTCCCTGAAAATCGAAGGCGAGAATCCTAGCCTCCCTCCCCGGGGAATCAAGCCCCCTTCTTCTCTCCCAACCTGCAGATCTGCACAGTGTTGGTGGCCCCGGAGACCTGCAAGGTTCCCGCGATGAAGACGACCGTGTCCCCTTCCTTGGCCAGGTGCTGTTCCAGGAGATCCTCCTCGGCGATCCGGTGGAGCTGGGAAATCGTCCGGGCCCTCCGGGTCAGAAGGGGAATCACCCCCCATTGGAGGGAAAGCCGCGAATAGGTTCGTTGATGGGGGGTGAAGGCGAACATGCGCTGGGGCATCCGCTCTCGGGCCACCAACTTGGCAGTCTTCCCCGTCTCGGTGAAGACCGCGATCCCTCGGGCCCCCACTTCCAAGGCAGCTGTCGCGGCTGCGAGAACCGTCGACTCGGAAACGCTCCGATCCCCCCGCTCGGAGCGCCGGGAGCGACGCCGCAAAGCGATCTGCCCCTGGGGGTCGAAGATGTGTTTTTCGGTCTCCCGGGCAATTCGATTCATGGTTCGGACCGCCAGGAGAGGGTATTCCCCCGAGGCCGTTTCGGCGGAGAGCATGAGGGCGGAAGTCCCATCGTAAATCGCGTTGGCCACATCGGAGGCTTCGGCCCGGGTGGGCCTTGGGCTGCTGATCATGGATTCGAGCATCTGGGTGGCGGTGATCACCGGAATGGCGGCCTTGTTGCAGAGTTCAATGATCTGCTTCTGCACAAAGGGGACCTTCTCGGGCCCCAGCTCCACACCCATGTCTCCCCGAGCCACCATGACGCCATCGGAGACCTCGATGATCTCCTTGATCGCCTTGACCCCCTCGGGACGCTCGATCTTGGAGATGACCTCCACGTCCCCCCCCAGCTTGCGGACGCGCTCCTTGAGGTCCAAAACATCTCCGGCACTCCTCACAAAGGAGAGGGCGATGAAGTCCACCTGGTGCGCGAGCGCAAACTCCAGGTCGAACAGGTCCTTCTCGGTGAGCGAGGGCGCCCGCACCTTGGTCCCGGGGAGATTGATCCCCTTGTGTTGCCGCAGGATGCCTCCGTAGCGCACCACAGTGTGCACCACGTTCCCCTGAATCTTGACCACCTTGAGCTCGATACTGCCGTCGTCGATCAGGATGCGTTCCCCCTCGCTGACGTCCTGGGCCAATTGGTCGTAAACGCAGCTCACCCTGCCTGGCTCCCCGAGGAGCTTCTCTCCCACGACAATCTCGAGACGATCCCCCTTTTTCAGGAGGAAGGGCTCTCCGTTTCGAAAGGCCCCCAAACGGATCTTGGGGCCCTGGAGGTCGGCGAGGATCCCGATGGCGATCTTTTCCTCGCGCGCAATCCTTCGAATGTCGCGGATGGCCTGCGCGTGCTGGTCGTGTTTTCCATGTGAAAAATTGATCCGAAAGACATCCGCCCCAGCCCGCATCATCCCACGGATGGTCACCGGGCTGTTGGAGGCAGGTCCGATCGTCGCCACGATTTTGGACCTCGTTGGTTGCCGCCGGAGACCCTTCCCTGTCTCTTTCTCTTTCTTCATCACCCGCCCTATTCAGCCACCGCCTCAGGCTTGACCCGGACCTTTCAAGGTCATGAATCGTACGAACCAAGGAGGAATCTATAATCCCCAGCTCCCGGCCGGGCTGCAAAGGAAAACGAAAAGAGAAGCATTACTTCTGTTTTTCCCACCAGTTCCGGATCACCTTGAGAGCCCGCTTTCGGCTCGCGGCGCTCGCTTCCGGATCAAAGGAGAAATTCCGACCCGCGAGGCTCTTGAGGCTCTTGAGGGCCGCCTGGCGCACCACGGCCTCGGGGTCTTCGAGGGCGTCGATCAACGCGGGGACGGCTCTCTTGTCCCCGAGCTTGCCCAGCCCCTTGGCACAGTGACGCCGGACATAGACATCCCGGTCCTTGAGGCGGGGAAGGAGGTAGGGGACCACCTTGGGGTCCCCGGAACTCACCAGCTCATCGACGGCTGTCCAACGCTTGGAGACTTCGGCGTCTTCCAGGTCGTCGGCGAAGCGGCCCAGCCTTTCGGGGAGGTCGGCCGGGCCCTCCCCCCCGGATTTGCCACCCGATCCGGCGGGAATGGCCAGGGACTTCCTTCGGAGGGCCTTGAGTTCGCGGGAGACCCCTGCCAGAGCCCCTGTCAGTTTGCGCTCCAGATC
Organism: Planctomycetota bacterium; assembly: GCA_011321845.1. Taxonomy (GTDB): domain Bacteria; phylum Planctomycetota; class UBA1135; order UBA1135; genus HyVt-539. The sequence goes on along the minus strand of DROQ01000039.1, from coordinate 7,093 downwards.
GAAAACCCCTCGTTCGAGCGCCGACTGCCGTTGGATCAGATCCCGAATCTGGGTCCCCATCTCCTTGGAACCCGAAGGGCTGGAGGGGCTCTTTGTTTTCAAATGGACCCGCAGGACCGAAAGCGTCCCCTGGATCTCGCTGAGCTTGGCCTTCAGGTCGGCCAAGGCTTTGGTGTTTGGGCTCAGCACCCGTTTCCTGGGTTTGGTCCAAAGCTCTTCATAGGCGCTGAGAGTCCCGGCAATTTTCTCCTGCCTCCCTCCCAACTCTTGAAAGCCTTCACTGATTTGGGATTGAAGAAACCAGACTCCACCCAGGAAGCAGAGCAGCAGGAGCATAAAAGCCAGGAAGAAGGGAAAGCTCCCCTTTCCCATCGCGTCCGGACCCTCCCTGTCCCCTCCCCCTGTCGCGGGGACCTTGGCGAGTGCCTTGGCCAGGCAGGCCTGGCAGAGGGCCTTGCCTTGCAGATCGACAGCCAGCGCTTCCTTCAGATCCCGCTCGGGGATCGATACTTCACAAAGCTCGCAGAAATGCAGTTGAGCCATCGCCACTCCTCATCTCCTGGGAAAGGAACCATCCTATCCCCGATCCGCAGAGAGAACGAGCTGGGGTCTTGGCTCCAAGTTCCCCCCTCCCGAGGTCCCCCCTCGAGCCCCTTCTCCCCGGGGCGAAAATCTGCGACCCTGGGGGGAACGGGGGGAAGCAGGGAGACTCAGTTCCCCGGCTTGGCCCAATTCCCCTTCAAATTCGGCGAAAAATTCGGGTCCTGCTGCCGCTTGGTCCACCAGCGCTCCCACTTCTGGATCGAGGCCAGGCGCACACTCTCGTCTTCCGCCAGATGGTCGAAACCGAAGTTCTTGCCCGTGACGGTTCGGAGGGCTTCCATGCACTGGAAACGCACGTATTTGCTGTCCGACTTGAGTCCTTCGATCAGGATCGGCATGGCCTTGAAATCCCCCAGTTGGACCAGGGCCCTCGCAACCTCGAGCCGGGCGATCGGATTGGGATCCTGCATGTGCTTTTCGAGGAAGGGAATCGCCCGCTTGTCTCCTATCTGCCAGAGCGTCCATGCGGAATTGGAGCGGACCTTGGGGTTGGAATGCTCCAAGCCCTTGATCAGGAAGGGGATAGCGACCTCTCCCTTCTGCTGGAGCCACCAGAGATTGGCGAGGAGTTCGTTCCCATGCTGGTAGGGGATCTGGTCCATGTGCTCTTGGATCACAGACCGCATCAGACCCTGGGCCTGGGCAAAATCCCTTGCGCTCGTTCCGGTAGAAGAGCCACAGCCGGTGAGAAGGAGGAGGCCCGTAAGGCCGGAGATCAAAGGTTTCCGAGAAAAGGTCATGGCATCCACATTTCTGAGGGATCAAATGAAAAATTCAGAGTCGTTTCCAAGATGCCTCCTCCTCCGAGAGGGGGTTCCCGGGGGGAGAGACGCCTCCCTCCTATCGGTTCTTTGCAAGAATCTCTTGAACCAAATGTGCAGATTCCGCCCATGGCCTCGGGTTTTGGCTTGCGGATCGGGCCGGAACCCTGATAAATACTGGGCCTCCCGCACTAGCCAGGGCGGTTAGGCGGCCAACCGTCTCTTACATTGGAGAAACAAGAATGAACAAGTCTGAACTCATCGCCTCTGTCCAGAACGACCTCGGAGCCGACTGCACCAAGGCCCACGCCGAGCGCACCGTCAACGCAGTCCTCGAGTCCATCAAGAAGGGCCTCAAAAAAGACAAAATGGTCCAGCTCGTGGGCTTTGGAACCTTCCAGGTGAAATCCCGCAAGGCTCGGAAGGGGCGCAACCCCCAGACCGGGGAGGAGATCACCATCAAGGCCAGCAAGACTGTCGGGTTCAAGCCCGGCCAGGCCCTCAAGGACTCCGTCAAGCGCTAGCCTACCCAGCGCTTCCAGGTGGCTGCTCCTGAGCAGCGCCCAGGGCAAAAGACATCCCTGCCGCCCCGCCGTCAGGAGATGTCTTTTTTTTTGGATCCCCCGAACCGGGATCCAGCGGATGGGATCAAGCCGTTGACGGGAGACCCGGAACCCTCGGCGGGGCCAGCTTCTCCGCAAGGGCGAGCCCCAGACTGAAGATCCTCGAGGCGGCGCTCGGCTTGGTGTGGTAGCCGCTGGTCTTGGTCGTGTGCTGTCTCAACACCAGGACCTCCACATCTCCCTGCTCCTTGAACTCCGTGGTGATCCCCGGGACCGCCTTGCTTTCTTCGAGCCCTTCTCTCAGGCCAAAGCCCTTCTTGGCCACCAGGACCACGTAGAAATACGGGAAGAACCTCCCCTGCACCGCGTTCAGGACCACCTGGCCATAGAGCCCCAAGAAGTCCTTGGACTGGCCCTCCAGGTCGACCTTGATCTTGAGGTCTTGGGGGATCGCGGTCCGGCTCCCTCGAAGGAGCATGTGGAGGTGAACCCGATGCTTCTTCAGAGCCTCCCTGTTGAGGTCCAAGACCTTTTTGAGAGACTGTACCTGGATCAACAGCTTGGGAACCCGCAAGAGCCTACGCTGCCCAGTGAGCCACTGGGGAAGGAAGAGGATGAGGCCATCCAGGAACAAGGTGCGGAGGAGCCCCTCGCTCAGCACAGCCCCCAAAACCAGCCCACCGGCAAGCAGAAAGAAGAAGGTCCCTCCCAGGGGATTGCTGATGTCCAGGAAGCTCCGGTCCCAGGCAAGCATCTTCTTGTCCATCTCGAGCAGCTCGTCCAGGCGCTCCATGGGAACCCGTTCCCAGTGCTGGTCCGGATCCAGGGAGCCGAACTCCACCCGGTTGTGGTACCCGCGCACCAGGAGAAGGAGGACACCCAAGGCCAGGAAGGGAGCCCCCGGGACAAAGCCCCCGCTCAACCCCTGGAGAACCAGGCCGAGGAGAATCAGGCCGAAGCCGAGGGCCAGGCGCGGGCCATAGCCAAGGTTGGGCAGGACCAGAAAACTGAGGACATTCCGCTCATCCTGGGGGGGAAGGATCATTGCTCGAACCATTTTTCCTTGTCCAAGGGCTGGAAACCGTTCCTCTCGACCAGCTCGTCGAAACCCATCTGCCGCCAATAGAGAGGGCAGGCCCCGTTGCAGATGTGGAAGTTTTCACAACTTCGGCACTCGGGATGTGCGAGGAACTTCTTTCGAAAATCCTTGGCCCGTGGACCCTTCCAGAGTTCCTTGGCATCCATCTCGAGGAGGTTGCCTACGCCTTCGTCATAGGAAGCGCAGGGGAGGACGTCCCCGTTGGCTCCCACAGAAAGGAGACCGTCGCAAGCACTGCAACCCTTGTTTCCCAGACCGTGCAGAATGGGGTTGAACATGCACATGGGCGTCGGGGAGTACCACATGAACTCCACCCCCACCCGACGACTCTCCTCTACGATGCGCTCGAGGTGGGGACCCAGCTCCGAGTAGGGAACGACCAGCCGTTTGTTGAGGGCGGCGCTGCCGGTGGGGATCACCAGGTTCATGCTGAACTTGTCGCGCCCCAAGCGCTCCTGGACGAAGGCGGGGATCTTGTAGCACTCCTCCAGGTTGTCCCCGTTGATGGTGGTGTTGGTGTGCACGAGGACGCCGACTTCCGCAAGGTTCTCCACCGCGGCCAGACATTTTTCGAAGGATCCCCTGATCATGGTCACGCGCTCATGGACCTCGGCCGTAACCCCCTCGAGGCTGACCTGGGCCGAATCCAACCCCGCCTCGGCGAGAGCGCGGGCCAGCTCCTTGCTCATGCGCGTTCCGTTGGTGATGAGGTTGACCCGCATCCCCAGTTCATGTGCATAGGCCACCAGCTCCGGCAGCTCCGGGCGCAGAGTCGCCTCCCCGCCCGTGAAGCTGACGGAGGGGACCTTGGCCTCCTCATAGATCTTGCACAGGACCGTTTGGATCTCGGCGACACTCATCTCCCGGTCCTCTCCCACCGGATTGGTCGTGCAGTTGCAGCCCGCGTAGCAAAAGCTGCATTTCAGATTGCAGCGATAGGTGATGGCGACCTCCGAGAGAATGGGCAGCTCCGAGAACTCCATCTCGAAGGGGATGACCTCCACGGCGGAGCTGGGGATGTCCTCGCGGAGTTCTCCTTCGAGGAAGCGCTTGACCTGAAGGAGGAACTCTTCGACATCCCGCAGCACTTGGGGGCTGCGACCCCAGCGATCGAGGACCTCGGAGAGCTTCTGGCCCTCGAGGAGGGGTCCGAGGATGCGCACGCCCTGGGGATTGAGTTTTTGGGCCTGATTGGGCCTGCGGATCAACACTCCATCCTCTTTCCGTACGAAGAGGTAGGGACGCACGCGCTCGATCCACTCGTCCACCCAGGACAGGTCCCTGGGAAGTTCCTGGGGAGCGGGGCGGGAGGGGGACTTCTTGGCGAGTTTGAAAAGGCGCATCAGTGACTCCCCCCGCTCACGCAGGCGCTGTGACAAGCCGAGTGGCAGGCACTGTGGCAAGCGCTGTGGCAGGCGCTGTGACAGGCCGAGTGGCAGGCGTCGTGACAAACGTCGATGTTGAGGGCGAGGTCGGTGTCGACCGGTGCCTGGACAATGTGGTCCACCTCGATGGGGATCTGGGCCTCGTCCTGGAAGGGGTCCTTCTCATAGCGGTAGGGATGCCGCATGAAGGGGTATTGGGAATGGTACCAATAGTACCAGTCCCAGTCCGAGGCTCTCCGATCGCGGGGTCGTTCGGCCTTGGCCTTGTCCTCGATCTGCTGGGACCAGTAGGCCTTGGTCGCCTCTACATCGCAGTCCCAAGCCTTTTTTCGAATGTTCTCGATCGCAAGGTTCATCAAGCCCTCCAACTCGGCCTGGTCCATCTCCCCATCGTCTTCGAAGCTCTCGAAGAGATGCCTGTGATAGGGGTCGAGGGCCTCCCGGTCGGGGAAGACCCGCACCCGCGCCTTGAGGGGAGAGCGGGAGACCAGTTCCAAAAACCCCTCGTCCACGAAGGTCTGCAGCATTCCGGCGACAATGCGTCGGAAGGGAAGACCAAGATAAAAGGCCACCTCGAGGGGAGTCAGGTCCTTGCAGATCTTGCCCTTCTTGCGGAAGTTCGAAAGCATGAGCTTGGGCGGAGTCCAGTCGAGATGGTCCCAGCGGATCTCGTCGAGCCCCTTTCGGGCCTGGAGGACCGATCGCTGCTTACCCCCCAGGATCAGGAAAGCACCGAGGAGAAGGATGGCCGCCCCCCCGAAAAAGAGGTAGGTGGAGGGGATGCCTCTCGCAGGCCCCCCTCCCCTTCGGCGGATCCCCCCCCTCCTTCCGCTCCGCGGGTCTCCCGTGGCCGAGGCCCTTCCCCCTCCGCGCGCGGCCAGGGTGAACCAGGCGGCCGGAAGATAGATCTGGACTCGCATATCGAAACGGTTGCCCGGCCGGTCGCGATGAAAAACGAGGCGCAGCCGATCCTTGGGTCCTCGCTGGTAGTCGATCTTGAAGACTTCGTTGACGAAGCGCTCGGTCCATACGAGATCCCCCTCTTGGACATAGGCCCTGGGATCCACCCCCTTGGGGAGGACATGGGGCGTGAGGATCTCGAGGGTATAATGGTCCTGGCGCCGGGCTTCATCCCATTTCTGGGGGCTCCAATTGAAGACGACAAGCTCCCTTCCATCCTTGGACCTGGTCCTCGCCAGATAGCCCCGGCTCGCGAAATCGGCCTCGAAGGCAAAGGTATAGGTCAGGGTTCCACCGGAGACCCCCGCCCCCTTCGCGAGCAGAATGTCCCAGCGGTTTCCCCCCAGCCGTTTGATCTGGAGCTTGTAGCGTTTGCCCGAGGAATGCAGGGCGAAGGAGTTTCCCCTCCGCATCCGCACGGGGGAGAGATCCTTGGTGCTGAAATAAAAACCGTGCATCGGCCGGGAGCCGACCTTCCATTGGACCACGTAGGCCACCACGGCGGAACCGTCCTTGTGCAGGTCCACCTTGCATTCCACAAAGCGGATCTCGTTGGCACGAGCCCTCTCGCCTCCCGAAAGCGGAGAGGAGAACCAGGCCGGCAAGAACGCGAGGATGAGGGCGAGCAGTCGTTTCAAAGTCTGGTCCTCCGATTTCCGATCCAGCCTCCCCCCAGAACCAGACCATCCTCCTTGTAAAACACTGCGGCCTGGCCCGGAGTCACGGCCTCCTGGGCCTCCTCGAGAAGGACGTTTCCTTCCTTCCCTCCGGCCTCCCCCCTCCCCTCGAAGCGGCACCAGGCCGCCCGATGCCTGGCTCGGATCTGCACCAGGATGCGCTCGTCCGGCCCGGGGACCGTACCGTGCCAGACCAGGCCCTGGACGGGGAAGCGGGAGATCCTGAGAGCCTCGCGCGGCCCCAGCACCACTTCCCGGGATTGCGGGCGGATCTCGAGGACATAGTGGGGAGTCCCCAGGGCGGGGAGCCCCCTTCGCTGCCCCACAGTGAAGGCCTCCAACCCCATGTGGGGTCCCAGGTCCCTTCCCTCCCGGTCGACGAAGCGCCCGGGGCTGAGCCCCCCCCGCTCCTCCAGGAGCCTCCGGTAGTCCCCCCCGGGAACGAAACAGATTTCCATGGACTCGGGTTTTTGGGCAGTGGGGAGCCCCGCCTTCTTCGCCAGAGTCCGCACCTCCGCCTTGGTCAGGGATCCCAGGGGAAAAGAGAGCATCCCGAGCACTTCGGGATCCACGCCGAAGAGGAAGTAGGTCTGGTCCTTGTCGAGGTCCAGGGGGCGGTACATCCGCCCCTCCCGCATGCGGGCGTAATGTCCTGTCGCAATGCCCTCGGCCCCAAGCCTGCGGGCGAGCCCGGCCAGGTGTCCGAACTTGAGGTCCTGGTTGCAGTGCACGCAGGGGCTCGGAGTGCGCCCCCGCCGGTACTCCTGGATGAACTGCTCGATGATCCCCTCGAACTCGTCTTCGAAATCCAGGGCGAAGAAGGGGATCCCCAGGGAATCGGCTACCCGCGAGGCGTCCCGGGCGTCACTGGCCGAGCAGCAGGACTTTTTCTTGGCCGCCTCCCCGCTCTCCGCGATTCCGTTGCGCATAAAGACCCCAACCAGGTCGTAACCCCGCTCCTTGAGCAAGAGCGCGGCAACGCTGGAGTCCACTCCCCCCGAAAGTGCGCAAAGGATTTTGGTCATTTCGTTTTCGCAGCCTTTCT
>DROQ01000038.1 GCA_011321845.1 Planctomycetota bacterium | reverse complement strand
TCTCGTTGGGGCTCTTTCTTTTGGACGCTAAGGGGCAGGGCAAGACCTTTGTTCCCATGCCTCCGAAATCCGATCCTCGGCTGAAGGGGGCTTCTCTCTATTTCCAAGCTTTGATTCTCCAATCCAAGTTCCCCGGATCGGGCTTCTCCAACGGGGTGTTTGAAGTGCTGAGGTAAGACGGGGGGCTTTGGTCTGGGAGAAGCGAGCCATCGAAGCAATGGGGAGGGGGCGCAAGGGGGGAGGGATGGGAAGAGCCCTCCCCTGATGCGAGGATGGTTTCAGCCGAAATGGATCCCCTGGGCGAGGGGCAGTTCGGTGCCGTAGTTGACGGTGCTGGTTTGGCGGCGCATGTAGGCCTTCCAGGCGTCGGAGCCGGATTCGCGGCCGCCGCCGGTGTCTTTTTCGCCGCCGAAGGCGCCGCCGATCTCGGCGCCGGAGGTGCCGAGGTTGATGTTGGCGATGCCGCAGTCGGAGCCGGTCTCGGAGAGGAAGGTCTCGGCGAGGCGGAGGTCCTTGGTGAAGAGGGCGGAGCTGAGGCCTTGGGGGACGCTGTTGTGGATCTCCATGGCTTCGGCGTAGTCTTCGACCGGGATGATGTAGAGGATGGGGGCGAAGGTCTCTTCCTTCACGATCTCCATGTCCTTGTGGGCGGCGACGAGGCAGGGCTCGACGTAGTGGCCGCCTGCGAGGGGGCCTGGCAGGTCCAGGACCTTGCCGCCGAAGAGGATTTCGCCGCCTTGTTCGGTGGCCTTTTGGAGGGCGGCCTGCATTTGCTGGACGGCGTCTTCGTCGATCAGGGGGCCCATGAGGGTGCTGGCCTCGAGGGGGTTGCCGACGGGGACGGAGGCGTAGGCTTTGAGGAGGCGCTCCTTGAGCTCGGGGAGGACGCTTTTTTGGACGAGGAGCCTTCGGGTGGAAGTGCAGCGCTGGCCGGTGGTGCCGACGGCGCCGAAGAGGATGGCGCGCAGGGCCATGTCGAGGTCGGCGTCTTCGAGGACGATGACGGCGTTGTTGCCGCCCAGCTCGAGGATGCTGCGACCGAGGCGTTCGGCGACGACCTTGCCGACGTAGCGGCCCATGCGGCAGCTGCCGGTGGCGGAGATGACGGGGAGGCGGCGGTCGCGGATCATGGTCTCACCGACGTCCTGGTCGGGGCCGATGACGAGGGTGGCCAGGGCGCCGAAGCCTTCGGCTTCGAGAACGGGGGCGACGACGCGGGTCATGGCGATGGCGGTGAGGGGGGCCTTGAGGGAGGGTTTCCAGATCAGGCTGTCACCGCAGACGAGGGCGAGCATGGCGTTCCAGGCCCAGACGGCGGCGGGGAAGTTGAAGGCGGTGATGACGCCGACGGGGCCGATGGGGTGCCAGGTTTCGCGCATGTGGTGTTGGGGGCGTTCGGACTTGATCGTCAGGCCGTAGAGTTGGCGGGAGAGGCCGACGGCGAAGTCGGCGATGTCGATGGCCTCTTGGACTTCGCCGCGCCCCTCCTCGAGGATCTTGCCGGCTTCCCAGGTGACCATGCGGCCGAGGGCTTCTTTTTTCTCGCGCAGGGCGAGGCCGATTTTGCGGACGATTTCGCCGCGCTGGGGGGCGGGGAGGCTGCGCCAGCGGAGGAAGGCCTCCTGGGCGGCGGCGGCGCAGCGCTCGTAGTCGTCCCTGGTGGCGAGGCGGACCTGGGCGATCTCCTCGCCGGTGGCCGGGCTGTGGACGCTGTGGACCTCGCCGCCGGTTTCGAGCCAGGTGCCGCAGTAGGCGCCGGGGAGGCAACCTTGGATGCCGAGTTCGTTCAAAAAGTCCATTGTGCTCACTTGTTCTTCTCCTTCTTGGGCCGGTTTTCCTTGGCCCCGGGGGTCCCGGCGCGCGCGCCGAATCGCGGATCAGCGGGAAAGAGTTTACGCTCCAATGCTTTGAGTTCCACAGTGGGGGGATCAAGGGGATCTTTTTCGTGGGGGAAGCGCCCTGGGCCCTGGAGGCCGGGCCAACCGGAAGGAGCCCAGGGGGCCCGGTCCGGAATCTAGACCCCTGGGTCTTTGATCTGGACGGATTGCACTCTTTTGGAGCCCTAAACCCTGCGGCCCCCATCGGCCTGGCCCCGGCATGGTCTTTGCGCGAACCGAGACGTTCTTTTCCGCTTCTTTCTCATAGGATTCTCGATGATGAGCAAGCTCCTTACCCCCCTTCTTTTCGCCGCGGGTCTCTCCGCCCAAGTCGCTGTTCATATCCAACCTGTTCCTGTCAGCCCATCGTCGTTTTTGAGGGCCAGGCTCTCCGGCGTGACCGTTCTCGGGGCGAACAACGCCTGGGCCGTTGGGGAAGTCAACTTCTACGATCGGAACCGGGGTGGGTACGTGGACGAAACCTACGCCCTGCACTGGGACGGACGGCTCTGGCGCCGCGTCCCCACTCCGAGTCCAAAAAGGTGTTCCAATTGTGTGCGTACGCGCAGCCGGCTTTACGCGATCGATGCGATTTCGGCCACCGATATCTGGGCCGGTGGCTCCTTTGACACCCGGCATCCGACGAGTGGGTTCGTCGGGGATCAGATGCTCTTGCTCCATTACGACGGAAAGAGCTGGAAGCACATTCCACCCGTCTTCCCGCGGTTTGGATCCCCGCATCAGAGTTCGAGCGGAACCCGGATCGAAGCGATCGAAGCCATTTCGACCAAAGATGTGTGGTTCTTCGGGTTCTGGTCCGGCGACCCGAACATTCCGAGGGGAGCTCTTGCTCTCCATTACGATGGATCCCAATTCCGCTTCCACAAAATGCCCTGGGCCGGGAACGGCTATGTCTCCTTCTACGCCGCCGATTCTGCTGGACCGAATGAGGTTTGGGCCGTGGGGAAGTCCGGGGTGCTATTCCACCAGGGGCAGGAAACTTTCGTAATGCGTTGGAATGGTTCGTCCTGGACGCGCATGCATCCGCCTGCGTCCTCCTCTCTGCAGTACCGCCTTACCTCGGTGCTCGTTCGTTCGTCGAAAGACGTTTGGATTTCAGGATACGAACAAAAACCCTCCCAATACACGACTGCGGTTCCCTACGTCGTCCATTGGGACGGCTCCAAGTTCACTCGCACGAAGGCTCCGGGCTTTATCCCGAACCTTGTCGATGCAGGCGGTTCGGTCCTCGGTGTCGGCACAAAGATCCATCTCTGGACAGGGACGGCCTGGAAGCAGATTGCGGATCTCAAAAGACCCCGGGCCCTGATCGAAGACGCTGCGGCGGTGGGTCCCAACGACGTCTTCCTCGTCGGGCTGGATGGACCCAACATCATTCCGCTCGCCGCGCGGCTTGAACCGGCCTCCCGCGGCACGGCAACACCGCGTTTCCCTTGCAAGGGTGGGCCGGTCTCTCGCACGCTCCATGCATCTACGATCGGCCGGATCGGCACAGGCCTCGTCGTCGGGGTCGATGACCTCTATACAAAGGCCTTTCCAGCCCCGAGCAGGGTCTACTGGCTTCTCGGGACCAGGCCTCTTGCGCCCTGCGGGGTGGTCCTGCCCGGTTTCGGCTACGCGGGCCGAGGAACCGAACTCCTGGTAGCGCCAAACTCCCTGTTTCTCGCTCTCGGGCCCGCCACCAGAAGTGCCCGCGGAGCCCCGGCCTACTTCTCGGTTCCGATTCCCAATGATCCACGACTCCCAGGGCTCCAACTGACGACGCAGGCTGTCTTTTTCCACTCGAGTTCTCCGCCTGCGTTTTCGGCTGCCCTCGACTTCAGGATCGGCCGCTGATCGCGGATCGGTCTGACCCCTTCTACGGGGATTACAGGACTTTGGGTTCAGTAATGCCGTCTGGAATCCTTGAGGGTAGGGTTGTCCTCCGCGCTCCTACCTGAGATCCATGGAGCTTACTTGTTCTTCTTCTTCCCGGACGGCTTCTCCCGGGTCCCGGGAGTTCCCGGGCCCGCCCCGAATCGTGGATCCGCGGGAAAGAGTTTGCGCCCCAACTGTTTGAGTTCCACCGCGAGGCGCATCAAGGGGATCTTCTGGGCGAGGGAGGCGCGGTTCGCGAGGGCGAGGACCTGCTTGCGCTTGTTGGCGATGGCGGCAGGGTCGTGGAGGCGTTCGAGGAGATCGAGGCCTTGTTTGAGCTGTCCCTCCAAAAAGCGGTATTCGGAGGCGAGGAGCAGGGCCATGGGGTGCTTTGGGTCGAGGCGGAGGAGACGCTCGCTGGCGGCCTTGCCGCCCGGGCGGAGCTTGGGGTGGAGGAGGCCGAGGCGGGCGCGCTCGATCAGGGCGCGGTAGGAGCCGGGGCGGCGGCGGAGGACCTGGTCCAGGAGACGGGCGGCACGGTCAGGATCGCGGGTTTTCCACAGCTGGGCCTGGAGGAGGGCCCAGTCGGTTTCGATGGGGTCGAGGCGGTGGGCAAGCTGGAGGGCGTGGAGGGCGCGGGGGTAATCCCCTGCCTTCTGCGCCCGGGCGAAGGCGGCCCCATAGCTGTGCCCGAGGAGGATGGAACCGCCGAGGAGGAGCAGCAGAAGGCCGGCCAAGGCCCGCAGAGGCCCGTAAAACCTGGGAATGCACAATGGCCAAACATGGGTGTCCCGCTTGGACAGGAGGCCGAGGGCGAGGAAGGGGAGGAGGGCGGTGGGGGCGTTGAGGAGGGGGGCGCGGCTGAGGCTGAGGAGGAGGAAGCCGACGAGGGGGAGGAGGGCGCGGGGGGCGAGCGAGGCCTGTCCCCGTTTTGGGAACAGGCTTTTCCGCAGGGCAAGGAGGAACCAGAAGAGGGGGAGGAGGGCGAGGAGGCCCAGTTCGGCGAGAAGCTGGGCGAGGTCGTTGTGGGCGCTGAGGGCCCGGGTCTGGAACTGGTGGTCGAAGGTCGTGAGGCGGATCTCCTCCGGGCTGCGGTATTCGGGGTAGAGGACCCGGAAGTTGCCGGCCCCGACGCCGAGGGGGAGGTGATCGCGGGCCATGCGGAGGGTGGCAGCGAGAACTTCTTTGCGGACCAGGAGGGTGTCCCGCTTGGAGCTGTTCCTCTTCGAGCTGTCCTGCCTGGATGCCTCCCCCTTGGAGCTGTTTTGCTTGGAGGCGACCGGGCTGGAGCTTCCCGGCTTGGAGGCGTCCGGCTTGGAGCCGGGGGGCTGGAAAACGCGTCCGCCCTGGGGCCCCTGGCCCGAGGGGCTTCTCAATGCGCGCGTGCTGAACCCCAGGGGGACCAGGAGCAGGAGGAAGGGGAGGCAGAGGGCAAGGGCGAGGGGGCGGGCCTTGGCCGGTAGGGAGGGGAAGAGCGATTTCCAGGCAAGAAAGACGAAGAGCCCGCTCACCGAGAGCGCGAGGGCGGGTCCCCGGCTGCCGTTACGCAGGACGAAGAAGAGGGCGACGGGGGCGGCCGCCAACGCCGCCCGGGGCCGCAGCGCGAGCAGGCTGAGCAGGGCGAGGGACATCCATTCCGCCGAAGCGTTTCGATTGGCGAGGGTGCCCAGGACCTCGGTGGCTCCTGTGTAGGGCCAGGAGAGGCCAAAAGACTGCGCGATCCCGTAGACTCCCACAAGGAGAATGGCGAACAGAAGGCTGGTGATCAGGGCTTCTTTTCCCTCCCCGCGTAGATCGAAGCCGAGGGGGACCGCCAAGAGCAGGCAGAGGTACCAGAGGGAGGTCTCGAGGCTGAGCCAGGGGTCCCAAGCCCAGAGGCAGGAGGCCAGGGCCAGCCCGACCCAGAGGGCGATGGGGGCCGAGAGGGCGCTCGGGAAGAGGAGGGGTTTCTTCTTGGCCAGCAGGAGCAGGAGGGAGAGTCCCAGCCCGATCATGGCCAAGCCTCGGTGGGCCCGCTCGGCCTGGATCCATGCCGGATCGAAGAAGAGCAGCGGAAGCAGCAGGAGCAGGAAGGGGAGGGCGCGCCCCAGCAGCCCCTCTCCCTTTGCCCCGCTCATCCTAATCCCTCGAGGACCCCGTCGACAAAGGCCTCCGGCTCGAAGGGCTCGATGTCCTCCAGCCCCTCCCCGAGCCCAACGAACTTGACCGGGATTTCCAGCTCCTTGCGGATCCCAAAGATCGCACCTCCCCGCGCCGTGCCGTCCAGCTTGGCCAGGATCAATCCGGTGATCGGGGCCACCTTTCCGAACTCGGCCGCCTGCCGCAGGGCGTTCTGGCCGGTGGTGGAATCGAGCACGAGCAGGGTCTCATGCGGCGCCTCCGGGATGCGTTTCTGGATCACGCGGATGATCTTCTCCAGCTCGCGCATCAGGTTCTTCTGCGTGTGCAGCCGCCCCGCCGTGTCCACGATCAGGTAATCCACCCCGCGTGCCAGCGCCGCGTCCGCCGCGTCGAAGGCCACCGCCGCGGGGTCGGCACCCGTGGCCTGTTTGACGATCCCCACCCCGATACGGTCCGCCCAGAGCGTCAGCTGTTCCACGGCCGCCGCGCGAAAGGTGTCGGCCGCGCAGAGGAGGACCTTGTGGTCCTGGTCCTTGAGCCACTTGGCCAGCTTGGCGATCGAAGTCGTCTTGCCGCTGCCGTTGACCCCCGCCACCAGGATCACCGTCGGCCCCTCCGCAGCCTTCCGCAGGTTCCCCGCGCTCCCCTCAAGGGCTTCGAGCAGAAGCTTCCGCAGAAAGGGCGGGACCTCGGCCGTCTCCCGGATCTCCTTCCTTTTCCAGGCCCTTTTGATCTCTTCGACCACCTCGGTCCCCGTGATCCCCAGGTCGGCCGTGTAGAGCACTTCCTCCAGCTCTTCCAGCAGATCTTCGTCGAGCTTCCGCCCACCGCCGAAGAGCCGGGAGAGCCCCGACCCCAGCTTCTCGCGCGTCTTGCGCAACCCCTTCAGAATCTTGCCGAAGACCATGATCCATTACCTCAGGCTTTCGAATCCGGTGGGGGAGGAGCCGCATCCAAGTCCTCGCTTGGAACCGTCCCCATTTCCCCGGGTTCCTGGGTTTCCCCGGCTCCTGGCTGCTCCGCAGCCCCTCTCTGGGGGACAGGTTCCGCCTCGGCCAAGGGCTTCTTTGCAGCCAAGGGCTTTGTTTTAGGCAAAGGTGCTGTTTCTTCCACAGGCGGATCCACTTGAGTTTTTCCCCTGAGAGTTTCTTCGTCCTGCTTTGCTTTCGGCAAAGGTGCTGTCTCTTCCACAGGACCTGCCTTAGCCGCCGGAGGCGCAGCCTTCCTCCCTGCACCAGGTTTCGCCGCCGAGCCAGCTCCCTTGCTCAAGTCCTTGATGAACTCGTTTTTCACCCGGTCCAGAATCCCGTTGATGAAGGAGCCCGAATTCGCCGTCGAAAACCGTTTTCCCAGTTCGATGGCTTCGTTGATCGAGACCTTGGGTGGGATGTCCTCGCAGTAAAGGATTTCGAACAGCGCCATGCGCAGAATGTTGCGGTCGATCGTGGCCATCCGCTTCAAATCCCAGTTGCGGGCCACCTTGGTCAAAATCTCGTCGATCTCCGGCCGCAGATCCTTGGTTCCCGTAATCAGCCGGAGGGCGAACTCCTGGCACTGCCGATCCTTCGAAGAGATGCTCAAAAAATCCCCAAGGTCTTCGATCACCGATTCGCCCCGAAGGTCGAGTTGATAGAGGAACTGAAGGGCCAACTCCCGAGCTTTGGTGCGTCTTCTCATTCGGATACCGGGCTGCCAGAGAACAGCGGCGTTTCTGGACACGACTTGAAACTGCCAAACCCTCTTCTTTTCACAGAGACCTCATCCAAGGATCACGAGGGCGAGAAGAAGTTTTCCCAGCCTTCCTCCCTCTGTCAAGCAAAGCTTGAGACCCCCTCCCCAAAAAAAGCCCACGGGCGATTCCGGGTTCCAGCCCCTATTCTTCCGTAACCTAAGGAAGATGTTGCAAAAGATCCGCGGTCTCCAAGACCGCCTCCGCTGCCTGCGCCCCTTTGTTCCCCGCCTTCGACCCCGCCCTCTCCAGTGCCTGGTCCAAGGTGTCGCAGGTCAAGACCCCGAACCCAACCGGTACTCCATGCCGTTCGGCCACCTGCGCGAGCCCCCGTGTGCACTGCGTCGCAATGTATTCGAAGTGCGGTGTCGCCCCCCGGATCAAACAACCCAAGCCCAGGATGCCGTGATAGCCCCCCTTCTGAGCAATCTTGTCCGCCAAAAGCGGAATCTCGAAGGACCCAGGCACCCAGAACACATGGAGATCCTCCTCCGCGCAACCATGCCGCCGTAAAGAATCCAGCGCGCCCTCCAGCAGCTTCCCCGAAACCAGCTCATTGAACCGTCCCACCACAAGCGCGAATTTCTTCCCGCGCCCATCCAGCATTCCTTCAAAGGTTTTCATGCCATGCAGCATAATCCCGCTACCCCGCAATACAAAAAACCAAGCCCAGCAATCTCCTTCCCTGGACTCGGTGCATAGGACGGAACCAGTGAACCATCATCCGAGCAAGGCCCTCTGCTCCAAGTTCTCCAACCCAAGGGTGGGCCTTACCAGGCGCCCTGGGCTCAAAAGCCCCCCTTTTTCCCCAGACCTGTCCAAGATCGCTTTCCCAAAACCTTCCAAACGTAAGCCTGAAAACCAAATACCTGGAAAGTAGACAAGGGGAACTTGATTTCGAAAGGGCTGGTTTTGGGCTTAGGATGCAGGTTTCAGCGGGAATCGAAGGGGT
>DROQ01000037.1 GCA_011321845.1 Planctomycetota bacterium | reverse complement strand
CTGGGAATATGCCATCATTCACCTCCTTCCCGGACTTTATGCTAGGTCCAATGCCTATACAACGGGAGCGAATCCCTTACCAAATCCTGACAACGGTTTAATGCCTAATGGTGAGATTTTTCCCATCCATCTCCCCCACAATGTCTCTATTCAGGGGACCAGTGCTCTTAATACTATCTTCGATGTAGGGTCTATGGCAACTGGGGTGGCAGGGCCAGCCTTCGAATTTGGAGTACCCGGTTCAAATGGAGAAGGTTCCTTTATTGACAGCATTGCTATCTTTGGGGCAAGTGCCGAATTAAACAGTCTACCAGATCCACGAGGGTCCTCTGCCATTTATATCGATAAGCAAGTCGCCAGTTCTCCAACCATTTCCAATTGTTTTATTTATGGAAATGGTGTTGGGATCTTGGTGAATGCATCCAATAATGGAGGGGTTGTCCATGATGGAACTAAGCTATTTAACAACACTCTCGCTTTTAATGAGATAGGTTTATGGAATGGCCAAAGAGGCCTAGGGCCAAATAGCAAGGGACTATCAAAACTCATTCTAGTGAATAATATCTTCGATTCTTCCTTTGATTATTTTACCGCCCATGCTTATCCAAGGCATTGGAAGACTTTCCAGAAGAATGCTGCCGGAGTGTACCCCATCACCTCTGGGTTTGAAGGGGTCGATCCTAACGATTTGGAAATCCAACTTTCCGGAAGTTCCGTATTCAAATCGAACGCTTTTGAGGGAAATAGAGTCAATTATCGAATCAGTTTCTTGTTTTCACTAGGGTTGGATATAACCACAAAACGAAATGGGAACCTGCCCAAGCCTACCCCCAAGGTTGATATTGAACCTTATACCTACGGAAACCAGGTCTCCTTTGTATTGCCCCTGCAACCCTCAAGGCGAGGAATTTTATATGTTCGAGATGCACTTTCTCTCCCTGTTTTTCAGGATTCAAATCGTCCCAAATTTGACGGATCCCCGGGAGATTTCCGATTATTTCCCATGGTTTCAAAAGGCGTTTTGGTGAAATCGGGGCTTCCCGGGGCGATTTCCGCTCCAGGAACCATGTCAACAGGTCACTTAAACCCTTTGGTGAACCAGGGTTGGAGTGGATCTTTTCCTTTTACGATGAAAAATGGCCTGGTTGTTTCGAATCCTCCAGGGTACCTGGACCTGGGGGTTTCAGACCAAAATACTTGGCCCTATCACTGTTGGAATTGGGACGCCGAAGGATATGGGAATCCGCGCATGCTCACTTATGGTACCGGAACCTTTTTCCCCAAGCCCAATGGGACGACGATTTTCAGTATTGATATTGGTGCGGATGAACTGGGGGAAAACTTAATCGGGGGTATGGTCTTTGGGACGGACCGGTTTATGAAGTTTACATCCAAGACACCTCAACATCCAGTTTTAATTGACAATGATCGTCTTTGGTATTTTGGACCAAGAGATGTGAATCTGTCAGGAAAAACGCCTCCCATACCGGTTGCGGCTTTTAAAATCAAATACCGGGGGATTGATTTAAATTTACAAGGGACTGGGACTCATATTTATCCTGTGAATTACCAGAAAAGTGGAGAATTCGCACCATGGTCCGATCTCTTTAGCTTGACAACTTCTGGGACTTATTATGTTCCATCAATGGCTTCAATTACTCCTCATCTTCTTGATGATGTTCATCCGTGGTGGGGTCCCCTGACCCAACTGTTTCCTTCTAATCCTTTTTGGCAGGGATGCGTGAGCGGTTACAACCCTTATCTCTATGTGGATCCCTCCGTGGGAAGAATTAATCCTCCAGGAACTTTCAAGGATATGGGGTCCTCTTCGGCGATCCGTTATCTGGATATAACCTGGAATTTTACAAAGGATTCCCAAGGGAATCCTATTCCTGCGAGTGCTTTTATTTATCCCTTTGGAGTCAAAGCCCCCTTCCGAAACCCCGTCATGAACCGTTTGACACGTTTTGATCAGTGGGGAAGAGGGTTTGACAATAGTACCCAAAATGCGCCAAAGGTTTCTGTCTTTCCGAAGACCCTAGCCAATCAAGGGACTCCCCCTCCTTTGATGATTCTCCGTTATGCTTTGGAGCCTTATCCAATCTCCTATTTCGCGGGTGAAAAGAATGTCCAAAGTTTCGAAGTCGTCATTGAGTGAAGCTCAATCCACCATCTCCCAACAGAAGGAATGTATTTTGGCCTGGTTTACCAAAACTTTCTTCCTATTCGTTGGGTTAGTTGGAAGTTGGACGATTCTTCCCGCCCAAGCGACCTGGAGTCCTGATAAAAGTGGTTTTGCCTTTATCAATAATTCAGGGATGGCAAACGATTTTTCCAGAGGAGAGGTCGTGGTTTTTGGGGGGGAATACGAATCGACGGCCTCATTTGCTGATTCTTTATATGCTTCCACTTGGGTCTGGAATGGGAGGAGATGGAGAAGGTTTGTGGACCCCAAGGGACCCATGAACTGGATGGCGGGAGGGATGGTTTATGATTTTGCTCGAAAACAGGTCATGATGATCGGAGGGGCGATCTTTGAAAGAACCCTAAAGGGTTTGCCCAGAAACAATCCTCTTCTTTCCAGGCAACATTGGGTTTGGACGGGACGGAGATGGAAGGCCTTACCTTCTTTTCCGGGCAAGGGAAGAAGGGATTTTGGAATCGCCACGGATCCAAAGAAGAAGAAGGTTATTCTTTTTGGAGGTAACTTGTCCCCTAGTGTGTGGATGCTTCCGAGCAATGAGACCTGGGAGTGGGATGGGAAGAGATGGACACAGAAATTTCCTTTGCATGTCCCTAAGGCACGCGTGTCTCCCCGGATGACCTATGATCCCCAAACGGGGACTTGTCTCATGTATGGAGGTTATGAGTATTCCAAGGATCTTAAGGACTTATGGGCTTGGAATGGAAACGATTGGGTACTCTTGGACAAGGGAACCAAAGGGCTGAATCCGGGAAGGAGGATTTTCTTTGCCTTTTCCCCAATCCCTGGGAAGAAAGGAGTCTATCTATGGGGGGGATTTGATCCCAATAATAATAGCAACAAAAACCTTTGGTTTCATGATGCCTGGAAATGGAACGGAAGTCAGTGGGTGTTATTGAAGACAAAAGCCCCCTACTACAGTGGACTAAATGGGCAGGCTTTGATGCCGGGAGGTCCTGCTGCTTTGTTCCTTGCCGAAAGCCAAGATACGGGACGTATTCCGCATTTCGGGGTGAGAGAGACATGGGCTTTTAATGGGGATTTTTTTGTCAAGGTAAGGGGTGCGCCAGATTATCCCTGGTTTGATTGGAATGCAAAAAACCCTTCCCCGATTTCTTTGGTTGTTGATACGAAGAGGGACCAGTTGATCCTTTTTGGTGGATCACCTTATGGGAATACGCCAAGCAGGATATGGGTCAAAAAGGGCGAAAAGGTTTGGGCCCCTAAAATTATCGGGATGTTACCAAATATCGGTATGAATTGGTTCAACCGATCTTCCAGTCTTGTTTACCATGAAACCTTGGGATTAGCAATGTTGCATTTTAACGGGGTCAATGGTTGGGTGACTTGGCTTTGGGATGGGGTCGCATGGAAAGAAGATCGTTCGCTGAAAAAACCCCAAAATTCTCAGCTGATCTATGATCCCGTTCGGAAACGGATTTTAGCTTTCGATCGCCCCAATTTTAATTATGGAAATTGTACGAATTATAATACTTGGGAATGGTCACCGAAGGTTGGATGGAAAGTCATCCGCCAAGGACAAAAAGTTTGTTTGAGAGGGGTTTTTGTTTGGGACCCAGTCCGAGATCGGTTGATCAATTTTTACCGGGAAAGGATTAAGGGAGTGCCGACCCCATTCCTGCGAGAGTGGGATGGTAAGACATGGAAGCTGATGCCAGGGAAATTTGCTCCTCCATTCGAAGCATCAAAAGCCTTTTTTCACCCGAGTCTCGGGGGAGTGGTCTTTGTGGGAGGGGAATTTTTCGACCCGACCGGGAGACCCTATCTTAAGACCTGGCTTTGGGATGGGAAGTCAGGGAGTGAGATCTCTTCGGCTCAGTTAAAGTTCCCGAATGACCACCAATTTGAGCATTTGAACTGGGTCGCCTATAATCCTGCCCGAAACCAGGCAATCGGTCTTTTGAATGAATACCCCGGCGGAACGCCCCTTTGGGTTTTCCGGCTGAACAGCCTGAAGACGACCGAACCCTACCCGCATCTGCAAGAGACTTTCCAACTCCAAGTAGATCTCCCCCGCCGAGCAGGGGACCTCTTTCTCTTTTTCTTCAGTTTTTCCCATCGGCCTGGGATCCCCGTTTTTCATCAACCCTTCTATGGTGATCGCCTACTTCCCCTTGCACCTGACGTCTTGTTTCAAGCAAGTCTCGGTTTTGGGTTGAGGACAGTGCTCAACGCGAAGGGCCAAGGAAGCATTTCAATGGCCTTTTCCAAAGACCCAAGGTTTTTAGGGTTAGAAGTTTATGCGAGTGGAGTCTCGTTTAATGGCCAGGGGATCACAGATGCAAGCGACGAAGTTCTTTTGAGATTGGTCAAGTAAATTCAAGTCAATTAACGCAAGGGGAAACCTTTGAAGAGAATAATTGCTGTTGCTGGGCTAATTGGGCTCTTTGTGCTGGTTTTAGCCTTTTTTTTGTGGAATGGAAAAAAGGAAAAAGGGCGTTCTCAGGATCCACTTGCTTCTTCAGGGATAGCTCCAACAAAACCCCTCCCAGCATTGAGAAAAAGGAGCGAGAGGCAAAAGGAGCCCAAAAGACAAAAAACCAATCGTTTGGGGGCGAACTTTAGGGAGGGACGTTCTCATTTATTGTTAACCATTCAAAGCAAAGAAGGGAAAAAACTCTCGGGCAAGGTTTACTGGGTTGAGAAAAAGGGTCCACCTGTCACCTCAAGCATGCTTGCCCCCGAATACGGGTTTCCATTGCCCAAAAATGGAGTGCATATTCAATCTCATCAAGGAGAAGCCCATTTGGAAATTACCAGCCACCATTGGACTTGGTTGAGAGTGACGGGCAGGTTCCAAAAGGGGAGATTGGCCTGCAATTATCTTAGGATTCCACCCTTTTCAGGGACAAAGAGAAAGATCCTCCTTTTGGATCCCACAAAGCGGAGCGTTTTTGTTTTTCTTGTCCATAAAGATCTGGAAACCCCCGTTTCACATGGGGAGGTTCGGCTTTTTCGACAAAGCATGGCCTCAATGGCAGTTCCTTCCTTGGTGAGGAAGAAGAAAACGGATGCTACTGGCTATGTCTCTTTTCAAGGCTTAGAGCCTGGACGTTTTGCCCTCCTGGCTCCAGGTGCAAGGGAACAGGATAAGATGCCCTATGTCCAACGGTTTATTCTTCCAGCCCAGGCATCGATGACCGATCTGCCCCTCACCTTGGTTCAACCCGAGACTAGGTACACCTTACGCCTTCGGGTGGTGGCGGATATTAAGGGTGCCCCCAAACTCCCACCCAAGTTTTTTTTAAAAAGAAAAGCTGATCAAATCGGAGAGCTTTACCCCATGCAAGGAGTGTTGCGATCAGGCTCTCAGGAATTGAAATTTTTCGTACCATTGGGAGATTACGAATTGGGAGCCCTCCCCCTTGGTCGACTGCGTTTTTCGCCGGGAACCAATCATTTTTCGTTCACTAGGGATCAGCAGGTTTTTCCGATTTCGGTTCAAGAGGATTCACAACAAACCTATGTCGAACTTGTGGGTTTGGGGTTCGGTGATTTTCCCGTCAGTGTTTTCCCACGGCCCAAAGAACCTTTGTTCGATGATCAAATGGCATTGATGTTTTGTGGACCATTTCACTGGAAACTGGCCAAGCAGATGATTCCCCTTCCTTCGGGCAGTTTTGATTTTTTGGTTTATGGTCGATCCGGTACCTGGGTTTCTCAAAAGACACTTCAAATAGATCATCCCAAAACTCTCCGAATTCCACTCGTTCCTGCTACTCGTCTTTCATTGACTTGGAAAAAAGTTCCCTGGAAGGTGGGGAGGAGGGCGGTTTTACAAATCCGGACATCGCGCAGACTCAGTTCCCGAGTTCTTAGTCGGCGCTTTGCTCCCGAGGGTGGAAGGATGGATCCCGCCTTTGTCAGCACCATTGTTGTGGAGAGGGGGCCTGTCACTTTGACTTGCTTCGATTCTGAACAGAACAACATTCTTTGGAAACGAATGTTCCAGGCCACCAAACCAGCCAAGGCTCTTCTGGTCCTTGGACCGAGAGGGAAGGGAGGCCAGGGACAAGGGGGGCGGTAGCCTGGGGGTAACCTTCTTCTGTTTTTTTCAGTCGTATTGAGCCAGCTGGACCTCTTAGCCGTCGGGGTCCATGTAGAAGAGGGCTTGCCGGGATCGTATTGGGGTTCGAAGTGGGGTAACGCCCGCCTCTGGAAACTCCCCCTCGACCTCATCCCCGACGTCCCCCTCTTCGCCTACACCCGCAAACGCCTTCGCGGCGAATCCATGGCCGACCTCCTCGTCGAAGCCGTCCGCCGACAGGTGGGTTGAGGGAGGTCCCAGCAGTTTGCTCTTCGTAGCCAAAGGGCTACACTTAAAGGGTGGGCGTTTCACCAGGCCCTCGGAAGAAGGAAACCCTCATGGCAGGAACCAGCCGCTACGACGTAGCCGATCACCTTCGAAGCCCGGAGGAGATGGTCGCTTATTTAGAGGCTTGCATCGAGGATTCCGATGGAGACGCGTCCTTCGTGGCCAAAGCCTTGGGGGACATCGCCCGGGCTCGAGGGATGACCCAAGTCGCTCGGGATACGGGCTTGTCGAGAGAAAGTCTCTACAAGTCGCTCTCGGGAGAGCGAAGCCCAAGTTTTGACACGATTCTCAGAGTCATGAAGGCCCTGGGCTTGGGGCTGCGGCCTGTTGTTGTGCGTTCTGGTGGTCCGAAGAGAAAGCCTTAGCTGCTCAAAGGTTTTTGGCGGGGCTGCCTTTTTCAGCTCAAGCGTATTGGACCAGCTCGACCTCGTAGCCGTCGGGGTCCATGAAATAGAGGCGCCTGCCGGGGGCGTATTCGGGTTCGAAGTGGGGGGTGACGCCGAGGTCGCGGAGACGAGTCTTGGCGGCGGCGAGGTCCTCGATGACGAAGCCGAGGTGGTTGAAACCGACGCGGTCGTAATCCATGGAGGGGGCCTGGCCGCTCGGGTCGCCTTGGAAGAGGGCGAGGTAGCAGCGCTCGTCGCCGATGTGGGCTGCGGGTTTGCCCTCGGAGGTTTGGCCGCGCCAGCGGAGCCTGAGGCCGAGGAGTTTGGCGTAGAAGTCGATGGAGCGGTCGATCTGGGCGACGGTCAGGTTGACGTGTTCGAGGAACATTGCGGTCTCCTTTGCGGGGGATTATTTAAGAAAGCTTTGGGCATCGTATATCGGGTTCCCGATTTAGGCAAGTAGAGGCTTTTGTAAAAAAGCCTTCTGGCTTAGGATGGGGGACATGGCTTCAGCAAGGAAAAACCAGAAGGGGAGTATGAGTGAGGCCGGAAAGCAAAAGGCAAAGCAAAAGGCGAGGAGTCAGGCAATCCATTGGGAGGAGAACTTGCGGAACAGGAACCAAAGGGATGGGAGCAAGCGGGATGGGAGCCCGCGAGAGGAGAGCCAGAGGAAGGAGAACCCGCGGGATCGGAGCCGGGTGGATGGCGAAAAAACCGAAGCCGTGCTGACCGACGCCAGGCGGCGCATCGTGGACCTGCTCAAGCGCGAAGGCCCGGTCACGGCCGCCGCCCTCGCCGCGTCCCTCGGCCTCACCAAGGTGGCCGTGCGCCAGCACCTCCAGGGCCTCGAGGCCCTCGGGCTGGCGGAGGGGCGCCCGCAGCCTGCCGCCGGGCGGGGGCGCCCCTCGCGCGCCTGGACCCTCAGCCCCTCCGCCGCCTCCCTCTTCCCCGACCGGCACGGGGAGCTGACTGTCGGCCTCCTGGATGCCATGCGCCAGGCCTTGGGCCAAAAGGGCGTGGACCAGGTCCTCCAAAAGCGCGCCCGCCAGCAAACCAGACACTACCGCTCCCTCCTCCCCAGCCCCAAGGCCTCCCTCCTCAGGAGGGTCCAAGCCCTGGCCCAGCTCCGCAGCGACGAAGGCTACCTCGCCGAGGTCGTCCAGGAGAAACCTGGGACCTACCTCCTGATCGAGCACCACTGCCCCATCTGCGAAGCCGCAAGGAGCTGCCTCGGTCTCTGCGAAACCGAGCTGCAAGTCTTCACCAAGGCCCTCGGCCCCGGCGTGGTGGTGGAGCGCTGCGCCCACCTCCTCTCCGGCGCGGAGCGCTGCGTCTATCGGGTGCGCAAGGCGCGTTGAGCCTGTCCTCCTCCCCATGAGGAAGGATCCCAAACCTGGCAGCCGCTCCTCGGAAAGAAGTTTTTTTCCGGAGACCTGAGGGGCCGGTGGGCGTAGGACTCGCTTTTTTCTTTTCGAACAAGATGGGGTCTCGTGATCGGACCCTGGGAGAGCGGGCATCGATGAAGAGACCTTTGGAGAACCTTGGCGGCATGTTTCTGATGGCTTGCGGCCTCTTTGTGGCCCCGAGCCTTGGGCAACAAGGCCCCGCTCCCACGCTGCCCAAGTCCCCTGCCCATCCCGCGACGCGACCAGCCCGCTCGCGCCCCTCGCCGCTCCGCTTCACCCGAAGCTTTGCCAAGGGCCCGCACACAAGGGGGCTCGCGGTCCGGGAGCGCTCCGAGGGAGGCTATTGGGTCGCGGGCGTCTCGGGGGGCAAGAACTTCTACAAGCAAGGCAAGCTGCTCCTCCTGCGCTACGACGCCCAAGGAAAACGCCTGTGGACACGCAGCTACGAGGCTTGGGTCCGGGACCACGTCGACCTCCTACTCCCTCCCGGGGGAGGGGTCTTGTTGGTCGCCGCGCGGGTGAGCCTCCTGGTGGATGAAAAAGGCGAAGTCCTCTGGAAGAAGAGGCTGCTCGCCCCGGACTCCGGCCAGGTGACTCGTGCCCTTCTCTTGGGAAGGGACCGGCTCGTCGTCGCGGGCTGGAAGCGCGGCCCCAAGAGCAGAGGACGCCGGCTCTGGATGGGCACCCTGGATCTCCGCGCCGACCGCTACCTCTGGCAGAGGACCTGGCCGCGAAAAGCATGGGACTCGATCCAAGCCCTCTACCTGCTCCCGGGGGGAAAGCTCCGGGCGGTCGGCCAATCGAGGACCTCTGCCGCCGGCAAGCGGCTCATGCTCGTCCTCTCTAAGAGGGGCAAGATCCTCCAGCGTCTCGTCCTCCCCGGACCCAATGCCCAAGTGTTTAGCACCGCCTATGCCCTGGCTCCTCATCCCTCAGGTCTCTTGCTCGCGAGTAACAGCAATTCCTACGAGAGCCGGGGCTCCACCGGAAATGGGAAGACCAGCCTCCAGCTCCTCACCCCCCAGGGCGAGCTGCTCCGAGAACAAGGATTTCGAGGAAGCGACGTCGCGCAGCCCCTCTCCCTCCTGGGGTCCAAGGAGCGTTTCACCCTGCTCTTCCATCAGGTGACCTACGCCGGTCCCAAGGGCCGAGGCTTTGCCCGGCTCACCTCCTGGGATGCCCAGCTCCACCTCCAATGGCGCCAAAACTACCGCTGGGGTGAGAACACTCGTGGCCGCTCCCTCCAAGCCACTCGAGATGGGGGCTATGTGTGGACCGGTTGGTACCAACCCAAGCGGCGAGACCCCCGCAGCCTCGACACCGAGCGACTCCTTCTGGTCAAGGTCGGACCCGACGGCAAAGCCCAAGCTCCCCAATAAACCAAACCCCTAAGCAGGCTGCTTGTAGAAAACCCAGGGGGGGGTCTACAGGGCATGAACGCTGCCTAGCCCCCAAGCACTTTCTCGAGGAGCCTCCGCGCTCTCTTGGTGTGCCGATGGTTCGATCCCAGAGTCTTTTCTAAAAGGCTGCTGGCGTTTTTGATGTAGGGGGCGGCCTTGGCTTTTTCCCCTGTGGCGAGGAGGATTCGGGCGAGGGTTGTTTCGTAGGTGCCGTACCTCCAATGGTGTTTGGAGTAGACGTCCACAGCGGCGATGAGCGATTGTTTGGCGAGGCGAAGGGCTACTTGGGGGTTGCCGGTCTCGAGTTCGAGGTTGGCGAGGGAGTTTTGGAGGCGGAGGGTGTCCGGATGCTTGAGGCCGAATTGTTCCAAGGCGACTTGGTAGGCTTCTCTCGCGAGGGCTCGGGCTTTGTTCTTCTGCAAGAGCTTGCTGTAGATGATGACGAGGATGTTGCAGGATTTGAGCCAGGGGGGGCTTCCCCGGCCGAAGACCTTTTTGCGCCGCTGGAGGGCGAGTTTCGCGAACTTGAGGGCCTCGGGGAGCTTGTTCTGCTCCAAGAGATCGATGGAGAGGTTGCCGAGGGAGGTGACTGTGTTCGGGTGCAGGGGGCCGAGGATGCGCGTCCGTGTTTCAAGGAGGCGGCGATCGATCTCTTCCGCTTCCTTGGCCTCGCCCAGGTTGCACAGAAAGAGGGCGTAGTTGTTCCAGGCAATGAGGGTTTCGGAGTCCTCCTTGCCCAGGTATTTCTCGCGGAGATGGATGACCTCGAGGAGCTTGTCCTTGGCCTGGTCCAAACGGCCCAGCTCTTGGAGGTGGAGGGCCATGTTGCCAAGGACGGTGAGGGTCAGGAGGTCCTTGTCCCCAAGCTCGGCGCGAATCCGGGGGAGGAGGGCCTGTTCGCCCTGGAGGGCTAAGTTGCTTTTGCCCGTGAGAGAGTAGAGGGTGTAGGTCTCGATCTCGTTGTCGAAGGCGTCTCGGCTGTTCTCTTCTCCGCCCTGTCGGAAGAGGTCCTGGGCTTTTTGGAGCTGGGCCAGGGCCTTGGGGAATTGGGAGAGGCTGAGAAAGGTCTTCCCGAGGGCCGAACGGATGCGCGCCTCGACCAGGGGTCGGCCTTGGAAGCGGCCATCCAGGGACTTGAGCATTGCATCGATCAACTGGTAGACGTCGGGGACCTTTCCCCTGGCCAGCTTGGGGTCGGCGACCCGGATGAGTTCCTGGTTAAAGAAGGTGTTGATGTCCCGCGCGTCCTTCTGGGCAAGGAGCGCCCGGTCCCGCTCGGCCCGTGCCTGGCTCGCGGACCAGAGGGCGAAGATCAATCCGAGCACGAGGCCCAGGAAACCCACGGCAAGCCCGCTCGCCAGGGCCCTGTGCCGCCTGGCCCAGCGATCGAGCTGGTAGAGCAGGGAGGGCGGCCGCGCCAGGATGGGTTCGTTGCGCAGGATGCGCCGGAGATCCTCCGCGAAGCCTGCAGCCGTCGGATAGCGCTGGTCGGGATCCTTCTCCATGGCCTTTTGGATCAAGGTCTCCACGTCGCGGTCGAGGCCTTTGATCCTCTTCCCGAGGGGAATCGCCTCCCCTCCCAGGATGCGCTCCCGGAGGACGAAGGGACTCTCCCCCTCCCGCAAAAAAGGATGTTGGTCGCTCAGCAGCTCGTATCCGAGAACCCCCAAGGCCCAGACATCACTGCGGGTGTCGATCCGTCCCAGGTTCCCCGAAAACTGCTCGGGGCTCATGTAGGCGGGCGTCCCGAAAACCGCCCCGTCCATGGTCAGCCGGCTCGCGTCGGGAGCGTCCTCCCCCAGGATCCTCCCGATCCCGAAGTCGAGGATCTTGGAGCCGAAGGGCAGCCGTGGCCTCCCGGTCTGGGTCTCGGGTTTTTGCGTGCCTCCTTCCATGGCAAGGATGTTGGCCGGCTTGAGGTCGCGATGGAGGACACCGCATTCGTGCGCGGCGGCCACCGCCTCGGCCACCCCGAGCAGGAGTCCCAGGCGCGCGCTGAGGTCCAGCTGCCTCTCCCGGGCGAAGCGGGTGATGGGTTTGCCCTCGACCAGCTCCATGGCGAAGTAGAGCCGTTCGCCCAGGGAGCGCCCGTCCTGTGCGATCAGGTCGGCCTTGCCTGCCTCGTAGATGCGGCAGATCCCTGGATGCTCCAGGAGCCCGAGGATTTCGATCTCCCGCTGAAAGCGCCGCTCCACCCTCCGCAGATCCCAGTGTCCTTTGAGCACCTTGAGCGCCACGCGCCGGTGGAGCCGGGCCTGCTCTCCTTCGTAGACCTTGCCCGAGGCGCCTTGCCCCAGCACGCTCAGGATGC
This sequence comes from Planctomycetota bacterium, assembly GCA_011321845.1. Lineage (GTDB taxonomy): Bacteria > Planctomycetota > UBA1135 > UBA1135 > HyVt-539. The sequence goes on along the minus strand of DROQ01000037.1, from coordinate 1,308 downwards.
GGTATTCGCCCAGGCGCGTGGGGAGGTCTTCTTTCGGCGCCGGCTCCAGGAGGGTCGTGTCGAGCAGAGGGGCTTCGAAAAAATCCGAAGGCTTCTCCAAACGCGCGAGGAGCTGATCGACCTCCTTACGCAGCGCCGGATCCCCCGCGCAGGCCTGGTCCAGGTAGGCCGCTCGCTCGGCCCCCTCGAGGTCCGCCGCCTCCTGAAACACCTGCTCCAGGCGCGACTCACCTTCCATCTCGGCCTTCCTCTCCCTCGCTCATCTTCATTTCGAGCCAGGCCCGCGCGAAGCGCCAGTCCCGCTCCACTGTCCGCTCCGTCACGCCCAGCAGCGCTGCGATCTCCTGGTTTTTGAGTCCCGAGAAGAAGCGAAGCTGGACGACCTGGGCCTTGCGCGGATGCTCCTGCTCCAGCAGATCCAGGGTCTCGTCGAGCTGCAGCAGGTTCTCCTCCGGCAGGTGCACAAGCAGCTGATCGACCTCCAGATCCACCCGCTGCCGGTCCCCCCCGCGCTTGATCCGGCTCTTCTGCCGCGCCTTGTCCACCAGGATGTCCCGCATCGACCGGGCCGCGATCCCGAAGAAGTGCGCCTTGCCCTGCCAGTCCTCTGCCACCCGCCCTTCGAGCCGCATCCAGACCTCGTGCACCAGCGCCGTCGGATCCAGCGTCTGCCCTTGGGGAAGGCGGGCCATCTTCGAACGCGCCAGCGAGCGCAGGTCCCGATAGAGCAGCGCCAGGAGATCCTCCCCCGGTGCCCTGGGGTCCATCCCCAAGCGCTCGATCGTCTCCAGCAACTCCTTTGGATACGAAGTGTCCGACATGAAAGCAGGACCATAGCGAAACCCACCGGCATTCGATCTGATCCGGAAAAACTTCCTCGGTATTTCCCGGGGAAACGAGGATCCCCCAAGAAAACGGGGATTCCCCGAGAAAAAAGCCCAAACCCTGTCGGAAACGCCAGCCAGAAATCGGATGAGAGGACAGCCACCTTTGGCACCCCGCTTCTTCCTTAGGAGTCACGATGAAACTCTCCCGACCTCAGATCCTTTCCTCCAAGAGGACCTCCTTCCTTGGTCTCACCCTCTCCCTCTTTGCCATTGCGGCCTTCCTTCCTCTGAATTCCTGCGGAGGAGGCTCCTCGCCCGCCGCGGGCGCCAAGGCCGGTGGTGGGGGAGGCAACAAGGGCGGAGGCAACAAGGGCGGGGGCAATGGCGGTCAAAAAAAGCTGAACCAAGGCAACTTCGAGGTCAAAGCCTTCGGCTACAAGGACGACCGGCCCGCCAGCTTCCAGCCCTTGAGGAAGAAAAT
>DROQ01000036.1 GCA_011321845.1 Planctomycetota bacterium | reverse complement strand
TCTGGGGGGGTTACTTGGAATGGTGGGGGGGGGTGTTGAGTTGGGTTTGGAGAGTTTGGGCGGCTTTGAGCCAGTGGCGGTAGCGACGGTTCTTGGAGCGGAGGGTTGTGGCGCGTTTTTGCATTTGGACGGCTTCGTCGATGTATTTTTTGGCCTCTTCCTTTCGGCCGGCTTTCCTACAATCGAGGGCGAGGTCCTGCAGGGAGAGACCCAGGCTGTGGGCGCGGCCGTGCGAGTGAGGGGTTTTCCTCAGGGCACGCCGCTTCCAGATGATGGCTTGCTGGAGGAGGTGGAGGGCGTCTTCGGGATGTCCGCGCTGCCGCCGGATGTTGGCAAGGTTGTGGAGGGCGGTGCCGAGAGCTGCCATCAGACCTGCATCTTCGGGATGGTCTTGGAGGAGAGCCTGGCGGGTGTCCCGAACCTTGGTCGCGAGGGCTTCGGCTTCCTTCAGGTGACCCTGCCTCCGAAGGAGAATGGCGAAGGTGGTTTGGATCTTGGAGAGGATGCTGCGTTCCTGAAAACTGCGTTCCCGGGAGAGGCTCCTGGTTTTGATGGGGTCTACAAATTGGAGGGTGTCCTGATAGAGGGCGTTGGCCTCTTCCAGGTTGTTCGTTTGGATGAGGTGGTTCCCATAGCGAGCGCGATGGGAGAGGAGGTCTTCGGTGAAGCGGGGGTTCTCGAGGAGAGCGTCGCCCATTTCTTTGAAGGTTTTGTCCGCTTCTTGAAAGCGTTGGAGGCCGAGTTTGTTGTCTCCAAAGGTGCTTAAGAAGAAGGCTTCTTTGGATAGAACGCGGGCGAGGCGGTTCATGAGTTCGAGGTTTTTGGGGAAGTCCCCATGGAGACCCAGGAGGAGTTCGCGTGCTTCTTCGAAGTCCCGCCTGGCCTTTTTACTCTCCCTTCCCCAGCCTTCGAGCTGGGCGAGCTGGGTCAAGGTCTCGGAAAGGAGGATGCGGTTGGCGAAGTTCCAGGGGGTTTCCTGGTGGAGGGCCTGGAAGATGGTCTTGGCTTTTTCGAAACGCAGGGTGGCTTTCTTGCGGTTCCCGAGCTGGGCCGCGACGAGGCCCAGGCGGTGGAGGGCTTGCCCTTCTTCGGTTTTGAACCGGGAGCTGGTTTTTCCAAGCTCGGCGAAGATGCGGTGATACTCTTCGTAGTTTTTCTCTGCGATTCGGGCATCTCCTGTCCCGAGGGCGAGAGCGCCTAGCTCGGCGTAAGCGTTTCCTCGGATGATCGCCGCTTCCTGGCTGGGTGGGCTCCGGTCCAAGAGGGCGAGGGCTTTGCCCAGCTCGATTTTGGCTTGTTTCCCTTGGTGATCCATGCGAAGGATGCGGGCGAGGGTGATCCTTCCGTTGGCGGCGGAAGGCCTCCACTCCTTCTTGTCCGGGATTTTGGCGAAGGCACGGAGAGCCCGGTCGATGGAAGCCTTTGCTTTTTTGGTTCGCCCTTGTCTCAGGTAGAGGTCCGCGAGAACAACCCCGGCCTTTCCCCGTCGCCCAAGGACCCTGGGATCGCCCGCAGTCTCCTGGAGGTAGTTCGAGTAGAGGCGCACGCCCCGTTCCAATAGATCCTTTCCGACTCCCTCGAGAATGGGGTTCTCCTGGATTTCATTCCGTCCCCAGGACGCGAGGAACTGCTCCACAGCAGAGAGGGCCATCTCCAGGTTCTTCTCGGCGAGGTCGCGGGCCGCGGTGATTTTGAGGTTGGCGTTTCGCTGGGAGAGCCAGAGGCTGGTGGGTGTCCCCACTCCGATGAGGGCGAGGAAGAGGAGGGAAGTGGAGAGGGCGGGGTGGCGTTTGCGCCACCGAAGGAAACGGAGCAGGGGGCTTGTTTTTTTCGCCCGGATGGTCTCGCTTCGTTCGAGGCGCTCCAGGTCTTCGACGAAGGCCTCCATGCTTGGGTAGCGATGGAGGGGGTCGGGGTCCATGGCGTGGAGGCAGACGGTCTCGAGATCCTTGGGGATTTTTGGATTGTGTTTCCGGGGAGGGAGGGGCGAACCGTCCAGGATGTGCTTCTGCAAACCTGCGAGGCTGGAGGCCTGGAAGGGGCGTTCCAGGGTGAGAATTTCGTAGAGAGAAACCCCCAGCCCGTAGATGTCCGCTCGTTCGTCGGCCACCTTGCCTCCAAGGAGTTCCGGGGCCATGTAGGCGGGGGATCCCAGGGGGGAGCCGGAGCGGGTGAGGGTGGATTCGTGCTGTGTGCTCGTGAGCCCAAAGTCGAAGAGGAGGATCTGCCCCTCGGGGGTCAGCATGAGGTTGGATGGTTTGACATCCCGGTGGACGAGACCTTGGCGGTGGGTGTAGGCGAGGGCTTTCCCTGCGGCTTTGATGATCGCCAGGCAGGCATCGATCCAGGAGCCTTGATAGATTCCAGGGGGATTCTCTGTTGGAAGCGTTTCTTCCGGAAAGCGTCGTTGCGTCGCCTCTCTGATGGCCCGGTGCAGGTCGGAGCCCTTGAGATTGTTGGGGTTCTCGCCCTTCAGGACATCCAGGGCTTCAGCCAGGGTGCAACCATGGATCAGGTCCATTGCGATGTAGGGGACACCCTTCTGTTCGCCAAAGGCGTGGACCTTGATGATCCCGGGGTGGTTCATTCCGGCGACGGTGGAGGCCTCGCGGCGAAAACGTTCCCTCGCGCGCGGGAGCAGGGCTTGCTCGGGTCGGATCAGCTTGAGAGCGACTTCGCGGTCGAGACTGCGTTGGCGTGCGCGAAAAACCATCCCCATTCCACCGCCCCCAAGGGGGGTTCCACGCTCGAAATCCCCGAGGCGGTCCGGGAAGGGACTGTCCTCTTCGGGCAGCGGGCCCACGAGTCCGAGGAGGCCGAGCCGGTCGAGGGCTTTGCGAACCCTGGGGGCAAGCTCGGGGGAGTGCATCAGGAGCCGATCCAGCTCGGACTGGGATTCGGCGGAATCCTCTTGCTCAAGAATCGAAATGCTTTGACTGAGCAGGTCTTCCAGCTGCTCCAGGCGACTCTTCATCGTTTGGTCCCCCTGGCAGGATCCCCGGCTTGGAGATAGCATTTCAGGCGTGGAACGGCCCTCCCAAGAACTCGTTGCCGACGCAAGTCGCGGAGATTCTGTCGCCATCGAAGAACTTCTCGAGCGGCACCTTCCGATGCTGCGCGCTTATTTTCGCCTGAAGGCGGGTCCCAAAATCCTCGCCCACGAGTCTGTTTCGGATTTAGTGCAGTCGGTTTGTCTGGACGTGCTCCAGGATCTCTCCGGATTCGAATACAGGGGGGAGGCCCAATTCCGTGGTTGGCTCGTGCGGCACGCCTGGCACAAGCTGATGGATCGCTGGAAGTATTGGAAACGAGCCAAACGAGACGGGGACCGAGAGATCTCAGTCTCCCAAGGGGCTTCCAAGGGGGATTCGCCGTTGGATTGGCTGGACCCTTCTCTCCTGACACCGAGTCGAGAGGCTGTGGGGCGGGAGGAACTCGCTGGTTTCGAGGCGGCCTTCGCAAAGCTTCCCGAGGATACGAGAGAAGCCATCCTCCTCCGTAGGATCGCCCAGTTGCCCTATGCAGAGATCGCGTCATTGTTGGGAAGGAGTGAAGGGGCCGTTCGGAACCTTGTCTCCAGAGGGCTGGCCAAGGTCTCCCTTGAGATGGAGAACCCCGGTCCTGGAATCCAGGATTTGCCCTCCTTGGATCAAAAGGGATCATAACCCGAGAGAGCGCCGGAGAGCGCCTCAGTGCCCACAGGAAAGTGCCCACAGGAAAGTGCCCACAGAAAAGAGCCCACAGGAAAGGGTTCAAATGAACCGCCCATAGGAACGGGCTCATTTGGACAGGTCCCTCTGAGCGAGCCCGCCTGAAACGCCTTTGAGGTTTCGGCTCTCATACGGATAGAGGGTCTTCATCCTTCCTTTGTCACAACATGGCTTGGTTTTTTCTGTGACAAAACGGTTCTTCGGTCCCTTGTAGGAACAGAAGGGCCAGGTGGCTCCTTCGACTCCAGTTTCCACTTTTCAGTAGGAGCCCATCGATGAAAACATTTCTCAATACCCTTTTGTTCTCCGGGATGCTTCTTGCGACGACTGGAATCGCCCAAAAGAACCTGCTCAAGGATGGTGGATTCGAAAACGGGATCGGTTCTTGGACTTTTGGGGGAGGCAAATTCTACGCGGGGTTCGAGAGCTATGACTGCGCCGGGATTGGCCAAAAGAGCAAGTCTTTCGCGGTGACCCCCGATTCTTATCTGAACCCTTTCTATCTTCGCCAGACCGTGGCCCTGAAGAAAGGCGTCACCTATTACTTTCGGATGCATGTGGTGGGTACGGGGACCCTCCTGAAGACGATCTACTCTTCGGTTTACGTGACCCTTGGGGTAAAAACCTATCAGCATCGGCAGTACCTTGGGACCATCCGACCCCACAGTGGGGGAGTGAATACCCTCCTCGAATACGGTTTCCTCTTCACCCCCGTCGACAACTTCGAACACCTCTCAATCGTTTTCTCCACCAGCCGCAGGGCCAGCCTGGGATTCAAGATCCGGATTGACAATGTCGAGCTGTATGAGAAAGGGATCCTCCCTTGGACCCACTGCACGACGGATCGGGCCAACTCCCCCAAGACTGTCTCCATCGAGTCCTATGGAAAGAAGAATGAACTGTATCTCCTCTTCCTTGGGACGAAAAAGCTGCCTGTTGGGATCCCGATCGGCGGCGTCCTTGGATTGCTGGAATTGGACCCCTCCGGCGGGATGTTTCTGGTCGGAAACGGGATCTTTAATTCCTATGCCAAGGATTTGCTCTCTTTGCCGATTCCGAGTGGAGTTCTCAAGGTCATCAAGGGAAGGCCCCTCTTCTGGATGCCGGTCCAGGTGACCTCTTTCCCAAAGACGGTGACTCTGGGCAAGGTCGCCACCTGGGGTTTCCAGTAGGACCGGGTTCCCAGTCGGAGCGCTTTCCTTTTTCGAGGGGGACCTGGAATCTTCCTGGTCCCGATCAAGAAAGGAAGGATCAAGAAAGGAGGGATGGTTCCTTTTGCCCTGGAACCATCCCTCCTTCTTTTTCGGTTCTTCCGTCTCGATTAGAAGCGCTACTGTTTCTCCTTTCGCATCTGCCTGGCCATCTCCTGGATCTCTCTCAGGTCCTGGACCATCTCATTCCATCCATACCAGAGGGCGTAGTCGGGATTGTTGTGGAAGGTTCCCTGGAAGGCGCGCATGCGATGTTTGAGATGCATGGTAAAGAGCCGCATCTCGATGGGCGTCGGGGCGTCATGGAAGGTCAGCAGGTCGGGATAGGCGAAGGCATACGTTTCGGGCTTTTTGAGGATCCCATCCTTGTACAGGCCGGCGACCACTTTGATGGCTTTGGCCATGAGTTTGTCCACCTGGCGGATCATTTGATCCCCCTTCGCGAGTTCGCTCTTGGCGAAGTGGCTCGAGTGGCATTGGGTGCAGACTTTGAGCATCTTTGCCCGTTCCTGGTCCCATTCCTTGGCGCTGAGGCGCGCCACTTGGGCTTTGGCCACCACATCGAGGCGGGGGGTCGGTTTACCCTCTGGGGTAAGCACTCCCAAGCCCTTGAGCATGGTGACGCGGTCGGCCCACCACTCTTTGCTCTCTCCCGGGTAGGGGGCGAGACCATTGGTCCGGACCGCGAGGAAGCCCCAAGCGGTGTGGATGTCATGGTTCTTCTTGGGCATGTGGCAGGTCTGGCAGGTGGGAGCGATGGAATCCTTGGGGAGTTTCCCGAGTCGCTTGAGCTGGTAGCGGACGCCGTGCTTGGAGGTCTTCCACATTTCCCACTGCGGGTGGTCGAAGCCCATGTGGCAGGTGGAGCAGGCCTCGGGTTGCCGCGCCTCCTTGACTGAGAAGGTGTGGCGCGTGTGGCAGGCGTCACAGGAGGCATAGCCAAAGCCGCTTCCGGCCTTTTTGAGGCGTTTGATCTCTTCCTCGGATTTGAGTCCGATCTTGTGGCAACCTCCGCAGCCCTTCATCCCATCGATGAGTTCCATGGGCTTCCAGTGTGTGGTGGGCATGGCTTTCATGGTCCCCCAGGCGAAGGCGTGCTTGCTCTTCTTGAACTGGCGGACTTGTTTCTCGTGGCAGTTGGCGCAAGTGTCGGCCGTCACAGTGAGCACCTTGTCCACGTCCTTTTCGCTCTTGTGGCGGATGCCGTGGCATTTGTAGCACTCCGTGTCCTTGCTGTGCTTGCTCTGCTCCCAGTCACGCACAATTCCAGGAGTAACCTTGCGGTGGCACTCGACACATTCCTGCGCGCTTAGGGAGGAATAGGGGATGCAGAAGAGGATCCCCGCTAGGGCATATAAGGGTTTCACGATTTCTCCTGTTTCGAAGGTCCGAGGTGAAAAAAGGACTGGATGCATCCTCGGTGGAATTCAGCCCGGATGCACAGGTCGAATTGCCTCCTGCGGCGAATTGCTTGCGGTGAAAGATCGCATGGGTAGTAAGGCGTATTGCATGGGAATCGCTTTAAGACGAAACACCGTATCGATCAGGGTTAGAGCGCCTTTCCATTTTCATCCACCGGCTTGGTCTCGCGGGGAGTGTTGATGATGGAAAGGATCCGGGACAAGGGAAGGACGATTCCCGGATAGAGGATGTTCTGGGCTTTGAGCAAGCCGTAAAAAGCCCTCATGTGATTCCGGGAACCACGCTGCAGGTTTTGCCAGACCGTGTTGATGTCTCGGTTGTCGGTGCGAGCCATGGCGAGGTCGAGATCATAGATGTCCAAGTCCTCGATGAAGGCTCCTACAAGCTCCGCCATGACAGGGGATTGGTATCCCGCGAGGACCAAAACCTGAAAAAGGTGGGTGAAGGTCGGATCGGGGAAGACTCCGATCTTATCCGAGGTCAAGGGGTCCTTGATCGCATAGCGGTCCAACATGAGCTTGACGAGGTTCATGTGGTTTTGCTCCGACTTGGCGATGTTCGTGAAGGCGGTGATCTTCCACTTTTGGTAGAGGGCTTGGTAGACGTCTCGGGCCAACTTTTCCTCTTGGCGCATCTTGATCAGTTCCGCCTTCTCTTTGGCGTCCACAGTTTGTTTGGGGAGGGAGTTGATGTAGGTCAGGAGCTTTTTGTTTCCTCCTCTCTGAGCCGGAAGAGAGATGCCCAGGAACAGGGCGGAGGCGAGAGTGGCAATGGTTTTCGTCTTGTTTTGCATTTGGATCTCCTTGCTTTGGTTTTGTTGTTGAGATGGATGAGTTGGAGCAAGGCCTGTGCCAAAGAGGATTCTCTCTCAACTCCTTTGAGTGGGGCCCGGTGGGAGATCCCGGATGAGCCGCCTGCGCAAGAATGGGTTCCCCTGCGCAAAGTTTGCGCAGGGGGGCGGAGAAACCCCTGTTGGGTTAGAGGAGCCCTTCGTTGCGCAGGTCCTTGAGGCGGTAGAGGAGGCTTCGGCGGCTGATTCCCAGCAAGCGAGCCGCCTCGGAGCGGTTCCCCTTGGTCTTGGCGAGGGCATTGAGGATGGCTTGTTTTTCCAACTCCGCGAGGGGGAGGATGGTACCTCCGTCCTCTGAGGGGGAGCTGGGCGGGTCCTTCGTGAGGGTGGGGGGAAGGCTATCCGGAAGAATGACCTCCCCGGGAGCGAGGATGAAGGCCCGCGTCATGGTATTCTGCAGTTCCCGGATATTTCCGGGCCAGGAATATCGAAGGACCAATTCCTCCGCTTCGGTGGACAGTCTCTTACGCCCTTCGCTTCCGCGGTCCAGGAACTTTTGGGCCAGGGCGAGGATGTCCTCCTTTCTCTCGCGGAGCGGAGGGATCTCCACAGTGATCACCGCGATCCGGTAGTAGAGGTCCTGGCGAAACCATCCTTCGCGGATTCCTTCTTCAAGGTCCCGGTGGGTGGCGGAGACGAGGCGGAAGTTGGAGCTGCGAACCTTGCCTTCTCCCAGACGGGAGAAGGACTTGGTTTGGAGGACCCTGAGGAGTTTTGGTTGGAGGGCAAGGGCCAGCTCTCCGATTTCGTCGAGAAAGAGGCTTCCTCCATCGGCTTCCTCCACTCTTCCCCTGCGTTCCCGGTCCGCACCCGTAAAAGCGCCTCGCGCGTGCCCGAACAACTCGCTCTCGAGCAGGGTTTCGGGAATGGCCGCAATGTTGACCGGGACCAGGGGCCCTGAGGCTCTTGGGCTCCAATGGTGAAGAAGTTCGGCGAGGACTTCCTTGCCGGTCCCGGTTTCGCCATGGAGGAGCACGGAAACTTCGCTCTGTGCAATGCGCTTGAGTTCCCCCAAGACTTGGAGCATGAGAGGGGAGGAGAATTGGTAGCCCGGCGGGATGCCAAGGTCCCTTGTTTCCTCAGGCTGCAGATCGATTTGGGTATAGGTCTCGATGAGGGAATGGAGGGTGTTCAGAGCCGTCGGTTTCCTCAAGTAGTCCACGGCTCCCAGCTTCATCGCTTGGACGGCGTCATCCAAATCCGAGAAGGCCGTCATCGCCACGGTTGGGATCTGGATTCCGTGCTTCTTCATTTCCTCGAGGGTGGCGAGGCCATCGAGGACCGGCATCTTCATGTCCAGAAAAATCAGGGAAGGTTGCTTGTCTTGGAGGTAGGCGAGCGCTTCCTTGCCGTTCTCCCGGCAGTCTACATCGAGGTCCAGGTCGCCCAGGACCTTGCGGAGCATCTCCCGGTGCGCGGGGTTGTCTTCGACAATCAAGATGTGCGGGCGCGGCTGTTTCATGAGCGGGGGATCCTCAGAGTAAACTGGGCTCCTTGGGGTTCCAGGTTCTTCGCTTCCAGGAAAAAACCATGATCTTTGGCGATCCTCTGGGCGATGGATAGGCCAAGGCCCGTGCCGCCCTCTCTTCGGCTGAAGTAGGGCTCGAAGAGGAGGGGCAGGTCTTCGGGAGGGATCCCCGGACCATTGTCGGAGACGGAGATCGAGAGGCCGCGGGAGCTTGATTTACAGGAAACCCGGATGCGGCCCTGGGGAGGAAGGTTTTGGATGGCGTTGAGGAGGAGGTTGATGAAGAGCCGTCGGAGCTGTTCGCGATCTCCTTCGATCTGGGTCCCCGAGCAGCCGAGCTCTAGCTGGATCCTTTTGTTCTCGAGATCTGGTTCCAGGAGGGTTTGGATCTCTCCGAAAAGGGAATCCAGGGAGAACTTGGATCTTTGAACCTCTGCAGGGCGGCTCAGGAGAAGGAATTCGTCCAAGCGGGCAACGGTCCGGTCCGCTTCTTCCATGATCATTCGGGCGCTCTGCTTGAGTTCGGGGTCCTTGGGGTTCTTGGAAAGACTGCGCTCGGCGAGACCCCGAATGGCGGCCAGGGGGTTTTTGGTTTCATGCACAAGGCCGGCGCCGAGTCTGCCCAGATACTCGAGGCCCTTCATTTTCTCCTCCTTGGCTTGCAACTCCGTCTGGAGTGAAAGGGATCGAAGGCGTGCGTGGAAGAGGAAAAGAAGGAGGATCAGAGCGGAGATCAGGGCGATGCTGGTGAGGAGGGCACGTCGCCGGTCCTGTTCGAGCTTGGCAGTGAGTTCTTCTTGGGGGAGGGCGATTTCGAGGTAGAGAGGGCCGGGGGGAAGTTTTTTCTCGCCTGCGAACCGCCTCGCTCCACCCGCGAAGGGCCCCGCTCCGAAGGGTGGACCCAAGCCCTTGTGTCGGGGGACCAAGGGCTCGAAGGGGCTCCGAAACAAGCTTTGGGTGGGAGGGTTGGGTTGGTGCCCGGAGGAGAGGATGACCTGGTTATCGGGACCCCGAAGTGCCACCCATCGGAGGGCGAATCGCTTCCTGGTTTGGTCGAAGACGGATCGAAGTTGTTTTGGGACATAGAGTCCCCTCCTGCATTCCCGTAGGACAACCCCTTCGAAGGAGTGGAGGAGGGCTTCTCCATACCTCTGGTGTTCTTGGATGTGCTCTCGGTTGCTGCTCCTCACTTCTAAGCTCTGCCAAAAGAGGATCCCCAAGGTCGCGAGGATCCCGATCAGGAGTGAGCTTCGAAGGGAGGGTTTCATCCTCCCACGGCTCGGAGGTGGCGGTGATTGGCCTGCTGGATGCGTTTCAGAAGCGGCAGCAGGCGGGGATCGGGGCTGGTGCGGATGAGTTTGTCGTAGGCTTGGATCACGTTTCTCTCAATGCTACGGCACCTTTGCTTCGCGGCAAGCAGCCCTTTGGGGCCAGCAGCAATCTTGACGCGATTGGAGGTGGGGGTTCCTCCAAGGAATTGGATGGCGGTTTCCACTCCCTCGATATGGTGCTGCTCGGCCCGAGCCAGGTTGGAAAAGACTTGGGATCCAGTGGTTTTATAAGCGAGGCGATAAGTATCCCTCGCGTAGTACTCCTCGACAAGGACGGCTTGGAGGGTCTCCAGGTAGGCGGTGGGGACGGGCTTTTGGGTCCTCCTGCCTTTGAGGGCGAAGCGGAGGGCGCCTGGCCGTCCTGCCTTCCCTCGGTTCCCGCCCGGTCCCCTGCCCCCACCTGGTCCTCGGTTCCCGCCCGGTCCCCTGCCCCCACCTGGTCCTTGGTTCCCACCCGGTCCCTTGCGCCAACCAGGACCTGGGTTCCGACGCGGGTCTTGGTTTTTGGCCGTGCCTCGGTTCCTGCATTTTCCTTCCCGCTCGCCCATTCGAGTTCTCGCGCGGGGTCCGCGTCTTCTCTTCCATCCCTGTCCCTGTCGGCACCGATCCGTCTTTTGAGGGCTTTGGGTCGCTTTGGGGCAGTTCTGCTGGGCTTTGCACTTTTGCTGGCAACGTCCGGGGCCTTGCTGGCTGAGGCCTGTCGTAGCAGCGAAGGATGTGAGCAAAATCGTGCCGATCCATAAAGCTTTCATTCTGGTCTCCTTTGTTGGAACAGCAGGAGAAGATCAAAGCTCGTGCCAGGACGAAGGATGTTGGAACCAAGAACCCACACCCGGATCGGGGGAGGAATGGAGGAGGGTTTCTCAGTCCTCGGGGAGTTCTCCGGTGATGGGGTGGTTGCCGAACTTGTTGACGGAGACGACCTCCTGGATGGAGAGGAGGCCCATGCGGGGGCGGGCGGGTTTCAGGGCCTTGCCGATGGTCAGCATGAGCAGGGGGGGGTGATTCCCGTCGAGGCCCAGGATCTCGCTGACCTTGGCGGGGTCGAAGCCGATCATGGGGCAGGAGTCGAGGCCCATCTCCTTGGCGCGGAGCATCATGTTTTCGGCGGCGAAGGAGACGGAGCGACAGGCTTCGTCCCGGTTGAGGGTGGGGTTGCTGCCGTAGAACTCGGGAATCATCTTGCCAAACATGTCCCGGACGTCCTCGGGGGCGTTGCGGAGGTAGCGCTCGGAGTTTTCATAGGCCTTGAGGTCGCCCGCGAGGACGATGGTGACCGAAGCCTCCTCGACCTGGGCCTGGTTCCAGGAGGCGGCGCGGAGTTTGGCTTGGACCTCCTTGTCGGTGCAGAAGACGAAGTGGAAGTTCTGCATGTTGAAGGAGGTGGGGGCCAGCATGCCGGCTTCGATGAGTTCGTGCAGTTCCTCGTCGCTGAGGCGATGCTCGGGATCGAAGCACTTGACGGAGCGGCGAGAGCGGATGGCTTCTTTTACGTTCATGCGGGGATCATACGGAGGAGGCCTGGTCCGGGTCCAATAGCCTGAGCTCGAAAAGGGTCTTTTCGGCGGCGGCGGCCCAGCCTCGGTTGGCGGCGGGGCTGGCGGGGCTGGGGTGGAGGACGCGGGCGATGGGGACGCTGTCGCCGAGGGCGGCCCTGGCGCGTTTCTCGGCGAAGGTGCCGACGCCGAGGACGAGGGTGGGCTTGAGCGCGGCGACCGTTTGGCGGAGGGCTTCGTCGCAGAGGGCGAAGAGGGGGGCGCGCTCCTCCTCGGGGAGCTTGTCGGGGGTGAAGTTGCGTCCACTTTCCTCCATGAAACTCAAGGGGCAGTAGTTGTAGACGAAAAAGCGCTCGAAGAAGGCCATGGGTGTCCCGAAGCGCTCGCGGGCCCAGCCCCAGAGGCGGCGGCCGCTGACTTCGGAGCGTTCGCAGGCGAAGCCGAGGATGGGGCGTTTGGGGTGTTCGTGGGGGGGCTTTTGGATGGGGGCTTCGATGCGGAGCCAGCCGCGGACGGCCTCGATCTCGCCAAAGGGGACACCCGTCTGCGCCATGCCGAAGGGACCGGGGTTCATGCCGAGCCAGAGGGCGCGGATGCCGGGCCTGGCGTAGCGTTCGACGTATTGGCGGTGGGCTCCCCAGGCATAGGCGAGGGGGTTGTAGACGTGGGTGACGGGGGGGCCGAAGTCGAGGCGGCCCGCCTGGTCGCGGAGCTTTTGGAGGGAGTCGAGGAGTTTCATTCGGATTTCCGGTGTTTGACAGCAGGGAGGATGCCTTGTTCCACAAGAAACGTAGAGTCGAGGAGTTTCATTCGAATCTCCGGTGTTTGCGGGGGGCGGCTCCCAGGGCCTTGCAGGTTTTTATGGTTTTGGCGTCCAGGGGCCATCCCCAGGAGCGGAAGAAAGGGGAGAGGTCTTTGTGGGTGACCTCGCACCAGCGGAGGACGTATTGCTGGATTTTCTGGTGGTCGCTGCTGCGCCGGGGGAGGGGGCGGTCGCGGTAGCCCTGGTAGACCTTGTGGAGGCTTTGCCAGCCGTGGGCGCGGATGAGTTCGATGTAGGTCATGAGGGCGAGGAAGGGTTTGCGTTTCCAGAGGGCGAAGGGGGCGCCGGCGGCGAGGTAGGCGTTTTTCTGCGCGCGGAGCTTGCGCTGCTGGATCGTCTCCTCGATGGGGGCGCCCAGGAGCTTCTCGTTGGCGTAGAGGACGAAGACGTTGTTGGTGACCTCGCCCGTGCCCCCGAAGGTCCAGGCGCGCTGCTGGTAGTTGTGCCCGATCTCGTGGAGGAGGCCCCAGAAGCGGCCCTTGCGCTTGCCATCCCTCAGGATGTAGTTGGCGGGATCGACGACGGGGTTTTGGTGGGGCAGATGTCCCATGATGGGGTAGCCCGAGTGGAGGGCCCCCGCGGAGATCTGACGATCGAAGACCACCCGCTGCTTGCGCGGCCGCGGCGGCTGTGGGTCCAGCTTCTCATAGAGATCCACGACCGCGTCCCAAAACTCCAGCGCCGGCCGCGGATCTGCGAGGCGGCGCAGCTTCTCCGTCTGCATCGTGAAGATGATGCGCCTCCCCTCGATTTCTCCCCAAGGCGCCGGCCCCTCGAGAGCCTTCCGCCAGTCCTCCAGCCTCGTCTCCCCCAGCACAAAGCGCGGCGCCCCCACCCCCCCAAAAGTCCGCAATTCCACCTCGACCGGAGCCAAGCGGGACACCCATGCTTTGCCGCGGGGCAGCAGATAAAGGAGGCCTCCGTAGCGGCTTAGGACTTTGGTTGGACCGCTTAGGGGGAAGCGCTTGGCGATCTCGGGGTCCCGGCTCCAGCGTTTCTTTTTCCAGAGGCGGTCGCTGTGGGCGCCGACCTGGAGCTGGAGTTTGGGCAGGGGGCCGGGGCCGAGGGGGCGGACCTCGACGCGGACGATCCGTCCGGGCGGAATGTAGATTCCTGTGGAAAACCATCCGGGGCCTTGGAGGCGGAGCTTGCGCTTGAGGGCGACAGGTTGGGTCTTTGCCATGCGCCCAGGGAAATTTGGGATGGGGAGGGGGACCTGGGTTCCGGGTTCCCCGGCGAGGAGTTTGGGGTCCTGGTCCTGGATGAGGCGGAGGAGGGCTTTGGTCCGGGGGCGGAAGGGGCGCTCCAGCAGCGGGCCCAGGGAGCCAAAGAGCCTGGTGAGGATCGGGTGTCCCCCTTCGAGGAGGCGGGAGCAGCGGAGGAGGGTGGTGGTGGCGCTCTCCTCCAGGCGGAGGGGATGGGAGCCGGGGCCGCGGAGGAGGGCAAGGGCGCCGGGGAGGTTCAGGGGGCGAGCGGCCCCGGGGGGAAGGCTGGGGTAGAGGCCGTTCTTGGGCCTCGTGACCAGGTCCCTGCCCACGGCGAGGCCGAAGGGGACGAGGATGCGGTTGAAAGGAGCGTCGCGGAGCAGGTCGCGCCCGGGATGGGTTTGGAGGTAACCCCAGCCTACGCCAAAGAGATAGAGCCCGCCGCCCTCCTCGACGAAGCGGCGCAGAGCATGGGTGTCCCCCTTTGTCAGGCGGTTGGGGTTGAGGAGGAGGATTTGGGTTTTGGGGTCGAGGGTTTCGGGGAGGTTGCGGGGGAGGTGGCGGGACTTCCAGGGGAGGGTCTCTGGGAGTTTGAGGCCGCGGCGGGAGAGGTTCTGGAGGACTTCCATGTCTTGGCGGTCGCGGCCCAGCCAGCGGAGGCTGTTCTCGAAGAAGCGCCGGTTTTCCCTGCGGGCGAGGCTGGCAACCCCAAAACACGCGTGTCCCGTGACGAGGAGGCGGCCCTTGCCTGCTTCGAGGGCAACGGCGATGGGGACCTGGGCCCTCCCCCAGCGTGCCCCGATCAGGGCCCGCGCCTTGGGGTTCCAGGCGACGATGTCGCTCGGGATCCCGGGGAAGGCCACCTCCCCGACCCCCTCCAGGATGGGGTGGGGTCGGGAGAGCGACTGGGCCTGGACGGAGAAGAGAAGGAGGGGAAGAAGGGAGATGAGCATGGGCAGAGAATAGAACCTGGACCTTAATTCTGCGAGAGTCGCCAGATTCGGAAAGGGCGGAAGAAGAAGCTTTCCTCTTTGACCACTTCTAGGTGGAGGTCCTTTGGGAAAAAGGACTGGTGTTTGGCTTGCCCGAAGATCAGCGCGTCCTTTTGCTGGAGAAAAGCGCGCAGTTCCTCTTCCTTTTCCGGCTTGGGCAGTTCGTCCCAATCAAGCAGGAAGTCGAAGTTGTGGTGAAAGACTGGGCGGAGTTGGGCGAGGGGTTTCCCGGCCGCGCGCTGGGCCTTGAGCATGGGGAGGCTGAGTTGGGGGCGCTGGAAGCGGTCCATCAGGGGAAGGAGGACGAGGGAGCCCGCGAAGAGGAGTCCGGCAAAACGGGCTTCCATGCTGGGACCGGGATTGGCCTTGTTCCCACCATTTCTCAGGATCGCGAGGAGCGCCGCCACCAGGATTCCTATCAGCAGCGGGAGAAGGGGGAGGTCTGAAGTTTCGGTGCTGAGATTGGAGAAGCGATTGCCCAGGTGCGGAGCCCAATCTGCGAGGAGCCCCGTCCCCAGGAGGAGACCGAGCAGGGCGACCAGTAGGCAGAGGGCGCGGATCAGACCGTCTGTGCCCCGGCTGAGCTTCCCGCCCGCTTCCGGTTCGCAGCGCAGTGCCAACCAGGGCAAGGCGAAGGGGAGAAGTGGGTAGATATAGTGGGGGGCCTTGGTCGGAATCAGGCAGAAGACCAACACCTGCGCCAGGACCGTGAGAAGGAGGATCCGGGGCACCTGGATCCAGGCTCTCTCTTCCTCCGGCGATCGTGTTCCCCACAGGCGCGTTCCCCAAGGAAAGAGGAAGAGGACCAGCACCGGCAGATAGAACCAGAAGGGTTTGCTGTGCCCCATCCTGCCGGAGAGCCGGTTGCTCGTCTGTCCGAACACCAGTTCGTCAAAGGCCTCTCTGGGCAGATGCCTCCAGAGCGCCAGCACCCAGAGCCCGATGGGCAGCAGCACAAGCAGGACACCCATTCCTGTCCTTGGACTGGGGCGAAGTCCCTTGAGCCCCTGTTTTGCAAGGACCAGGGCCAGGACCGGCGGGAGCCCTTGCAAGAAGGCCACCGGGCCCTTGATAAAGAGGGCCAACCCCAGCAGGAGCCAGGCGAACCAGGGGATGGCGCGATCGGCGCGGATGCTCGGGGCCGCGAGGGCGATGAACCAGGTGAGCGCCGCAGCCAGCGGGACGTCGAAGAAGAACATCTGCCCCAGGTAAAATGTCCCCGGCGATAGGGCCAGAAGGGCGGCCCCGCGTAGCGCCAGCCGCTTGGGCCCTCCGAGGTTGAGGATGAGCCGATAGGATCCGAGCACCAGCAGAATTGCGTGGAAAAAAGGGACCAGCCGTGCCGCCGTCTCCAGGCCCGTGAGCTTTCCCAGGGCCGCGACCTCCCAGAACAGAAGCGGAAGCTTGTGCGTATAGGGTCGCCCCCCGAGCTGGAGCCCGAGGTAATCCCCACTCCGGATCATCTCGCGGACCACCTCGAGGTAACGAAGCTCATCCAGGGGCCAGGGATGCCGCAGGAGCACCCCCGGGAGGAGGCAGAGGAGCAGGAGCCCCAACACTCCATAGGGTGTGCCGAGTCGGAGCGGGTCTTTGATCTTCGCGGCCAAGGCCTTCATGGCAGCGAAGATAGCGTCAGGGCATGGGTGTCCCTATTGCTTTTGATGGGGGATTTGGACCAGGACGTCCTCGTTTTCGATGCGAGCCTGGAAGCAGGCGACAGGCTCGGAGCTGGGGAGGCTGGAACAGGCTCCATTCTCCAAAGAGAAACGCCAACCATGCCAGGGGCAAATCACCTCCCCCTCCTGGACTCGACCTTCGGCCAGTGAAGCCCCCCGGTGGGGACAGGAGTTCTCCACGCAATACACTTTTTCGCCCACGCGAAAGAGGGCCAGTTCCACTTGACCGATTTGGACCTCGAGTCCTTCGTCGTCGGGGATGTCGGCGAGCGTGGCGATCTTGGTCCAAAGGGCTTCAGTCATGCTTCTCGGAATCCTTGGTTGGGCTGCGCCCCGCGGGGAGGAACACTGCGCGATGCGAAGGCCTTCCCTGGGCGCGGTATTTCTTCGAAAAATTGGTTGGTCCAAAGGCTGTCCCCGGAATCTCGATTCCATAGGACAGTTCTTTCTCCCTGGATCGGCAAAACAGAGGGCTTTCCCCAAGGGTGGCCAAAATCTCCCCAAAGAGCCGGGTGTTGTCGGTGGCAATGAGGAGTTCCCCATCCTCTCTGAGGGCCCGTCGCAAGGCGGGCAGCGTCTCGGGTTGAAAAAAACGCCGGCGGCGATGTTTACGCTTGGGCCAGGGGTCGGGGTAGTAGACATGGATCCGCGCGAAAGCCCCCGGGGGCGGTGTGTCCTCCAGGAATACCCGTGCATCGTCCGCGACCATGAAGGCGTTCGTCAATCCATGCCTGGCGAGACGGTCGGCGCAATAGGCCGCGTAGGGCGGACCTGCCTCGATTCCCAGGAAGCGTCGTTCAGGATGGTTTCGCGCTGCCTCAAGGATAAAGGTCCCCTTGCCACAGCCGATTTCCAGTTCGAGCGGACCCTCCCCGGGAGGCACAAGCTCCGCCCAGGGGAGGGGGCTGTCCTGGTCGGCCACCCGCAGAGGGAGGTTCTCCGCTCTGGCTTCCCGCACATTGGACCGGAAGGCCAGGCGTCCACTCGGATGGATGCGCTTTTTCCTCGCACCGTTCGGACTCATCATCGACCCCGCCTCGATCTCTTCATTGCTGGGTATTCTGCAGCCAGGCCGCCTCTCCGCAAGGACAAGCATGGCCTCCCTCCCTCCGATCCGCTAAATACCTGGGGATGGGCGGCTTCTTGGAACGGATCATCGCTTGGAGGACCTGGGTGCTCACCCTGGCCGCCCTCCTCTCCCTTCTTCTCATCCCCCGCGTCGGGGGGCTTCGAATCGGATACAGCGTCGAGTCCTTTCTTAGGACCGACGTTCCTGAACTGGGGCAGGCCCTCGCGCATTACCAGGAGTTCCCCCTGCCCGACAACCTCTGCTTCTTCGGCTGGCCGGAAAAGGCCCCCTTCTCTCCGGAGTCCATCAGCCGTCTCAGGAGGATCGAGCAACGCTTCGCGAGAATCCCCGGCGTCTCCCGGACGATGACCATGCTCTCCGTTCCGGGCCTCCCCAAGGATCCCGAGAAGCTGCGCGTCGCCCTCCGGCGCTCCAAACTCTTTGGGGGCCTCTTCGTCTCAACCAAACCCGGCAAATCCGCGGTCGCGGGCTTCCTTCAGCTCCATTCCACCGCCCGCAACAACAAGGACCGTCGCCGCGTGATCCAAGCCCTCCAGGGGATCGGAAGAGAGGAGGGGATCTCCCTTCGCCTCGTGGGGATTCCGGTTTTACGGGATTTCTACGTGGCACAGGTCCGCAAGGACCAGGCCCTCTTTCTTCCCCTGGGAGCCATCCTCACCTCCCTTTTGTTGATGGTTTGGATCGGATCCTTTCGCCTGGCCTTCTCCGTTCTCCTCCTGGTTCCTCTGACCCTGGGGTGGACCTTTGGCCTCTTGGGGAGCTTTGGCGCCGAACTCACTCTCTTTACTTCGACCCTTCCGACCCTCCTCATGGTTGTTTCGGTCGCTGACGGAGTGCACCTCGCCCTGCGCTTTCGGGAAAAGCGCGCCCAGGGGCAGGCTGCTCCTCAAGCCTCTCTCTGCGCTCTCAGGGAAACCCTCTTTCCCTGCTTCCTGACTTCGCTGACCACCGCCATCGGTTTTGGCTCCCTCGCCTTCGCCGAGATTCCCGACCTGCGCGACTTCGGAACCTTTGCCTGCCTCGGTGTCGGAATCGCCTTCTTTCTCACCGTCGTCGTGCTTCCCTGTCTCTTGACTCTTCTGGGGACCGGAAGGGTAGACGGGGGAGACAGACATCCCCTGAGGCTCTCCTCGAGGATTCATGCCTTCTTCGCGAGTCTGACCGATGGTTTCCTGCGTCTTCCATCCAAACCTGTCCTGTTCGGTGCTTTCCTGGTCTGCGCTTTTTCCGCCTTTTTCGCTTCGAGGGTAGAAGAGAACTCCTTCATGTCGGAGGACCTTTGGGAGAACAGCAGAGTTCTCCAGGCAGTTCATTGGTTCGAGAATCGCTTCATCGGCGTCTCCCCGGGGGAGATCCTGGTGGTCCCCAAACAAGGCTTCTCCCTCAAAGACCCCGTCTTGCAAAAGGAGCTGCGCACCTTTCTGGATCGGGTCGAAGACTTCCCGGGGGTAACCCGCACCCTCTCCTTCGTCGACGCTCTGGAGGATGGCCTCCCCACGAGCTTTTTGCCGATCCTGAAAAAGAAACCTCTCGCCCTCCTCGGCCCCCGGCTCCTGAAGGCGCGCGTCCTGGTTTTTTTGCGGGATGTAGGTTCGAACCAGGTCGATCGCTACCTCGCCATGGTCCGCAGCTTAGGCGGCAAAGCGAAGAGCTTTCGCGCCCGCCCCGTAGGGCTCCAGGTCCTCGCCAACCACCAGGTGACCACTCTCATGAGCGAAGTGCAGGACTCTTTCTTCTTCGCTTTTGGACTGATCTGTATCCTTCTGGTCCTCGTCTTTCGAGGTCTTCGGTTCGGACTCATCGGGATCGTTCCCAATCTATTTCCCCTGCTCATTACCTTGGGTTTCATGGGAGTGATGGGGATTCGGCTCAGGATCGTGGTCGTGATCACCTTTGCCATCTCCTTCGGACTGGCGGTGGACAACACCATCCATATTCTCTCGAGGTTTCGTAAAGAGATCGGAGGAGGTAAGGGGGTCGAAGAAGCCCTCCAGGATTCTTACCGGGTGGTTGCCCAAGCGGTATTCCTCACCTCCGCCCTGCTGCTCCTGGGCTTTTCGCTGACCCTCTTTTCAGGCTTCCGGGCGACCTATGATTTCGGCAGACTCGCCTGCGTCACGATTTTGGCCGCTCTGGTGGGGGACCTGCTGATTCTCCCCGCCTTGCTTCGCTGGAAGGGGACCCCCAGGAAATGATTCAAGATGGTGGATCAATCCGATTGGGAGACCTTGGCATCCAGGAAGGAGGCGAGTTTTTTGGAGATTTCCTTCTCCCGCGCGGGCCAGCCGAGGATGGCGTCGGCTTGGGCCTTGTAGGCCAGGACGACTCCCATCTTGGTGGGTTGGAGGAGAACGATGGCGACCTTGAGGTTGACGTCGGCCGATTTGAGACGCTTGCACCAGTCGAAACGCTTCTCTTGGCCCTTGCCGATCTCGAGAATAATGATGTGATCCCGGTGGGCTGCCGGATTGGGGACCTCCGCCTTGGGCCTTTTGTCAAAGACCAGCCCGACCCTTCTACAAGAGGTCCGGAGGGTCCTTAGGATTTCGGGATTGGTCGCGTAGACCGACAGGTGTCCCCGGATGGGGGCGTCTTCGAAGACCTCGTCATCATCCTCCTCGATCTCATCGGGCGAATGGAAACCGATCGCCGATCCATTCAGCTTCTCCGCCGTGTCCAAGGGGATAAGCAGGAACCCTTTGTCCTCGGGATACTCCCCAATGGTGCAGCTGAAGGGGTAGAGGAGATAGGTGTCCTCTCCCAGGATGTCGGGATCCTCGGCCATGAAGTCCAGCTTATCGAAACCACCCAGGCGGATGTTCACCTTGCCTTTTGCGGAGGAGCGGAGGGTTTCGTCGAGAGCGGAAAAGAGGATATTGCCGACTTCCCCAAAAGCTTCGTCGTCTTCTTCTGTCCATGTTCCGGTTTTTCTGGACTGCCCCACGACCTCTTCGGGGATCATGCGCAGGAGAGAAGAGAGTGTGATGGAAGCCGGCCAGGAGAAAAGGATGGAGATACGGCCTTCGTAGTCCTTTTCCAGGTCTCCATGGAGGTGGGTGACTTTTTCGTTGATGATCTGCTGAAGATGTTCGTTGTTGACGATCGTGGGTGTGGATGTGCTGAGCCTTACATCCTTGTCAACAAGGGACTGGATGTTTGTGGCAATCGCCTGGAGGCTCGTCTTTGCGATCTCCGTTATTTTGCTGTCACTACCAGAGACGATTTGGAAGGATTCGATCACTCTCGCACTTCGCTAAGCTTGTTCAACCCCGGTGCCCCTCAACCGAGAAACTCACGGAGAGGGGTTTACCTTCGACCTGAAAGTCCCGAGTAAAGCCCCGAATGATTTTGCTCCCAGGGGAGGTGTGGATCTGTTGGCCATCCACGATCGCAGGTGCGGCAAGATTCATTTTGATTCCCCCTTCGACGACGGCGTTTTTCAGGTTCCCTCCTACCATGTTGGATAGTTCTCCCAGGGCATCGGCCACGTCTTCTTCGGGGATTTCTTCGTCTGGATCCATCATGAGGAGGGCCGCTGTGATTTTTTTTGCACACTCCCTCGTGGTGCTGACCGAGATGGATCCTGTGGCTGTTCCCGTGAAACCCAGGATCGCAAGCATCTCCGTTCCTTCCGCTGGATGGACCCCATTCTTCCCCCCTTTCTTTTCGAGGGGAAGCGGGATCATGGTTTGAAAGATCTCGATCACCATTTCATCCAGTTTTTCGGAGAGGTCGATGTCAAGCGCGCCGGGCATAGGGAACTCCTTGGCTTGGGAAGGGGTTTACCCGATAAAGGGTCCAAGAACGGTTTGGACCTGCTCGGGTGTGAAGGGTTTCTTCAGGTAGCCGTTGGCTCCCCGGGTCCTCGCTTCATTGACGACATCATTGCTGCCTTCCGTTGTGATCATGACGACGGGAGTGGAGGTCCCATACTTCTCCCTGACCGCCGAAAGGAAGTCGAGACCATTCATGTTCGGCATGTTGACGTCGGACAGGATCAGATCCACCGAGGTTCCTTCCAAGGCGCTGAGGCCTTTGACCCCGTCCTCGGCCTCAACAAAACTGTCTACCTTGAAACCCGCCTGCCGGATTCCACGCATGATGATCTTTCGCATGGTCCCGGAGTCATCTACGATAAGAATATTGGCCATTCCTTGCTCCTCGCATTCAAAAACTGTCTGCCCAATACCTGTGTTTTTCGGGTCCAAGGGAGGGGAAACTCAAGCCTTTTTGGAGGCGAGTCTCCCGGGAATCGCGCGAAGCGCCCCATTCCCGTTTTTTTCAGGGCCAGGAGACCTGGCAAGCCAGGGGCGGACCGGGCTATACCCCCAGACCCTCGTGGGACATGGTCTGGATCTGGACCTTGAGGCGGGACATGACGTTGCTGTGGATCTGGCAGACACGGGACTCGGTGAGAGACATGATGTCTCCAATCTCCCGCATTGTCAGGCCTTCGTAGTAATACATGATGATGATCAATCTTTCCTTTTTGGTGAGGTTCCGGGTGATCAGGTCCAGAACATCCTGCTGTTGCATGGCTTGGATGGGGTCGCAACCCTTCTTGTCTTCGATGATTTCGACCTTTTCCATATCGCTGCGATCTTCGCCGTCATCGATCTTGTCGGAAAGGGAGAACATGGCTTTGGGGGAAGCTTCTGATTTGAGGGCGGAGAGTTCCTGGATGGAAATGTCCATTTCCCGGGCGAGGTCGTAGTCGTTGACCTCGTTTCCGCAACGTGCTTCGAGCTTGGCGATCGCCTTCTGGAGGCGGTGGGCTTTGAGGCGGACCAGCCTGGGGACCCAGTCCTGGCTCCTCAGCTCATCCAGGATGGCTCCCCGGATACGGGTGGAGCAATAGGTCTTGAACTTGATTCCTCTCTTGAGGTCGAAGCCGCGGATCGCGTCCATGAGCCCAAAGGTTCCGGCGCTGATCAGATCTCCCAGCTCGATGGATCGGGGAAGCGTCTGGAGCAGGCGCTCGGCGATATATTTCACGAGGGGAAAGTGGGTCTCGACGAGGATGTTGCGAAGGTTGTCGTCGTCCGTCTTTTTGAAGACCTTCCAGATCTGCATGAGCCTGGCTTCTTCCATCTTCTTCTTTTCCGCGTTGCTGAGCTCGGGAGCGGGGACCTTGAGGGGTTCCTCTTCGGCGGAGTTTCTGGTTTTTGCCTTCCTGGTGGTCTTCTTCGCGCTCAGCGTCTTCTTGGCGGTCTTCTTTGCGCCAGCCTGATGGGTTTTGGCCTGTGTCTTCCGTCCTGGCCCTGCCTTCGGGGCGCTCCTTTTCCGGGCGCTGGTCCTTGTCGAATTCGTTTTCTTGGAGCTGCTTTTCCTGGAGGCGGATGGGGTAGAAGAACGTTTGCGAGTATTTGTTGTGGCCATCGAGTGCACCTTGGTTGGAATTTGGAAGAAGAAGGCTTTTTTCTTCCCGGTCCAGAACCTACCAAGCGCTGGCCAAGCCATGTGTACCCCAAGGATCGCGCTTCGAGAAGCGAGAGGGCACAAAAAAACCCAAGCCTTCACTGCTCGGTCCAATCGACAGAATGAAGTCTCGGGTCCAGCGCAGGGCGGATCTCACGGATCACAAAAGTGGATCGCAAAAGCGGTCCCCGGGGGGCCCTGCTCGTTCTCGATACTTCCTTCGGTAACCTGGCGGCCTAGTCAATGCGTTCCAAGGGGGCCAAAAGGGTCAATGTTTCTTTCTGCGCGGCACCAGGAGGTGGCACGTTTCTTTGACCCGATACTGCTTGACCCAACTCGGTTGACACCGGGGAGGTCCATGGTTTTGCGTCCCTACCTTTCGATAGGTTTGCCTTTGTCGGGAAGAATAGATTTGGAAAGAACGTTGTCGTTTCAGCTCCGGGCCGACCCGACCTGAATTGATCGGCCAGGCCCTCGCCCGCGTTCAGGGAAAAATAAAAAAGAAAAGCCCTCAGTACTTGAGGAGAGATTTTAAGTCCTTCTCTCCCAGCTTCTTACGGCCCTTCAGAAATTCGAGTTCCACCAACACAAGACAAGCGGGGACGATTCCTCCGACCTCCTCCAGCAGGCGAATGGAAGCCTCCATGGTTCCGCCGGTTGCCAGGAGATCGTCGACGACCAGGACCCTTTCCCCCGGTTTGACCGCGTCCTGGTGGATCTCGATCGTGTCGGTTCCGTATTCGAGGACATATTCCACCTGCGAGGTCTTCCAAGGAAGCTTGCCCGGTTTTCGAATGGGAATGAAACCCACCCCGAATTCTTTGGCCAACGCTGCTCCAAAAATGAACCCACGGCTCTCGATTCCAGCGATTTTGTCGAAGGATTCATCGCTCACCAGATTGGCCATGGTGGCGAGGCAGAAACGATAGGCCTTGGGATCGCCAAGGAGGGGGGTGATGTCCTTGAAGACAATCCCCTTCTGGGGGAAGTCGGGGACATCGCGAATGAATTGGTTGAGGTCCATCGTCATTTTCTCCTGCTAATGGAATGCCCGCTTCGTCAAAGTTTCGTTCTCCAGAGGATCCATCGTCGGATCACATCCTCTCCGGTGAGGTGACTCCCAGAATTTCCAGCCCCGTTTCCAGGATTTTGCGCCCTGCTGCCACCAGGGCAAGGCGGGCCCGGGTCAAGTCGGGATCTTCTCCGAGGACGCGGTGATCCCGGAGAAAGCTGTGGATCTCGGAAGCGATCCGGATCATGAGGTTTGTCAGGATGGAGGGCTCGTTTTTCTCCAGGGCTCGTTTCAGCGTGGGGCCGAACTCCATCATGGTCAGGAGGACGGGGGTAGCGTCCGAGAGGAGTTCGAAGTCGATCCCCCCTTCGCTCGCAATGGACTGGGTCATGGCCGGGACGGAACTGCCTGCCTTGCGCAGAATACTGGAAAGCCTCGCGCCCGCGTATTGCACATAGGGGCCGGTTTCCCCCTCGAAGCTGAGCATCTCGTTCCAGTCGAACTTGACGTCTTTGATCCTGCCGTTCTTGAGGTCGTTGAAGATGATTGCGGAGACCCCGACGGCCTCGGCGATGGCCTCCTTGTCGGGGAGATCCGGATTCTTCTCCTCGATGATCTTTTTGACGCCCGCGACGGCTTCGTCCAGGACCTCGTCCAAAAAGATGGCGTTTCCGGACCGGGTCTTGCCCTTCTCCCAGCGCCCCTTCTCTTGGTTGAAAAAGAGGATCAGGCCGAAGTCCACGTGTTGGACGTTCTTGGCCTGGGGCCAGCCGAGTTTCTCGAGGACGAGGGCGAGCTGGCGGAAGTGGAGCTTTTGCTCCGAGCCCACGACGTAGAGAGCCTTGTCGAAATGGTAGGTCTCCCGGCGGTAGAAGAGGGCGGCGAGATCCCTTGTGGCATAGATCGTGGTTCCGTCGCTCTTGCGCAGGATGCATGGGGGGATCTTCTGCTCCGGGAACTCCACGACGAGGGCTCCCTCGGAGACAGTGGTGATGCCGGCTTTCTCCAGTTCCTGGATCACGGCCTCCATCTTGTCCTCGTAGAAACTCTCTCCCGTCATGTGGTCGAACTCGACCCGGAGGCGCTTGTAGGGGCCCTGGAAGGCCTGGAGGCTGATATCCCGGAGCTTCTTCCAGATGGCCCGTTCCTCGTTTTCCTCCCCCGACTCGAGGCGACGGAAGGCTTCGGCTGCCTGTTCCTTGAGTTCGGGGCGTTCCTTTTCTTCCCGCTGGTAACGGACATAGATGTCGAAGAGGTGGCGCATGGGATCTTTTTGCAGGGCCTTTTCGTCGCCCCATTCGCGCCAGGCGACGATGATCTTGCCGAACTGACTTCCCCAGTCGCCGAGATGGTTGATTCCGTGGACTTCGTGGCCGGTGAACCGGTAGAGGCGCCGGAGCGCTGCCCCGATCACCGTGGATCGGAGGTGGCCGAGGTGGAAGGGCTTGGCGATGTTGGGCGAGGAGAAATCGATGACGACACTGAGGCCGTTGGAGGCCCAGGGGCCGTAGGGTTCCTTCTCCTCCAGGATGCCCCGGACGACGTTCTCGGCCAGGGCTTTGGGATGGAAGCGGAAGTTGAGAAAGGGGCCGGTCGGACGAACCTCCGAGACCAGCGTGTCCGGCCGGATTCGCTCGGCCAACATGGAAGCAGCCTGGGCCGGATTGGTTTTGAGGGCTTTGGCGTAGGGAAAGCAGGGGAGCCCCAGGTCCCCATGTTCGGGCTGGCGGGGGCGGTCCAGGGATACGGGCAGGACCGCAGCCTCTTCTCCCAGGAGTTCTCCGAGGGCATTGCGGACGAGGCCTTCGAGGTAGGCGTTTGGATCGAGGACTTGTGGATTCACTCCCAATTCTCCCAGCGTTCGTAGTGCTCTTGGAGGGTTTCTTCGAGGCTGTCCTTTTTCTTTTTCAAGGACTTCATTCTTTCGGCGTCTTTCCAGAGTTCGGGGTCGTCCCACTCCTTCTGGAGGATCTCTAATTCCTCTTCCAGCTCGAAGATTTTCTCCTCCAGCTTTTGGAAGGCCCAGGGATTTCGAATCTTGCCCGTTTTTCCCGAGGCTGTCGACGAAGAACCTGGCTTGGGCGGAGGAAGCTCCTGGGCGGATTTGGCTGCCGCTTTTTTGCGGGTGGCGGATCTGCGATCCCGTTGCAGGGCCTCCTCGAAGGCATCGAAGTCCGGATGGGGGAGAACGCCGTCGGGCCGGAGTTCCAGGATCCGGGCGGAGAGGGTTTTCAGGAACCAGCGGTCGTGGGAGACCATGACCACGGTGCCGTTGAAGGACTCCAATGCCTCTTCGAGAGCCTCCCGCGAGGAGATATCGAGGTGGTTGGTGGGTTCGTCCAGGAGAAGGATGTCCGCTGGCTGGGTGACCAGGCGGGCGAGGGCGAGCCGCCGCTTTTCTCCGCCCGAGAGGACCTCCACCGACTTGCTGATGTCTTCTTCGAAGAAAAGAAAGCGGGCCAGGTGGGAACGGCACTGCCCTTCGGTCCAGTCCGGGAGGAGGACGTGCAGGGCCTGGAGGACGGTTCCGAGACTTGGGAGGTCCTCCATCTCCTGGCGAAACCAGGAGATGCGCAGTTTTTTGGCCTTTTCGATCTTGCCGGCATCGGGACTCAGCCGACCGGCGATCAGGCTCAGGAGAGAACTCTTGCCGATGCCGTTGCGGCCGACGATGCCCACACGTTCGCCGTGCTGGATGCGAAAGTGCAGGTTTTGAAAGAGAGGCTTGTCTTTGTCGTAGCCAAAGCGGAGCTGCTCCACTTCGAGAACCGTCTGCCCTTCGAGGCCCTTGGCGGCACCGAACCTGAGGCCCATGGAGCGGCTGTCCCCCTTTGGGGGAGCGATGCGTTTCAGGCGCTCCAGACGTTTGAGGCGCCCTTTGGCCTCGGCCGTTCTTCGACTGCCCATGTGGCGGCGGATGAACTCCATCTCCTTGGCGATGAAGTCCTCCTGTTTCTTGAAGTCCCGCAAAGCCGTTTTGAGTCCAAGGTCCTTCTGCTTGCGGTAGTCCGAGAAGTTGCCGGGGTAACGGTTGACCTTGCCTCCTTCGACTTCGACGATGGCGTTGGCCACGCGGTCGAGGAAGGTCCGGTCGTGGGAGATCACGACGAAAGCGCCTCGGTGGTTCCTGAGGTGCTCCTCGAGAAACCGGATGCCGGTGAGGTCGAGGTGGTTGGTGGGCTCGTCCAGCATCAGGAGGTGGACGGGGCGGAGGAGACAGCGAGCCAGCTCGAGGCGGACCTTCTGTCCGCCGGAGAGTGTGGAAGCGTCCTGGTTGCGGTCCTTCTCGGAGAAGCCAAGGCCCTGGAGGGCTCGATTCGCCAGCTGCTCCCGCTGCCAGCCTCCGCCCGCTTCGAAGGCCAGGGAGCAGGCCTCGTAGCGCTTCATGAGTCTGGGGTCCTCGGGGTTGGCCTCCATGGCGGCTTCCAGCCGCCGAAGCTCGTCCTCCAGGGCCTGGAGATCGGCGAAGGATGCCTGAAGGGCCTCCAGGACCGTTTGTCCCGGAGCGAAGACGGGGATCTGGGCCGTTCCCGCGATGCTGAGGTCCTTGCGAGCCGTGCGGGTTCCCTGGTCCGGGGGATCCTCACCGGTCAGGACGCGGAAGAGGGTGGTCTTTCCCTCACCGTTGTCACCGACAACTCCGATGTGGTCCGTTTCGTCGATCCGCAGGGAGACATCGGAGAAAATGATTCGGTCGCCAAAGCTCCTCTCGACCTGGCTAAGTGAGATCAGGGTCATGAATCATGCGGCGAGGAGCCGTCAGGCCGTTTCGGCCTGAAGCTCTTCGATCTTTTTCGTGACCTCGGGAACCAGGGTGCCCAGCATTTCGGCGTCCATCGCGAAGCGCCCCCCGGCCGTCCGGAAAAGTTCGGGAAGGGGCCGGCTCCCGCCCAGGGAAAGGGCGTCCTTGTAGGCCTTGATCGCCTGCTCGTGGTCCTCGCGTTCCTTGAGCCAGACCTGGAAAGCCCCGATCTGCGCGATGGCGTATTCGATGTAGTAAAAGGGCGAACCAAAGATGTGTCCCTGCCTGTGCCAGAGGTAGTCCTGGTACTTCTCGATCCCGCTGTAATCCACGTGGGGCCCGAAGCGCTGTCGGATCTCGTTCCACTTGGCTCTGCGTTCCTCGCGGCTGTGCTCGGGGTTTGTGTAGATCCAGTGCTGGAAGGCGTCGATGGTGGCTACCCAGCTGAAAGTCGCAAGGGCGTCCTTGAGGAAGGAGGCGAAGCTCTCCCGGGCCTCCCCGGGGTCGATGACTTTGTCCATCTGCTCGAACCCCAACAGCTCCATGCTCATGCTCGCCACCTCGGCGAACTCCATGGGGGAGTGGCGGTAGGACACGAGGGGCTCGTCCCGGCAGAGAAGAGAGTGGAAGGCATGCCCGCCTTCGTGCAGGAGGACGCGCAGGTCACGCTGGGACCCCACGGCGTTGATGAAGATGAAGGGCAGGCGGATGTCCTCGAGGACATACTGGTATCCCCCCGGCGCCTTTCCTTCCCGCGACATGAGGTCCAGCATGTCGTTGCGGACGAGCTTGTCGAACTCCTGGGCGAAGAAGGGGTCGACCTTCTGGAAGATCTTTTTCGTCAGCTCGATGTATCCCTCCTGGTCCTTGAAGGGGCGGGAGGGCTCGCCTCCGCTCAGCTTGACGGCGGTGTCCCAGGGCCGCAGGGTGTCCAATCCCAGCCTGGTCTTCCGCTCTTCGGCGAAAGTTCCGAGGACCGGGACGACGACCTGCTCGACCGCTTCATGAAAGGCCTCGCAGTCCGCGGGCCCATAGTCGAAGCGCAATTTCTTTTCGAAAATATAATCCCTGAAGTTGGCGAAGCCCGCATTCTTGGCCATCCGGGTCCTTAGGGCCACCATCTTATCGAAGAGGTCCTCGATCTCCTCGACGTCCTCAAGGCGCCTGTCCCCGATCTTGCGCCAGACTTCCTCCCGGAGTCCTCGGTCCTTTTCCTCGAGGAGGGCTCCTGCCTGCTGCGCAGTCAGAGTCTTGCCTCCGTGTTCGATCGTCACCTTGCCCTGGATCTGCGAATAGGCCGCCGCGAGGGCCGAGTCATCGGCCGCCAGCTTGGTGTTCTCCTCCCGGAAGATCTCTGCCTCCTTCTCCGCCTCCCGAATGAAAACCTCGTAGCGTTTTCCCAGCTCCTTTTTGAAGGGGCTCTTCAAGAAATGCTTGTTGAGCTTGTCCGAGAGAACGCTGAACTCCGGGATCACGTTCTTCTGGAAGGAGAGATAGGCTTCCCGGGCCTCCTCATCCTTGGTGTCGCAGGTCATAGCGATGTAGCGCCTGGCCAGGGCGGCACCCACCTGGGAGGAGAGTTCGGATTGATCCAGGGTCCACTGCTCCAAATCCTTGACAGTAAGGATCTCCCGGTCGAGAAGCTCCTGGACCTTGGACTTGAGGGCCTCGACGTTAGTAGGGTCGAAACCCTCTTCCAGAAAACGACGGGGAGGGAGACCGATATCGGGCTGTGTGGTGAGCTGCATCTTTGCTCCGGGAAGGTGTTGGGAAACCAGTAAAATCGGGAGAGAATCCTACCTAAGACCGCCACGGATCCAAGAAAAGGGATTCCTGGAGGCGACTGTCCCGCTCCAGGGACAGCGTCCCCTGGGCATGATCCCTCCTCCCCCCTCCTTCCCATTCCATCTACCTCCCTCTCTATTCCCTGGCCATACCTGGATTTAGCCATGGCCCGGAGCCGAGGGGGACACCCATTCTTCTTCCATGCCCCCCCTGGCACAGCTTCTGCTCCAAGGCAGGCATCATGAAAAAATCTCTCCTGTTCCTGCTTTTCCTCGTCCTTCCTCTGGCCTCCTCCTGTGGCGTGGAAGGAGAGATCATTCTCCCCATCGACTACCATTCCGCCTCCATCGAAGTCCGGATCACCGATGGCTACGGACACGCCTACCAAGGTGTGGAAGTTCGCCTGATCGCCTGCTGGAACGAGTGGAGCAACCAGTGGGTCCAGGCCTGCGGGAGCTGCTCCTTCCGTCGGAGCGGGGCTTTTGGGTCGGTCTTCTTCAGCGCCTCCGAGTTGGCCGGCGCGGGACTCGGGTTCCTCGAAGTCCCAGAGGGCTACGCCGCCCTGAGTTCCGACGTCTTCGAGGACGAAGCCACCGTCCGTCTCAAGGTCGGCGCCCCCGCCCTCGGCTACGTCCTGGTCGATGTCCCCCTCAGCTACCTCGACTCCAACAAGCTCGTCGAGATCGAGTTCTGATTTCCCGAAACTGCGTCTTGCTGGCTGGTGGGGGATTCCTGAAAGTCCTGAGAGGGAAAGGCCCCTGGCGGAAGCGAATGGGCGGGGTTAAGGTCGGAAGAAATGCTCGACAGACCCTTAGAGAGGGACGGAAGAATATGATCAAGAAAATCGCGTTTGTCGGGCAGCCGACCAAGGATTTGGAAGGGGCTAAGAAGTTCTACGAAAAGGTTCTTGGCCTCGAACTGGACGCGGATTACGGAGAACTCTGGTCGGAGTATCAGACGGCCGATGGTACAACCATCGCCTTGGACACCATTTCTCCGACAAAGAGCCCAAGCCATGCCACCTATCTCGCTCTGGAAACCGACGACATCGACCAAGAGGTCGCTCGGATTCGGGAGTCCGGAGCCCAGGTCCTCCAGGATGTGTGGGAAAACAGGGACGGAGAAGGACGGTGCATCTGCAAGATGGCCATCGTCCTCGACCCCGATGGAAACCCCATCATGCTCCATGAGATCGCAGCCTGGCGGGCAAAGCCCTAGACCGAACGCCCCCTCCTACTCATGGCGTAGGGCTTCGACGGGGTCCATCTGGGCGGCGCGCCAGGCGGGATAGAGTCCAAAGAGGATGCCGACGCCGGCGGAAATGCCGAAGGCGAGGATGGGGAAGGCGGGAGAGACGATGGTGGTGATGTTGGAATACCACTCGACGACGGCAGGGATGGAGACGCCGAGGAGGATGCCGAGGATCCCGCCCATGCAGGAGAGGACGACGGTCTCCACGAGGAACTGGGCGATGATGTGGCGCCGTTTGGCGCCAAGGGCCCGGCGGATGCCGATCTCCCGGGTCCGTTCGGTGACGGTCGCGAGCATGACATTCATGATTCCGATGCCGCCCACGAGGAGGCTGATCCCTGCGATGGAGCCGAGGACGATGTTGAAGATGCGCTTGGTGTCCTCCGCCTGGCGCAGGAGTTCCAGGGGGACGATGACCGCAAAGTCCTTCTTCTTGTGCTTGTCCGCCATGATTTTGCGGATGGCCGCGCCGGTTCCCAGGACCTCGTCGTTCCCTGTGACTTGGACCTTGATCCTGTGCAGTTGCACGCGCTCCATCTCGCGGCTTCCGGCGGAGGTCTTGACGATGAGTTCCCCGAAGAAGGAGATGGCCGAGCTGAGCGGAACAAAGATCCCCTGGCGCATCCTGTCGGCGGCCTTGCCGGTGTTGCCCCGATCGGGTTCGGCGAGCTGGCCGACGACCCGGAAGATCTCTTTTCCGATGCGGATGTTTTTGTTCAGGGGGTTTTCGAGGCGGAAGAGCTTTCGGGCGATCTCGGAGCCGATGACTGCCACGTTTCGTTTGCGGCGAAGGTCGATCCAGGAGAGGAAGCGCCCCTCCTTGATCTTGACGCCGGTCACTTCGCTGTAACCTGGGACCGTTCCGAGGACGATGGTCGGAACGATGGTCTCTGAGTACCGGACCCGCTTGGGGATCTCCCGGATGGGGATGACGACCTTGACCGCGGGGAGAGTCTCGGAGATCAGCTCGGCGTCTTCATACGTCAGTCCGTAATCCTGAGCCCTCCAGGCGCTCTGCTCCTGCTGGTTGTTGTCATCGGGCGGCTTGCGACTCTCGAGGATGATGTTGTTGGAGCCCAAGGCTTTGATCCTCTCCTGGGCTTCGTAGCTTGCGCCTTCGCCGATGGAAAGCATGGCGATGACGGAGGAGACTCCGAACAGGATGCCGAGCATGGTGAGAGCCGAGCGCAGCTTGTGAAGCATCAAACTTTTGAAACCGAGCCGGATCGTCCGGATCATGGAGCCTCGATGCATCAGAGGTCCTCCTTCTTATGATGAGTGATTTGGAGGATCTTGCCATCCCGGAGTTCGAGTTTATGGCCCGCCCGGTCCGCGACCTTGTCGGAGTGGGTGACCATGATGACGGTCATGCCCTCCTCATGGAGTTCGTCGAGAAGGGTGAGAATCTCCATCTCGGTTTTGGAATCGAGGTTTCCTGTGGCTTCGTCGGCCAGGAGGATGAGAGGTTCGTTCATCAGGGCCCTTGCGATGGCGACGCGCTGTTGCTGCCCGCCCGAAAGTTCGTTGGGGCGGTGGTGGAGTCGATCCTTGAGGCCGACCCGGTCGGCGTAGCGTTCGGCACGCTCCTTCGCGACCTTGGGTTCGTGTTCCTGGTAGAAGAGTGGGACCTCGAGATTCTCGAGGACCGTGAGCTGGGGGATGAGGTTGAAGGATTGGAAGATGAAGCCGATCCGTTGTCCCCGGATCTCGGAGAGCGCGTCATCGTCGAGTTCGCTTACGTTCGTGCCCCCGAGGTAGTATTCGCCGGAGCTGGGTCGGTCCAGGCAGCCGAGGACGTTGAGGAGGGTGGACTTTCCGGAGCCCGAGCGTCCGATGATGGACCAGTACTGGCCCCTGCGGATGGAGAGGTCGACTCCGTCCAGGGCGCGGACGATGTTCTCCCCCATGCGGTATATGCGCTTGACCTTATCGAGGCGGACCAACTCCTCCCGGACCGGGGGGGGATCTTGCTCGGCAGGCTGAAAATGGGGGGCAGGCATGCTCGCCCTAGTTTCCACCCCTTCCTCCCCTGGATCCTCGCATCCCTTCCCTCCGGGCTCCATTTCCGGGTCCTACCCCTCTCTCTCGGTGGGACCTTCTTCCGGGGCCTCTCATCCCTTCTCGTCTGGGGGCGCCATCCCCGGATCTGCTTCCCCTGCGTCTTCCGCCCATCATGGCGCTCATCATCTTTTTCAACTCCGGGTCTGCCATGATTTTTTTGCGCAACTCGGGCTTTTTGAAGATGGCGCGAAGGCTGGTAACCCCTTCGGCCTCTTGGGGGAATCGTTCCTGGATGGCCTTGAGGATGGCCGCAGAGCCGGTTCTACGCCGGTCGCTGGCCTCCGTGGGCTTGGGGTCCGAAGAGGAGCCCGACCTCCGGGTGCGAACCTTGGCTGGAAGGCGACGGCTCGCGCTTGCTTCGGTCACCTGGTCGGCCTTTGCGGCATGGGCTTCCTTTTGCTTCTCGGCATTCTCGAGGCGTTTGTTCTCTTCCTTGTAACTGGGAGCTTCGATGCCCTCGGGTTCTGTGAGGAGGACCTTGTCACCACTTTGGAGCCCTTTCTTGATCTCGATAAACTTGTCGTTGGTCAGGCCCACCTCGACGATCTGGGCCTGGGGTTTGCCCTTGACCATTTTCCAGACATAGAGAACTCGTCCTTGCCGGTTGATGCATTGCACCGGTATGGCAAGGACGTTTTTGAGGTCGGCGACCTGGATTTCGACAGAGGCCGACTGCCCCGGACGCAGCATGGTCGTGTCGCCAAAGATCTTGATCCGAGTCGTATAGAGCTTGATGTCGGGCGAGAACCAGGAGCTGCGCGAATCGGGGACGACGGAGACGCGGGAAACCCTGCCGAAGAAGACCTTGTCAGGGACGGCGTCGACTTTGAGGGTGACTTTTTGGCCCACGGCGATGCGGTCGATCTGGGTCTCGTGGATGCTGGTTTTGGCCCGAATGGTGGAGACATCCGGGAGCATGATGATGGATTGACCCTGGCGGACGTCGGTCCCTTCGTCGATGGGGGACTGGTTGCGCCGGTTCCCGACTGTTGCGTAAACCACGAGGCCGTCCTGGGGCGCATACAGAACACTGGCTTCGACCTGCCGCTGGAGTTTGGCCAGCTTGGATTTCTCCAACTCGTCCTGGCGCTCCTTGGAAGCCAGCTCTGCCCGCTGCTGGGCCAGCTGCGCTTCGCAGCGGAGTTTGGTCCGGACGAGCTGGGCTTCGGCTTCCTTGCGGGCGGCGCGAAGTTCACGGTCCTTCTTCTCCAGAGTGTAGGTCTGGAGGATGTGAAGGCGGTTCCGGGCGAGTTTGAGCTGGTTGCTGGCTTTGAGAACGGCGATGCGGTCCGCCTCCAGGTCCAGGTCCGTTACGTATTTTTTGGCGTGGAGCTTGCGTGTCCACTCCAATCGGCTCTTTGCTCGTCGAAGGTCTTCTCCGGCCAGTTCGATCTGGGATTGGGCGTCGACCAGCTGCTGGTCCCGCTCTCCCATCTCTTCCATGGTCTTCTCTCGGCCTTTTACCGGCTTGCCAAGGAATTTCTCGAGGTCGAGTTCGGCGAAGAGGAGGTCATTGCGCGCTTTTTCGATTTCCGATGCGTTCTTGTTTTTCTGGATCTCGAAGTTTTTCTGGGCCGTGATGTAGGCGGCTTCCGAGCGGGCCACTGAGATTTTCTGGGTCTCCAGGCGGTCCCGGATCTGGCTTACGTCCAACTCGGCGACCTTCTGCCCTTTCTTTACCGGTGTCCCCTCGGGGATGAGCCAGAGGATGGTGGCCCTCCCTTCGATCTGGGAACGCAGGTCCACCGAGGTCCCAGCCTCAAGGGTTGCGGATTCGACCACCGTGACTCGAAGATCGCGGGGAATGACCTCGTACTGGTCGGCGGCGACGATGTCCCGCCCGTTCGCCCTGGCCTCCCAGGGTTTCCAGAAGAAGAGGGCAGCTCCGATCAGGAGGACCGCGACAATGATGTGGGTTGTTTTCATTTCTTGGTGGCTTTTGGTTTTTTGGCTCCGGACTGGGTCCAACGCTGGATGGTGGAGGGGTCGAGAGAGAGCCCCTTTTGCCCGACATCCAAGAGCTCCAGGTCCCGGAGCAATTGCAGTTTCCTCAATACGTAGTCTACAAGGGCGGAGGTGAGGGCGTTTTGGGAAGAGAGGAGGGATTGCTCCGCCTCGAGATAATCTCGAGTGCTGGCTCTCCCGGCGTCGATCAGCATCAGGGTGCTCTCCACCCGCTGTTTCGCCAATGACACGGCCTGTTCCTGGATCTTGAAACTGCGAAAGGCGAGTTCCAAGTCCCGCAGCTCTCCCCGGATCTGCTGTTTCACCTGGTCGATAAAAAGACTGTAATTCCGTTTTTCCGCCTCCAAGGCAATCAGAGAGCTGCGGTAGACGTTGCGCTCGGCCACCTTGTTGAGGGGGAGGTCCAGGGCCAGACCCAGCTGCCACTCGAACTTGTGGAAGTTCATTTTGTAGGGTTTGTCTCCCTGGTTGGGGACGTCGATGGATGCGCTGAGGTCCAGGCCGATCTTGAGGGCGTCTGCCGCCACCCGGACCTGCCGTTCGGCATCCTCCAATTGCTCCTTGCTGTTTTGGATGTCGAGGCGATTGCTGAGGGCGATGGCGATGGCCTGCTCGGGGCTGATCCGTTGTGCCTCCACCCCGAAACTCTGGAACTTTTGGAGAATGCTGCGGTCGAGGCGAAGCTCGGTTTCGATCGGGAGACCCAGAGTGATCTTGAACCGGTCCAAAGCGGTTTTCATGCGCGAGCGTGCGCTGATGGTGCGGTCTTCGGCCGAAAACTCCTGCTGCCGTGCCTGGTCCACCTGAAAGGGGGGGAGGCGGCCCGCCCGGGCCATGGCCTCGGACCGTTCCCTGTTGAGCCGGAGGCTCTTGAGGTTGGCCTCTTGGTTTTTCAGGGTGTTGTCCAGCTCGAGGAGGTTGAGGTATTCGTTGACGATGTCGATGCAGAAGGTCCGGCGGAACCGCTCAAAGTTCCGGATCTCGTAGATCACGTTGCGCTCGGCCTGGGTGAGGGGTTCGAGAGCGACCTCACGGCCGAATCCCGCGAGTAGAGGCTGGGTGATACTCAGTGAGAGAAGGGAGCT
Source organism: Planctomycetota bacterium (assembly GCA_011321845.1). Taxonomy (GTDB): domain Bacteria; phylum Planctomycetota; class UBA1135; order UBA1135; genus HyVt-539. The sequence continues at coordinate 8,471 of DROQ01000036.1, read as the reverse complement.
GACGTTCCATCCTCCCCCGCTGGTGAAGACCTTGACAAAGTTGTTCAGGAAACTTCCCAGGACGCGGGCGCCGCTGGAGAGAATCTTGGAGGCGCCCAGGGAGCCGGAGGCGCTTCCTTGTCCGGACTTGTCCTTGCCGACACCGCTGGCCTGGCCACTGGCGCTTCCTGAGAAGATCGTGCTGTAGCGGTTGCGCTGCCCGGTCAGGGTAAGGGCCGAGAGGTAGAGGCGTTCTTTGCGGGTTTGGAAGTCGCGGCTGTTCTCCGCAGCGATCTCCAGGGCACGATCCAGGGTGAGGTGGACCAGGGGGGGCTTGCCCTTTTCGATCCTGGCGAGGAGTTGGTCTCGCAGGGGGTGTTTTTTTGCCTCGATGGAAAACAGGGCGCGGTCCTGGTCCGCCTCCTTGCCGAGGACGGCCTGGCGCTTTTTTCCGAGGATGCGATAGACCTCCTCGTCCGCTTCATGGCGGTAAGCCTCTGCGGAGCAGGCTGCCAAAGAGAGGGTAGCGAGGAGGAAGATGCGGGAGAGCTGGCTCTGTTCCATGTAGGTCCGAGGAGGGTTGGTGAGGAAAGGGCCTTTGTCTACGCAGGCCCTCCTCCATGTGACAGAAAAAATTCTAGGGTGTCCCCTTTGGCGAGGGTGCTTCCAGGTCCGGGCTTTTGGGTGGCGGGGTGGGTCGGGAGGATTCTAAGCCCCAAGTTGGGGGCTGAGGCCCAGAAAAGGGAGGCTCTGGCGGACGACTGCGTCCCAACTGTGGCTCCTGTGGATCCGTTCGGAGACCTCCAGGGCTTCCTTCTTCAGCTGGGATTGGCAGTTGGCGGCGAGGGTCAAGGCCCCGGCTAGCTCTTCGATCTCGGGTTCGAGCCAGAAGGGGGCACCTGCGCATGGTTCCTGGATCCTGCAGGGGACTCTCTTGGCCGAAATGGTGATGGAGCCGATGTCCTGGACAAAATCCTCGCTGGCGCCGCCCGCGGTGGTGATTACGGGAGTGCCGCATGCCATGGCTTCGAGGATGGGCATCCCGAAGCCTTCTCCCCGATAGGGATGGACGAGGAGGTCGGCCTCTTGGTAAAGGGCGGCCATTTGCCGGTCGTCCAGGTCGTCGTGGAGGATGGAGACCTCGGCAAGGCTGGGGTCCCGTGCTGCTTGCTGGGCAAGGACCGCCATGGGGTTTCCTGTGTAGGCGGCGGTGGGGGAGGCCTTGAGGAGGAGGCGGACGGGGTCATGGGGATCGAAAGCTAGTCTCCATGCTCCGAGGAGGAGGTCCAGTCCCTTTCTTTTTGTGAATCCTCCGACGAAGAGGAAGGTCGTCTTGGGGTTTGTCGCGGTGGACCCGGCAGGACGGAAGACTTGGGGGTCGATTCCATGAGGGACGAGCCGAAGGCGTTCGGGGGGGATGCCGGCGGCGAGAAGATTGTTCCGAACGTATTGGGAGTGCACCCAGATCTGATCGGGAGCGTGGGGGGAGCCGCTTGGCCCGGAGAACAGACCAGCGAGGCTCAGGGGAGGGGGGCCGAATTCCCAATCGAAGCGAAGGATCCACTGACCGTGGTCGGGGACGCGGTGGGAGATGGGCCAGCCGCTGCGGATGCTATGGCTGGGGCGCCGTCCCGAGGGAACGCAGAGGGGGAGGAGATCGGTGTCCCGGCTCGTGTCGGCGATGGCATCGAGGCGGGAGCACAGTTCCAAGGGGACATCTGGACATTGTCGCCGGAGGGCCCGGGCGAAGGAGCGAGTGATGCGCCCGTAGGAGGAGGATTCGAAGAGAGGACCTTCGAAGCGGATGAGGGGGCTGCTTGGACAAGGCCTGTGGTCCAGACCCTGCTTGATGGCGGCGAGAGCGAGTTCGCGGACGCGCTCGGGCGCAAAGTGTCTGCGAGCGTGCCGGGCGGCTTGGGCTCCATGGGCTCGGTCCAGGCTGGGGCCGGTGGGAGAGATCCAGGTCGTCTCTCCCGCTCCCATTTGGAGGCAGCGTCCAGGGATCAGTCTTGCGTTCCCCTCGTGTTCGACGAGGTCCTGGGGAGTGCCCCGGGGACTGACTCGGGGGGGGCGCCCCCGGGCCATGGCCTCGATCAGGGTCAAAGGATGGGTGTCCCCCAACAGAGGGCTGTCCCAGTGTTGGGACGGGGGGAGGGGAGGGGGGAGGCAGTGGATTTTGGAGGGGTGGATGCCCTGTTTCTCGAGGATGCGTCTGCCGAAACCGGAGGGGACCCAGATCTGGTCGGCGCGGTGGAGGGCCTCTATGGCTTTGGAGGAGTGGGCCAGGCTGGGGTCCAGGAGGCGAAGGACGGAGAGGTCCGCTCCCGGTGCAGGGCGGAAGTGCTCGGGGGTGACAAAGTGGAGATCCATGCGAGGAACCTTGCCGAGGGGGGGGTGGGCCAGCCGGTCGTGCTTCCTCCCCAGGAGCTTCTGGAAGCGTCGGCCTTCTTCGATGAGGCCGGGGGTGCCTCCCTCATCGGGCCTTGCAATGACAAGGTTTAGCGCAAAGGATGGCTGTCCCTCTTGGGCGAGGAGCTGGAGGATTTGGGTGGCAAGGGCGTGTCCGTCGTGGGGGAAGGCGCTGGGGTCGACGAGAAAGATGCGGCCGGCTTGCGGAATGTCTGCGTGGATGAGGGGGGTGGGGTCCCTGTCCCGGGGAGCGACGGCCAGGACGGGGCTCCCCAGTGGGACGCTCTGGGCAGCGAGGGACTCGATGAGGGTGCGCTCCCGGGCGGAGATCCGGCTCCGGACGGTCCAATCGGGGCGGCCACCCGAGAGAGGGATGGGGGTTCCGTCTTTGGGTTCGTCCTCTGTCCTGGGCCAGAAGTGTCGGATCTCGAGGGTGAAGAACTCCCGGAGCCCTCCGAGCCGAGGGCGGAGGTACTGGGCGCTCAGGCTCTCCCCAAGCAAGTCTCCCCAAAGAAACAGGGAGGTCTCCTGGGTCGAACCAAGCTGCGGCTTTGTGTGCAATACCATCGAGTCTATGCCTTTTTCGGGAGCACCTGGATCGGGGCTTGAGGAAGCCTTTTTCCAGAGCCGGCAGGGGGAACCTCCCCCTCTTCCCTCCTGCAGGGCAAAAGAGAAAAAAAGAGGAGAAATTGCCCTTTGCTGCATCTAAAGTGCAACAAATCCCCTTGTTCATCTGGGTCATGCTTTTTCCCTTCCCCCAAGTTTGGTAGAACGCCTTTCTTCCCATGGTATCGTCTTCAAAGAAGTTCCTTTCGCGATCTCTTCTCCTCCTTTCCCTGTACCTCCTGCTTGCCTTTGTGGGTCTTTCCTTTGCTCCACCGGGGCAAGCTACTTGGGTTTGGCCCGCGGCGGGGGTTGGTTTCGCCTCTGTCCTGCTCTTGGGAACTAGGGGACTGCTCGTTCCCTGTTTGGGGGGGTTTCTAGCCACCTTACTCTTTGGAAGGGAGGGCCTCAGGAATTTCCCCCTCTTCCTGGTCCCCCCCGTGGCCGAAGCCTTTGTGGGCTGGGTCTTCTTGCGCTGGACCCGTGCAAAGAAGGTTCCTCTGCTCCGTTCCAAGGATGTGATTCTGTTTCTCCTTGCCGCTTTCTTCGCTTCTCTTGTGGGAACTGGACTGGGGGTGGGCTTGTCCTTCGGCGGGGGGGGGAATCTTTCGGGAGGCTTTACCTGGTTCTTTGGAGATCTGGCTGGGATCCTGGTGATTACCCCACTCCTGCTGATGTTCTTGGGGCTTCCCTCCCGGCGATGGAGCGGGGGAGTGAAAAAAGGAATCCTTCCTCTTTCTCTCTCCATCGGGGTTTTCCTCGTTCTGGGGTTTTATCTCGAAAGCTTCGAGGGTTTTCTCCCCTTCCCCTGGGAATTCCTTGCCCTGCCAGTGGTTTTCATCGCCGCTTGGCTCTTGAGACTTCCTGGACTGGTTCTCGCGGACTTCTTTCTCTATGTGGGGTCGATTTCCCATTTTGCTTTTGGCGCCCTCCAACACCCCGGGGGCGCTCATTTTTCTCTTCCGCAGGTGCAGTCGTTCATCATCCTCGTGGCGGGGATGGGGCTGGTGCTCAATGGGTTTCTCGAGGAACAGGCGGGGCTGCTTCGCCGGACCGAGCTTTCGGAGCGGAGGCTCCGAAAAACTCTCCAGCAATTGCAAAAGGGGATGGACCGCGAAATCGCCCTCTTCAAGGAACGCATGGAGTACAAAGACGAATTGCGCCAATCGAAACGCGCCAAGGCGCTGGGGCAAAGGGCGGGAGAGATCCTCCATGACTATTCCAACATGATGGCCGCCTTGATCGGACACGTGGAGCAGGCAAAACGCTTTGTAGGAAGGGGGGAGAACCCTGAGGCGACCTTCGAAGTGTTGAGCAATGGGCTCTACCAGGCGGAGATCCTCGGGCGGCGGATCCTGGCGGAGTCCGATGGAGCGGAGGTCCTGATCCAAGCTCTCGCGGCCGGGGAGATTGTGCGGGAGGTGTTCCAACTATGGAAAGTGCTTCTTCCCCCAGGGGTTCGCGTCAAATTGGAGATCGGAGAGGATCTCCCCCAGGTTTTCGGCGATCCTGTCTGGTTGCGGCAGGCCGTGCTCAATCTCTTGGGGAACGCCAGGGAGGCCGTTGGCCCACGGGGTTCCATCGAGATTCGTGTTTTCACGAGAGAGGGGACCTTGGAAGAGAGAGAGGGGCTCTGGAGTTTTGGCTCCGGCTCTTCCCATCTCTGCATCCAAGTCAAGGATGATGGAATTGGGATGGGGGAGGAATTGCGCAACAAAGTTCTGGAGCCCTTTTTCAGCACCAAGGGAGAGGGACATGGCTTTGGTCTCTCCTCGGTGGTCCAAGGGATGGAACATCTCAAGGGTGCCATCCAGATCCAGTCCACCCCCGGAAAGGGGACCGAAGTGACCCTCTTCCTGCCTTTGGAGGATCGCGTCCATCGGATCCCCGCGGTTCCTCCCAAAGGCCGGAGGGAGATCGCTTTCAGCCGGAAGCATCGGATCCTCGTGATCGAAGACGATCCCCATATTTCCGAGGTCTTTCAGAGGATCCTTGAAGAGGCGGGCTGCGATGTGCTCGCTGCTCGGAATTGGCATGAAGGAGAGGCCATGCTCAGGGAGGGCTCCCAGGAGATCTCCCTGGTTCTCCTGGACTGGTCTCTGCCCGATGTACGGGGTTCGGAGGCTTTGGACCGCTTGTCCGAGGCTTATGGGGAGATTCCGATCGTTCTCGCCTCGGGCTTCCGGGAGCGGGAACTCAGCTCCCTGATGGAAGCGTTTCGTCAGAAGGAAGGGGCCAGGTTGCAGTATCTGGCCAAGCCTTTTCGCCCGCAACAACTACTCCAGCTTCTCCGGGAGCTGTTGGAGGATGTTGAGAAGCGCCCCCTGGATCCGGACCATGCCTGAGCCGGAGCATGCCTGAGCCGGAGCAGTGGGGATGCCGTGCTTTCAGGGGATCAGGCGGAGCGGACGCTGATGTCCGGATCGACTTCGGCCCGTAGGAGGTTTTCGATCGCCATCAGGGTCCCGGAGATCGCGCTGGGGCAACTCCCACAGGCCCCTTGGTAGCGGATCGTAAGAGTCTTGTCCTTGAACCCCATGATCTGGAGACCCCCACCATCGGCGGACAGGGCGGGCATGACCCGCTGCTGGAGGACGGCTTGGACCCTGGCGAATTCCTCGCTGTCCTCGATTTCTCCCGTTGCGGGAGCCGCAACGCCGTCCTCTACGGCTTCACCATCCCCCTCGTATGCGCCGATCTTCTCCTGGGCCTGGCGATAGACTTCGTGCCAATCGGCATCGGAGTTCATCGTGACAGTGACATAGTTGTCATTGTAGAAAAGGGAGGTGATCCCTGGGACCTCGAAGAGTTGTTTCGCCAAATCATCCTTCTGGGCTTCGGCCGGGGAGTTGAACTCCTGGCTGGTGCCCGGGGCTAAGCTGCGATCCAGGACGAATTTGATCGCGTGAGGGTTGGGGGTCGGCTCGACTCTCAGGACTTGCATTTTCCACTCCGATCGTAAGTTGGTACCGAGGATTCGAGATCATGAATCATCGGGGTTTTCAGGCAGATATAGATATGAAGGGCGTTTCAAGGTGACCAATATACCCGGGCAGGCTCTTGGGCCTACATGCGAGAAGCTTGGAATAAGCCCAAAGGGCGGTCCTTGCAAGGGGCAGGAAGGGAATCCTGTTCGTGTTTGGGAGGTCGCGCTCATGAGCTTGGGGTTCATGGCCCTTTACTTGCTCTTCGGCCAGACGACCTTTTACCGGGAGGATGGGCTCCAGTTCGTCTTCAACTTCATCGAGCGGGGGAATCTGAGGCATGACCACCACCTCCTCTACCTTCCCATTGCTTGGGGCTTCAGGCAGGCCTTGGACTGGACCGGATGGGGGACGCACCGGATCCTCACGGTTCTGAGTGGCTTGATGACGGCCCTCGGGGTCTTCCTCGCAGGCCTCACTCTCGTTCAAGCCCGGTTCGGGCGGAGGCAAGCTCTTTTTTGCCTGGGACTCCTGGGTTTTTGCCCCGCTGTTTTCTTTTTCGCGACCGTGGTCGAGATCCACGGCGTTTTCTTCCCCTTCGCGATGGGGGGGTTCCTCCTCGCGGAGTTCCTGGTTCGGGAAGAGGGGCGGAGGAGGCAGCTTGGATTCGCGGCGGCTCTTGGGGCTCTTACTTGGTTTGCCTCCCTCGTTCATTCCTCGGGGCATCTCCTCCTCCCTTTGCTGGGGGCTTGGATCGCGGCGAGGAGGGGGATCAGGGAATTGCTGTCCCCCCTTCTACTCTGGGCGCTTGTTCATGGCCTCCTGATGGGGGTAGGCAATCCCATCGTCCTCCATTTGCTCGGGGAGGCGAAGGGGGGCGCAAGCCGCGCCCTCGAGGTCATCCAGGAGAGGACCCCGCTCCAAGGGATTCTTGGGCGTATCTTCCCCTCCCTCTTCAAAGAGGTTTTCATCTCCTATCCTCCCCTTTGGGTGGTGGCCTTCCTCCCCCTTTGGGACTCGCGTCTCTGGAGCAAGGTTGGCTGGGCTTTGGTCGGAATCGCCCCCTACCTTCTTCTGACCATTCTTTTCCTCGCGGATCTTCACACCTTCGAACCGATCTACGAGCGAGGAGCCTACCTTCTCCCCCTCGCCTTTCCCGCGGCTTGGCTCCTCTCGCGCAGGATCCCCTCCTTTCTCGTGCTCCTGATCCTCCTTCTCATCGGAGCGGGGAGATCCATCCAACAGGTTTGGACCCACGATACGAGGCCTGGGCGTCCCTTTGCCATGGGGTTCCGTGAATGCACCGGGGGAGGGCCTGCCCTGCTGCTTGCGGGCGGTCTGGTGGACCTGTCCTCGGCCCTCCTCGAGATGCCGGAGGTCCGCGTCATCTTCATCTCCGACTTTGTCGCGCGGCCGGACGTGCCTCTGGAAGCCATCGTGCGCAAGATCGTGGAGCTTTCCCGGAAAGAGGCGATCCCCCTTTATTTATCCAAAGAAGCTGCAGCTCTCTGGGCCAAAGGCCCCTTGGCGTTCCGGGGCAAAGCGCTGCTTGTTCTTCTTCGCCGGGAGTTCTCCCTGCTGGATCGTGAGGCGGGAGCATTCCAGGCCTGGGAGCTCCGCCGAAAATAGCGGGGCGTATTTGGGCTTTAGCCCTTCGAGACTTTTTCATGCCACCAGGCTGAGTCTGTGAATCCCTTGGCAGCGATGTTTGAAGCGGGAGGGCACAGAGAAGAGGAATTGGATCCGATCATTGTTTTCACAATGCCGATGAATGGGGATGTGGATAGGAGGGGGAAGATGGTTCATCCGCCAGGTGGATTAGAGGCACAAGGCCTTCGGTGCCGGGATTCCGAACGGGGTAGCACCTTTATGGAGATCGTGATCGCCGTTGCGATCTTGAGCTTCGCCTTGACGGTGATCGCCGGAGCATTCGGGACGAACCTGAAAGCTGTGGATCGTGCCAAGAACACGAACAGGGCGGCTCACTTCGTTGAGGAGACTTTGGACAGCCTCGCCGAGACCTCTTACAGCGATTTGAAGGCTTTGAACGGCAATGTCCTCTACAACGGGAGCACGGCGGAAGATTCTCTTTATCGGATCGATCTCAGCGTCACCGAGTCGACGGTGGATCTCCTTACCATCAAACTTCTTTTGAGGAACGTCAGGGATGGCTCCATTGTTTCTCGATTTGTTCTGAAACGGAGTAAGCGATGAAGGCCGGCGCGAGGACACAGAACCAGAAGGGCTTTTCCTTGCTTGAGCTGATCGTCACGATGGCCATTTCAACCATGGTCATGGGGGCGGTTGTCTTGCTCTCCAAGGGAGGACAGGACAGTTCTTCAACCATCATCAAGGAGGGATCCAAGGCCCGAGATCTGAGAGAGGCGGCCAACTTGATCTCAAAAGACCTCAGGCAGGCTGGTGTCGGGACCCTGAGCATCACGACTCTGGGAGATGGAAACAACACGGTCGTGTTCCAGAAACCGATCTCTTTCTCGGCCGGAGCGATTACCTGGGGCGTTTTCGAGAAATCCCTGGGGAATAGTCCCAGTTCGA
>DROQ01000035.1 GCA_011321845.1 Planctomycetota bacterium | reverse complement strand
TTTTTTGGACAACCCTGACCATACCTGAGCGAATAACCCTTGTCCTGCCCGCCATAGAGTTGGGCATCGACATACCAGACCTTGCTTTCCGTCTTTGGTGTAAAGCCTTTGATGTCAACCAGAAGGTCGGGACCCAAGCGAACAAAGGGGCGGAAAAATTTGAACTGGAGGCTCCAGGGCTGGGGAGGGAAGCTTGTCCTCTTGTAAGCGGGGAAGTTGAACAGCTTTTTCTTGATGACGGATTGGCGATCGGTTCCATGATTGGACCAGGCCATCAGGTTGGGCCGGTGGACCTTGACGCCCTTGCTCGAGATCTGGATTTCGACCACCACCTTCTTCGCCGTTCCCGGCCCGAAGAAGGAGTCGGGACGAACATAAAAACCGAAAAGAATCTTTGGGGTTTTCACTCCCAACAGGGGTTTGGGATAGAGGTATTGCACCCTGCTATTGTTGTAGCGCCAAACCGGCCAGTGGTGCGAAGACCCTTCGGATCTCAAGTAAGAGGAAGGAATGGTGGCCTTGGGTGAGGGGTTTTGGGCAGAGAGAAAGGAGGAGATGAGAACGAACAGCATAAGAAAGAGGGAACGTCTCACAGCTTGGACCTCGAGAAAGGAGAAATCAGGAAAGGAGCAAAGACCTTTTCTCAGATCGACCGACTTGAGAAGGATTCCAAGATAACACGAAATCCAAAACGAGGGATGCCCCTTCGCTTACCATCCCGCGGGATGCACAGAAAAAAAGGAATGGGCGGCGGTCGCGCGTGAACCGCCGCCCTCCCCGACCGAAACGAGTCCCCCAACTCGAGTTCGGTCTCCCCCTGCCACGCCTGGGTCCCCCAACCAAGTACGGGCAGGTGACAAAGGCTCCCTTCCCCGCGCGACCTTTGTCGATATCCCCCGCGCGCATAGCGCAGGCGGCGCCGGAGGCGGCCGGCGCCGTACGGATGGATTCAATTATCAATCTTCCCCTGATCCCGCTCATGAGCAGGCATTTCTCCTGCTGGAAAGCGGAACGGACTGTTCCGTTCGGGGCGGTGCATATGGACCCGCTGGACGGAACAACTTGTCTTTCCAAGCCTTCTTTTCGCCCTGGGGAGAGGCTTTCTTGACGAAGGAAGGGAAGGGGCGATAACTACGGTATTTCCGGAATGCCCCCTGGAGAGAAACCCAGGCCAAAGGCCATGGTCAAACGGGCGTTGCATTCGAGCAGGGGGCAGAACCCCCTTTCTTCCCCCCTCTTCCAGGCGATCCCGTCCAGCCCGAACGGGCCGAAATAGCCCTCCTCTCCTAGGCTCTCTCCCACCCGCTCCAGCGCCTCTCCCATGGCCAGGAGAGGCTTCCTGGCTCCCCGAGCAGGCTCGGCTCCCTCCCAACGCCCCCCGGGGCCGAGCAGCTGGCGAAGGAGCCGTCCACAGCGCAGCTCCCCCTCCCGGGACAGCCATCCGTGCAGAGCATAAGCCTCGAGGACCTCGATCTCGGGCTCCACCCAAAGCCCCCCATCCTCCTGGATCCTCGCCGCGATCCATCGCTGGTCGGCCTCTCCAGGCGTTTTCGGGCAACTCCTCTGGCCCCGCCCCGCAAAACCCCATCGCGACTTGAGCCGCCAGGGTCCTCCGCTCCCCAGCACCTCCAGGGCCTCTCCCACCCCCCGCAGCAGCCGGCCCCCCGCCAGCCCCAAACCCAAGGGGGACACCCATTCCTTGGCGTTGACCCGCCGGAGAACCCCGAAATCCGGAGCGGGAGGAGGCGTGAGCCCCAGTGCCCGGAGCCGGGCAAGAGCACTTGGAGTGGGAGACCAGCAGACAATCCTCTGGGCTCCCTTCCATTCCGACTCGGCCCCATCCCCAGCCTCCAGGGGCAGGAGGCGGTCTCCCGGCCCCAGGAGTCCAAGGACACGGTCGGACCACTGCGACACCCGGCGCGCCATGGCGGGGCTTCGGAGGTAACCCTCCCCCCAGGCATACTCCAGATCCGCGTCCAGGTTGAGGAGCCAAGCGGTTGTCACAAGAACTCACTCATAGCCTTCGAGGGCGTCCAGAAACTCGGGAGGAAGCCCCGCCGCCCCACGGGCCCCACGGTTCAGGGGCCGTCCCCGGAGCATCCGAGGCGTCAAGGGCGCCGGCAGCTCCCCCGCCCAAGCATCGAAATCCAGCCGCCCCCCAAAGTCCCGAAACCATTTTGCGGCAAAGCGCACATGCCGGATCTCGTCCCGCCCGACCTTCTCCTGCACCCTGGCCCCCGACTCGTCCCCATGCTCCCGGAAGATCCCTGCGAAACGTGCCGCATGATCCAGGTTGGCCCCTTCCAACCCCAAGCCCATGAGGGAGACAAAGGAAAGGGCTGTCCTGCAAGTGGGGATGCGCTCCCAGAACCAGTCGCGGACGGGGAACTCCCCCACCCACCCACCCCGCGCGCGCAGCTCGGCCTCATAGAGCCTCATATGGGCGCACTCCTCCAGGCAGATGGCCAACAAACCCAGCCGGAACCGCTCCGGCGCCTCCGGGAAGGCCAAAAAAGCCCAGCAGAACAGCTCCGCCGCCTGCATTTCATGGTGCAAAAAGGTGTGGAGGAGCCGCCGCCGCTGCTCCGGGCTCCTCAGGGCCCCCGGGCGCAGGGAACGCGGGACCTTGGCTCGGACCTCCAGGCAGGCAGGCCGCCCCGGCCCCTCCACCCGCCGCGGAACCGCCTCCTCCTCGAAACGCATGGGGGGACGCCCCGGCCGCAGCTTGGCCTCCAGGTCCTCCCCCCGGATGTAGTCCAGGGCCCAGCGCTCCGCAGTCCCCAGGGGCGGCTCCAGCTTCCAATTTTTTCCGAGAGAGACAGCCATACTTGGCATCTTAGCCCCCAGCCCCCATGCTCCTGCCATGAACCAGCACGAGAACTACCAAAAACTCCTCTCCATCCAGGTGGACAACGCCCTCCTCGGCACCTCCGCGGCCGTCCTCGGCTGGGACCAGGAGGTCATGATGCCCAAAGGCGCCATCGGCTGGCGTGCCCGCCAACTCGGACTCCTTGCCGGCCTCCATCACGAGCGATCCACCACCGAGGAGATCGGCGAGCTGCTCCAGGCCTGCGAAGAAGACCAGGTCCTGACTGGGGCTCCGCGCTCGGCCGAAGCGACCAACCTCCGCATGTGGCGGCGGGATTATGACAAAGCCACCAGGCTCCCCGCCTCCCTCGTCAAGGAAATCGCCGAGACTCGCAGCCATGCCCAGAGCGCTTGGGCCAAGGCCAAGGAGGAAAACGACTTCTCGGTCTTCCTCCCCTTCCTCGAGAAAAACCTCGAACTCGCCAGACGAGAGGCCGAATGCTACGGACCACCCGAGGGCGGCGAACTCTGGGACGCCCTGGCCGACAACTACGAGCCGGGTACCAGAGCCAAGGACCTGACCGAACTCTTCACTCCCCTCCGGGATCGCCTCACGGCCCTCATCCAAGAGGTTCAATCCAAGGGAAGCCCCCCCGACACCTCCTTCAACGAGGTCCCCGTCCCGAAACCCCGCCAGGACAAGCTCGGGCGCCTGGTCCTGGAGGCCATGGGATACGACTTTTGCCACGGCCGGCTGGATGAGTCGGCCCACCCCTTCACAACCTCCTTTTCCCCCGCGGACGTCCGGATCACCACACGCTACCAGGAGGGCCTCTTCCTCGACGCCCTCGGATCCACCATGCACGAGGGGGGCCATGCCCTCTATGAGCAGGGCCTACCCATGGAACACGCAGGGACACCCATGGCCGAAGCTGCCTCCCTGGGCATCCACGAGAGCCAGAGCCGCCTCTGGGAAAACATGGTGGGCCACAGCCGGAGCTTTTGGGGCTGGTGCACCCCCCTCGTTCACGACATCCTCGGGGGAGGGCTCACAGGCTATGACGCCGAAACCTTCTACAAGGGCTCCAACAGAGTCCAGCCCTCCCTCATCCGGGTCGAAGCCGACGAGGCCACCTACAATCTTCATATCATCGTCCGCTTCGAGATCGAGTTGATGCTCTTCCGGGATCAGCTCCAACCCAAGGATCTCCCTGCCGCCTGGAACAAGCTCTACAGGGACCTCCTCGGTGTCGAAGTCCCCAACGACTCCAAGGGCTGCCTCCAGGACATCCACTGGTCGCTGGGAAGTTTCGGCTACTTCCCCACCTACACCCTGGGCAACCTCTACGCGGCGCAGTTCTTCGCCAAGATGGAAGAGGACCTGGGGCCCCAGGACCAGGCCTTTGCCAAGGGAGAGTTCGCCCCCCTGCTCGGCTGGCTCCGGGAGAAGATCCACAGCCAAGGCTCCCGCTACTTCCCCGGCGAACTCTGCGAACAGGTCACCGGAAAAAAACTCAGCCCCGAGCCCTTCTTTACCTACCTCGAAAAGAAGGTCCGGGAGACGAATCGTCTTTAGTTTCCAGCTTCAATCCCCAGAATGCGCTTCGCCAGATCCTTCCAAGGGCGGCTTGCCTTCTTCCTCACTCGCCCCCTCCTCTCCCTCCCCGGAATCTTCATCGAGGGTCGGACTGGGAGCGTCTGAAAGCGTTTCACTCCCAGAAGAATCCTCCATCACCGAACCTTCCAGTGGGGATGAGCTCTCGGCACCATTGTTTCCGGGCTTCCGGGCGATCACAACCAACTCCTGGCCCTTTCCCTTTTGCCCAAGAAAGGCGACAGCGTCTTCGAGATCCTGGTCCTGTTCCAACTTCAGGCGGTCACGAAGGATCCGATAATCATCTCGGACATCGCTTTCGCCAATCTGCGAAAAACTCTCCAGGAACTCGAAGCCCAATGAAGTCATGAGAGCAGGCAGAGTCTCCTTGGTGAAGTAGAAGAGGTGATTGGGCCAGCTCTTCATTTTCCAATAGAACCCATCCACCTGGGCGACCAGGCTCTCCCAATTGGGAACGGCGATATAAGCCAATCCTCCGGGAACCAAAAGCTCAAAGACTTTCTCCAGATCCCTTTTGGGATCGATCGAGTGCTCCAGCACATTGTTCATCGTGATTGCGTGGAAGGTGCCGGGTTCGTAGTCGGTGGTCCCCAGATGCCCGGTACGGACATCTAAATCCCTCTCCCTGGCCCAGGCGGAGGTCTCTGAAGAAAGCTCGAGGCCATGGACTTCGTAGCCTTCTTGCTTCGCAAAATGGAGGAAGAACCCCCAGGCACACCCAACATCCAAGATAGGGACCCCCTGCTCCCTCAACCCATGTTTACGCAGGTCATCCAGAATGTGGAGCGCCGTCCTGCGCCACTCCTCGGGAGCATTCTCGAACTGAACCCTGTTCTCCTCGATGCTCGGGAGGTAGCCCTCTTCTGAACTGTAATATTCTTCCAGGTAGGCTTCGGTCGGGAGGGGCCGAAAAAACACCAGATCACAACTTCGACACTGAGACAGGATGGACAGTCGATCTGGAAAAATACTTTTGAAATTGTCCCCTCCGCAAAGCGGGCAAGGGGAAGGTGTGCCGGTTTCCACAACGAGCCTCCAATCCAACGAAAAAACAGGACATGATCAGGGTCCTCTTTGTATCTCAATCTTTTCAAAAAAAAAGAAGCTTCAGCTCCAATGCACACTTGCTGTCCCCCGAAACCTGGCATTGGAAAACCTCTTCCCTACAACAAGGTCGTCCTTCGAAAACGTGCCGGACTGCAAGCGTGTGTCATTTCGGCGAGTTGCATTGGCTGGCCCTTGCCGCAATTGGGAACTCCCCAAAGCCGCCATTCTTCCTCCCCGCAGATGGCGTCGCAGCTCCCCCAGAACTGGGGCGTCATCCCCTGATAGGTGGGGTTGCGGAGGAGGCGGGCGCGGCGGCCGCCCTTGATCTCCCAGGCGATTTCGCAGGTGAATTGGAAGTTGAGGCGCATCTGGTCGATGGACCAGGTCTTGACGGTGTCGAAAAAAATCGCCCCCTCGCTCTCCGCGAAGAGATCGTCCAGACGGCCTGCTTCCCCAGGCATCAGGGAGAGGTTGGGGATCCGGATCTGTGGTGGATAACGCCAGCCCCAGGCCCGGTTGGCCCCAAAGCTCTGGGGATCGCCGAGCCGAGTCGCGAACTCGCGGTTGGTGAGGTAGTTGCGGTGAATGCCGGCCTCGACCACGTGCCAGCGCTGGGCGGGCACGCCATCGTCATCCCACCCCAGGGTCGCGAGCCCTCCTTCGAGTCCGCTGTCGGCAACCAGGTTGACGATGTCGGATCCATAGCGAAAGTTTCCCCGTTTCTCGGGTGTCACAAAGCTCCGCCCCGCCAGGTCCGCCTCGAAGCCCAGCACCCGGTCGAACTCGTTCGGGTGCCCCACCGACTCGTGGATCTGCAGGGCGAGCTGCCCCCCACCCAGAATCAGATCAAAAGTCCCCGAGGGGCAAGGGTCGGCCGTGAGCAAAGCCAGGGCCTGGTCCCTGTACTCCTCCGCATGCCCAGGCAGGTCCAGAGCCCGCACATGTTCGTAGCCCCTTTGCACAAAGTTTCCCCCGAAGTTGGCCGGATAGCTCCTTGTCTGCACCTCACCATTTCCTACGGCGGTGACGGAGAAACCCGCTCCGGAGCGCAGAGTCTCCTGGAACAACTTGCTCCCCTCGCTCGAGTAGAACCAGTTTCGCTCGCGCAGAAAGTCCATCGATGCACTACGACTGCGGATCTTCGGGTCCCCACCCAGGAGCCGGTCGGTTTCCATCAACAGGGCGAACTGCTCCTCGATGGAAACCTCGAAGGGATCCTCCTCATAGGGGCTCCGAAACTCTCCGACCTGGGGCGCGAGCGGTGCGAGAATGGCCGGGGTCTTGCGGTAACCCGCTCCGGCTCGGGCCGCCCTGCAAGCTCTCTCGGCCAGGGAGAGAGCCGTCTCTTGGGACAGATCGGGCGCGGCGGCGTGTCCCCAGGCGCCCTCCACGAGCACACGGACAGCCATGCCCAGGGTTGCACCCTGGCTCAGCTGGGAGACTCTGCCCATGCGCACCCCTAGGCAACGCGTCTCCTCCTCGACCACCCGCAGGTCCGCGTAACTCGCCCCCATGGCTTTGGCCTGTTCAAGACCTTCCATGGCCAGGGCTTCGTACTGAGAGGATCCTCTCTTCTCGCTCATCTTTATCGCTCCCCCCCCATCAAAACTCGGTCGCGCTCGTAAAGTGGAAAGCGTCCAGGACAAGAGGGGGCACAATGGTGGCCCCACCAAAAAAAGCTTCCACCAGCCGCCCTTCCCTTCCCACCGCACGCACCTGGGAAAAGGCCTCCACCAGGCTCATGGTGAAACGAAGGTTCTGCACAGGGGAGACGATCTCACCCCCCTCCACGAGGAAGGTTCCGTTTCGCGTGAGTCCCGTCACGGTCACATTGCTCGGATCCATCAGGTTGGTGTAATGGAGCTGGGTCACAAGAATGCCCTTGTCCAAGACTCCGAGCAGCTCGGCCGACTCCGTTTCTCCGGGGCTGAGGATCAAGGACGAGGGAAAGGGTCCTGAGGGGCTCGGCTGCAGCCCCGCGTGCCCTGTCGTCTCCCTCCCCGCTTCCCTGGCCGTCGGACGGTCGAAGACCACAGCCCGCGCCACTCCCTCCTCGACCAGGGTCACCCGCTGGGTCGGCTGCCCCTCGTAATCAAAGCCCAGGCCCCGGAGGCGGGGGTCCCAGACATCGTCCACAATGCTCAACGTTTCGGAGAGGACCTTCTCCCCGATCTTGTCGGAAAGAAAGGAACTGCCGTCCAGAAAAGGCCTCGCCCCCAACCCCGCCCAGGCAAGGAACATCAGGAGATCCCCCACGGCCCGCGGCTCGAGAAGGACAGGGTATTCTCCCGGATCCAGGGGCTTTGGATCCCTCGAGGCCTTTGCCTTGGAGATCGCGACCCGCCCCACCTCATGGACCTGCGCGTCCCCAAGGGTGGAAGTCTGGGCCAGGCCGGAGCCGACCCCGGCGCCACCGGGGTCGAGGATGGCGGTCGAAGAGAAGGAAGCCTTCCCCGTGAATCCATGACGAAAGCAACCGGCGCTGGTCGCATAGGTCGTGGAGGCCCCCCGCGTCTCGTAGAAACCGGTGAGCTGGAGCCCCTCCTCCATCCCCTTTCGCAGATAGGAGGCCAGCTGGGCAAGCTTGGTTTCTTGCCCATGCTCCGCCAGTTCCTCCGCCTGCTCAGCAGAGATCCCCCCATCCTCGCCCCGGCTCTCCGATTCGAGAGGTGGAAGCTCCACGGGAGGGGCGAGGGCGGCGGCCTCCCAGGCCTGGTCCAGACAGCGCTTGAGCGCTGTCTCGGAAAAGGAGGTGCCCGTGGAACGTCCCTGTTTCCCATCCCGGACCACGCGGATCCAGACCTGCGC
The DNA here is from genome assembly GCA_011321845.1 of Planctomycetota bacterium. GTDB lineage: Bacteria > Planctomycetota > UBA1135 > UBA1135 > HyVt-539. The sequence continues at coordinate 3,601 of DROQ01000035.1, read as the reverse complement.
CTCCTCCAGAGCGTTCTGTTCGCTCGGAGCACACTCCGCGAGTCGGATGGAGTTGCCCCGTTCGGAGGAGAGAATGACTTCGGTCTCCGCTGCGGGCGAGGCCGCGAACACGAAATCCGAGATTTCCCGGGCCCGCTCGCGGGAGATCACAATCAGCCGGCCTGCCCGTTCAGCACGAGAACGAAAAGCACCGCGAGCCCTGCGAAGAGGACGGCGAGGAGCACGATCATGGTCCGGTTCATCTTGGTAGAGCGCTCCATCATGGCGGAGAGCTGGGTCAGATTGGCCTTTTGGGCCCGCTCGAAGCTGGCATAGGCCTGGGACTGCGCACGCTCAAAGGTCTGAGTCGTCTTTTTGTTGGTCCGTTCCAGGCTCTCGGTCGAGGCCTTGAGGGCCTTCGAGTTTTCCCTGGTAAGCTCCCCGATGGAGTCATGAATGTTGTTCATGGTCTTGCGAAAATCCTGCAAGGTCTTTTCGGAGCGCTCTTCGGCCGCGACCTGCTTTTCCAGGGTCTTGTGAATTCCATCCAGGAGTTCGGGGAGGCCGGAGAGCTTGGACAGCAGTTCTCCGGTCCGGGCGGTCTGGGTTTCGAGCTGTCCCGAGACCTTGGTCAAAAAATCCACCTGGGCCTTGGCGAGCACAGGCAGATCGGCCACCTTCTCATTGAGGTCGTCCGCCCTCTTCCCCTGGGAGGCCAGGTTGCCCTGAATGCCCTCCAGGAGTTGGGAAAGGTTTTGGAAACCGTCGGTAAGGGCCTGCAAGGCCTCCTCCTTCTTGCCGCCGAGGACCTTGCGCACCGGGGTCATCTCGACTTCGCTCTTCTTTTCGGCCTTGGGTTCCGCGCCTTCCACCGCAGGCTTCTTGGCCTCAGGCTTGGGGCTCGGAGGAGGAGTTTTGGGGACCATACGGTCCGAAGCAGGCTTGGGAGGAACTGCGGGCTTGGCTCCTACCCGTTCTCCGGCAACCCCCTTGTTGGCGGGTCGCGCGGCGCCCCCTGTCGTGGAGGAAGGACCCGCTGTCCTGCCCGCCCCCTTTGCTCCCTGGCGAGGAGAGTCCTCTTTTTTATGACCGAACAATCTCTCGAAAAGGCCTGTTTTCTTAACCATTTTTCTTCTCCCTTCCAGCCGTGAGGCCGCAAGCCCCTGTTTCGGGACACCCCCTCCAGTCCAAAACCGCCCAAGGAGAAAGGCCGATCCTTTCACCAACAAGGCTCTTTTGGGCACATCTTATGACCTGGCAAAAAACTTTCCAGCACCCCCCTGATCCCTCTTGATCCCTGGGTCTCAGCGGATACCCTTTTTGCCCTTCGAACGAGACTCGGGGCTCCTCCTGGGAGGCTTGGCCCGGTTCTCTGCGGGGGATTAGCTCAGTTGGGAGAGCGCTACAATGGCATTGTAGAGGTCAGGGGTTCGAATCCCCTATCCTCCACCAAGGAAGGTCGCTTCCGCCGAATCAGGCGAAAGCGACCTTTTTTTTTGCCCGAACACCGGAATGCTTGCCGGATCGACTTCAACGGCCTTCGGCGTGGGGAAGAAGATGGGTATAAGGACCCGGTTATGAACAGAACCAGCATCCTTCTTCTCTCCGGCCTTCTTTTCGCGTCGGTTCTCCCCTCCCAGAGTCCAAACCGAATCGCTCGGCCCATCCCCTATCCTCTCCCCACCACAAAGGCCTGGGAAAAAGCGATCCAGAATGGAACCCGGACCACCAAGGGAATCCCCGGGCCCAATTACTGGACCAACTACACCCAGTACAAAATCGACGCGGAACTGGAGCCTGGAACGGCAAAGGTTCGAGGGCATGTGGAGATCAGCTATGAGAACCGTTCTCCCAAACCTCTTCGTCGCATCGTCCTCCACCTGAGGCAGAACCTTCATAAGGAAGGCAGCGTCCGCAACCGCTTCGTTGAAATCACAGGGGGAGTCGAGACCTCCAACATCCAGGTAAATGGAAAGAAGCCGGGAAAGCGCATGGTCCAGGTCCGGGGAACTGTCATGACCATCCGCCTCGCCGAGTCCCTCAAACCCCAGTCCAAAGTCCGGATCTCCATGGACTGGAACTACAGGGTCCCCAACCTGGGGGCGCCCCGAAACGGACAGGACGATCACCACGTCTTTTGGATCGCCTACTGGTATCCGCAGGTCGCGGTTTATGACGACGTGAACGGCTGGGTGGCCGAACAGTACATGAGCAATGCCGAGTTCTATATGGACTATGCGGACTACGAGGTGAACTTCAAAGCTCCACAGGGATTTATCGTGCGCTGCACCGGGGAGTTGCAAAACCCCAAGGAGGTCCTCACCAAAACGGAGATCAAACGCCTTGCCAAGGCCCGCAAATCCCACGAAACGGTCCACATCCTCACCGAAGCTGAACTCAAGGCCCACAAGGCCACGCGAAAGAGCAAGAAGGGCCTCACCTGGCGCTACAAAGCCAAGAGGGTGCGCGATGTGGCTATCAGTGTCTCCGACCAGTACATCTGGGACGCGACCCACGCGGTGGTCAAGGACCAGAAGGGGAAGGGCCGAGATGGATTGGCGATGATCCACGCCCTCTATCGGCCGAGGGCAAAAGCCTTCCAACGGGCGGCCGAATACGGCCAGCACACCATCGAGTACATGTCTCAAAAGGTGTATCCCTACCAATGGCCGCACATGACAGCCTGCGAAGGAATCATTGGGGGAGGGATGGAGTTTCCGATGATGACCATCTGCGGTGGACGCGGTTCAAGCGTGCTAGGAGTCGTCACCCACGAGATCATCCACATGTGGTTTCCCATGCTGGTCGGCTCCAACGAAAAGGCTTATGCCTGGCAGGACGAAGGGTTGACCTCCTTCTTCACCAACCTGACGACCTCCCACTTTCGGACCCGAAACCGTAGCAAGGACCTCCAGTCCAAGCTCCGGAACCGGCGCCGGAGGCGGGGGCACGGACGCTTTTTCTCCATGGAGGAATTTGCCCCCATCATGCGCCACGGGGACCGGTTTCCCGGCCGGGGCACCTACTCCATCATGTCCTACATGAAGACCTCCGCCGTCTTGGGGCAGCTCCGATCCATGATCGGGGACGAGGCCTTCTTTCGGGCTTTCCGGGAATATGTCGCAGCCTGGGCTTTCAAGCATCCCCTCCCGATGGATTTCTTCGCTACCTTCAACCGAGTTACGGGGAAGAATTTGGATTGGTACTTCCGTGAATGGTTCTTCGAGAATTGGAAGCTGGACCAAGCCATTCTCTCCGTCAAACCCGGCAACCAGGAAACCGTTGTCCAGGTCGGAGACCTCCAATACGCAAGCATGCCTATGGAGGTCCAGGTCCAATACAAGGATGGAAAGAAAGAAACCAAGACCATCGACATCGAATACTGGCTCTCCGGTCGCAAGGAAAAGACCCTCCACTTCGGAACCGACGTCGTCCAAGTCCTCATCGACCCCCAAAACCTCACCCTCGACATCAACCGCAAAAACAACCTCTGGAAAGCCCAGTAGAAAACACCTCCAGGTGTTTTGAGTAGAAAACACCTCCAGGTGTTTTGGGTAGAAAACACCTCCAGGTGTTTTTTTTGCCTCAAAAGCCAAAGGCTTTTGAGGCCGGAAAACCCTCC
>DROQ01000034.1 GCA_011321845.1 Planctomycetota bacterium | reverse complement strand
TTTCTCCATCTCTTTCTGGCGCCCGGGACCCAGATCAAGCTGGTCCGCGTTTTTAGCGGATGTTTGGGGTTTGTTTCTCCATCTTTTTCTTGCGCCGGTGACCCAGATCAAGCTGGTTCGCGTTTTTAGCGGATGTTTGGGGCTTGTTGCTCCATCCCTTTCTGGCGCCGGGGACCCAGATCAAGTGGGTTCGCGTTTTGTAGCGGACGTTTGGGGCTCGGCTCGATATGATCGCGCTCGTGTCCTACCGAGATGCGGCCTCGTCCGGCAGTCTCGTCTGCATGCAGCCAATCTGAAACAGAACCATTCCGAAGCTATGAAGCCCAACTCCAAACGCTCCTCTCTGGTCCGAGTTCTTGGCCTGGGACTCGCTCTCCTCGCCCCGATCTCCTGCGTCTCCAAGAGCGCCTACATGGGTGTTCTCAATAAGAACGAGGGCCTGACGCGGACCCTGGAACAATTCGATCGTTATCTCAAGGACCTGGAGAAGGAGAACAAGGCTCTCCGCAAAAAGGCCCAGATGGGCCAGGTTCTGGACCGCGATCTCAAAGAGCTTGCGGAAAAGAAAAAACGCCTCCAAGCCCTCCTCGAGAAGTTCGAGAAAATGGGGGGGGACAGCGGCATGTCCGACATCAAGGTCATCTCCAACAAGGAGGGAGAGGTCGGCTTCCGCATCCAGGGCGAGGTCCTCTTTCCCTCGGGCCGGGCTGTGATCTCCAAGTCGGGCAAGAGGACGCTTTCCCAGGTGATCCCCATCCTGCGCCAGAGCGGCAAGACGGTTCGCATCGACGGCTACACGGACAACGATCCCATCCGCAAGAGCGCCTGGAAGTCCAACCTCCACCTCTCCGTGGGGCGGGCCCTCGCGGTGGCCGAGTTGTTCCGGGCCCGGGGGATCCCCTACGACCGCATCGTGATCCGAGGCTATGGACCCAACAATCCGGTGAGCCTTTCTCCGGCCGACAAGGGCAAGAACCGAAGGGTCGAGATCTACCTCCAGGCCAAATAGGTGCTGCGGATGGGGCTGGGTTGGATCGCTTCCATCCTGAGCCTCCGCCTCCAACCCGGGGCCTGGCGGCGCTGTTCTTGGGCGCTGGGTTTGCTCCTGTTGGGGGGTTGCCAGAAGGGAGGGGATGAGCCCGTCGCCCCGCCGCAGGACCCGCGCGCGGCCTACCTGGTGAACTGGGCCGCCTACCGGCGGCCGGGAGATGGGGGGCTCTACTTCCTCTCCCGCTTCGAACTGCGGGGAGAGGACCTGGAGGTTTTCCGGAGCCGCCCCTTGGCCTTTCCCCATCTCGCGAGGGAGGCGAAGGCCCGCGGGCTGCCGCGCCAGGCGGACCTTCCCCTCACGGCGGTGAACCTCGGAATGGCCGAGCGCCTGGCCAAGGCCTACCTGGGCCGCCTCCCCAGCGTCACGGAATGGAGGCACGCGGTGACCGGTCACGGGGGCTACCGTTTCCCCTGGGGGGACCGCTTCGGCCTGCTGCGGACGAACACTCTGGAGCTGGGGCTGGGGCGGACGACGCCGGTGGGGACCTTCGAGTCGGGCCGGGACCCGGGGCGCGAGGATTCCTGCTACGACCTCTTCGGGAACGTGGCGGAGTGGACCCAGGATCCCCTCTTCGAGGGGCCCGACCTGTTGCTCCTGGGGATCCCCCCCAAGAGTCCCCTCGAGTTCTACCGGGCTACGCCCCTGGGGGAGCAGTATCTGAGGCTCCGGGCGCTGGGCCTCTTGGGACCGGTGCCCTTGACGCTCCCGAGTTTTTTCGGGGATTTCGGCGCGCTGCCCGAGAACGAGAGTTTCGGTTTCGCCACCCTGGGCTTCAGTTATCTCCAGGACCTGAGCCTTCCCTGGATGGGGGGGAAGTCCCCCCTTCCCCTGGAGCGCCTGGGCCTGCGCCTTTTCGACCCGCGCGAGGAGTCTTCGGACCTGGGGCTCCGGCTGGCGACGGATCCCTGGACCTTTGTCGCGCGCTTGGAATCCGCGCCGGGAAAGCCCCGGGAGTCCGACCTCCGGGCCCTGCGCTGGTTCCTGCTGCGCCATGGGCGGGAATTCCGGGCGGCCTACCAGGGGCGGATGCGGCTGCGGGCGGCTCTGGGAATGGGTGTCCCCGGACCCTGGGCCCGCGAGGCGGGGAGCATCCTGCGATGAGGGGGGAGTCCGCCTTCCAGCGGTTGAAGCGCAAGCTCGGGGAGCGGGGCTTCTCCCCCAGCAGCCTCATGGGCCAGAATTTCCTGGTGGACGCCAACCTGCTGAGGAGCATCGCGGGGACCTTCGCCCTGGGGGCGGAGGACCTGGTGGTGGAGATCGGTCCGGGGCCGGGTTCGCTGACCCGGGAGCTGCTGGCGACGGGGGCGGAGGTGTTGGCCTTCGAGTTGGATCCTCGGCTCGGGGCCTTTTTGATCGAGGAGGCGGCGGGCTGGGAGCATGGAGACCGGCTGTGGCTCGTCCTCGGAGACATCCTCGAGCGGGGCAGGCTGAGCCCCCGCCTCTTCGAGGAACTCTCGGCCCGGGGCGCGCCGCCGAGGCCCTACACCCTCATGAGCAATCTCCCCTACTCGGTGGCGGGGCCGGTCCTGGCCAACCTGGGTCTCTGCGGCGCGCCGCCGGCGCGGGTGGCCTGCCTGGTCCAGTGGGAGATGGGCCGCCGCCTGGCCGCCGCCCCCGGCACCAAAGAATACGGCCCCCTCGGCATCCTGGTGCAGGCCGCCTTCGAAGCCAAGATCCAAAAAAGGGTGTCCCCCCAAGTGTTCCGGCCGCGGCCCAAGGTGGACTCGGCGCTGGTGACCCTGCGGCTGCGGGAGGGGGCGCGGCTTTTGGGCTGGGCGCCGGAGAGGCGGGAGGCCTTTGGGCGTTTCCTGCGGAGGCTCTTCGCGGCGAGGCGCAAGGCCCTCCGCAACGGCCTCAAGGGGCTGGGCTGGAGCGGGTTGGGGCTCTCCTCGGCAGAGCTGAACCGGCGGCCCGAGCAGCTCGGAGTCGAGGAGTTGCTGGGACTTTTTCATCGCGGCTTTGTGGAGGAGGGTCTGGATGTATAATCCGCGCCCTGTCTCATGGAGGGGCCTTTGGGGTCTGCTCCAGGGGGATGGAACGACCAATGGTTCGGGGAGGGGGAATGGCTGAACAATTCGAGAGAGAGCGCTTCAAGGAGGAGGTCAGGGCCCGGAGCGACCTGGTCGCCCTGGTCTCGGAGGTCGTTCCGCTCAAGCGCTCGGGCCGCACGTACAAGGCCTGCTGCCCCTTCCACACCGAAAAGACGCCTTCCTTCCACGTCAACCCCGAGTCCCAGCACTACCACTGCTTCGGCTGCCACAAGGGCGGGGATGTCTTCAACTGGGTGATGGAGACCGAGCATGTGGACTTTCCCGAGGCCTTGCGGATCCTGGCGGAGCGGAGCGGGCTGAGGATGCCGCAGTTCGGCCGGCCTTCCAGGCAGGAAGGGCAACGGCGGGATGCCTACGCGCTCCTGGAGCGGGTGCGGGACTTCTACTACCAAGCCTTCGAGGGCAAGGGGGCGGAAGGGGCAAGGGCCTACGCGGAGAGCCGGGGGCTCATGCCGGCTCGCGAGTCGTTTTGGATCGGCTACGCGCCCGGCGGCTCGCCGGGCGCCCTGGTGGAGTTCTTTCGCAAGCAGCGCCTGCCCATCGAGTTGGGTTTGCAGTTGGGGCTGATGGGGAGGGCACACTCGGGTGAACTCTACGACCGTTTCCGCAACCGGCTGATGTTTCCGATCGCCGACGAGCGGAGCCGCTGCGTGGGCTTCGGGGGGCGCATCCTGCCGGGCTTCGAATCCGAGCGGGAGCCCAAGTACCTCAACTCCCGGGAGTCGCCGGTGTTCAACAAGCGGCGGCTGCTCTTCGGCCTCTCGCAATTCCGAAAGGCCAGGCAGGGCAGCGACCAGCCTCTGGTCATCATGGAGGGCTACACGGATGTGATTGCGGCCCATCTCGCGGGGATGTGCAACGCGGTGGCTACCCTGGGGACCAGCCTGACCTCCGACCACGCGCGGCTGATCAAGCGCTTCTCCCGGGAGGGGGCCATTCTCCTCTTCGATGGGGACCGGGCGGGGCGGCAGGCGGCCGAGCGGGCCTACCAGGGACTCGCCACAGCGATGGTGCCGGCCCGCATTGCCCTGATGGCCGAAGGCTGCGATCCCGCCGAGTTGATCGAGAAGGGGGGGAAGGAGGCGCTCCAAGAGGTCTGCGATGGGGCGCGGCCTGCCATCGAGGTCTTCATCGAGCTGCTGGGGATGCGCTTTCCTCTTGGGACGCCCGAGGGCAAGGCCGGGGTGGTGGGGGCCTGCCGCGAACTGCTCCGCGAGATCCCCGACCCCGCCCACCGGCAGATCCTGCTCCAGGAGTTCGCGCGGCGGCTCTATCTGGACCCTGGGGCCTTCGAGCTGGGAAGGGGCCGGCGTCGTCCCGCTCCTCCCTCTCCCGAGCGGAGCGCCCAGCCGGCCCAGGCCGGTCACCCGCTTCCTATGAGTCCCGAGATCAAAGCCTGGGATCACATCCTCGCTTCGATTCTCTCTTCTCCCGAAAGTTTTTTGGTCTTCGACGAGGCCTGGGCCTTCTCCCAATACAAGGAGGATCCCCCTGAGATCCCCGACCCCTTCGCCCGGCAGGTCCTGGACCGTCTGCGCGAAACCATCCTTGAGACCGGGGATTTGCCGGAGCCGGCCCAGCTCCTCAGAGAGTGGATGGCGCCCTTGACCCAAGACCCCGGGGGCCAGGCCAGGGTCCTGCGCCTCGAGCGGCTGGCCGAGACTCTCAAGGATCCCCGCCAAGCCATTCAGGATAGTGTAAGGTTCTTGCAGGAAAGGCTCTTACGGAGAGAGGCGGCTCTTCTCCGGGAGCGGATCCGACAGGCATCTCAGGCCGGCGATTCGGAGCGGGCTTCTGCTCTGGAGCAGGACTTCGTCCGGATTTGGCGGCTGATGAGCGCGAAACCTGCAAGCCCTTAGCTCCTATCTAAGAAGGTGGGGGGACGGTGCTGCGGGTTGGATGCTCGGAGCGCGCTGCTCGGGTACCTCCCTTTCCCCCTTGTTTTTTTGGAACGTATTGGTCATTCTTTGATGGGAATTGGAAGCGCCAAGGCGGCGAATTGCCGGGAAATCTGCCGGGTTTTTGAGCCAAATCCTCCGAAGATTGCCAAAGTAAGACTTTACAGCGTAGAATCTTTGGCTTTTTTGATGTTCTCCCCTGGTTTTTTGGGCTGGAAAACCCCATTGGGAACCTTTCATTGAGGACTCCCATTCATCGAGGAATCCTCAGTGGGCTTCTCCCTGGGATGCCAGTGGAGAGATCCCCTTTTCGGTCCTCACCCCCCTTCGAGGCAAGATGGAACAACTCGAACCTTTCGTCCAACGTCTGATCGACGAAGGAAAAAGAAACGGATTTCTGACCTACTCCGACCTGAACACGATCCTTCCGGAGGAACTGTTTACGCCCGACAAGGTCAATCGGATCCTGGAAATTTTGGATGCGAACCACCTGGAAATCGTCAATGACGGTGAAGGGGACGGACTCGACTTCGGCGCGGGGACCCTCGATGAGGACGTCAAGGTGGAGGATCCTCTCAAGAGCGTCGACGCCCCCGAGGAGGAAGAAGAAGCGGATCCCCTCCCCGACGAGGAAGTGATCCCTGCGGTGGCTCCGATCCGGACCCGCAAGGCGACGAGCCTTCTTTCGGACCTTCCGGAAAAGATCGATGATCCGGTCCGGATCTATCTCACGCAGATGGGGGAGATCCCGCTGTTGACGCGAAACCAGGAGATCAGCCTGGCGCGTAAGATCGAGCTGACCCGCACGCAGTTCCGCAAGATGGTCTTGATGTCCGGTTTCGGCGTCGAGGAGGCCATCCGCATTCTCAAGGACGTGGTCAAGGGGGAGGTGGCCTTCGATCGAACGATCAAGGTCAACCAGCAGGATCCCGACGTGGGCAAGGGGGATCTGCAGATCCGCATTCCCCAGGTGATCGCGACCCTCGAGAGGCTCTATGAGCGGAACCGGGAGGACTTCTTGAAATACCGGACCAAGCGGCTCCGGAAGGCCGAGGTCCTTGAACTGCGCAAGGGGCTCTACCGTCGGATGCGCAAGTGCGTGATCCTGATCGAGGAACTGAACCTTCAGATCAAGAAGGTGCGCCCCTTCGTGGAGATGCTCGAGAAGCGCTTCCTCGAGGTGGACAGCCTCGTCCGGGCCTACAAACAGGCCGACTCCAAGCGCAAGAAGGAGCTCCAGGCGCGCATCCTGGAGATGGAGGTCCGGGGGCTGGAGACTTATGAGCGCATGGCCCGGCGGGTGCGCGACGTGCAACGGGCCTGCTCGGACTACGAAGAGGCCAAGCGCCTCCTCTCCTCCGGCAACCTGCGTCTCGTCGTCTCCATCGCCAAGAAGTACCGCAACCGCGGTCTCTCCTTCCTCGATCTCATCCAGGAGGGGAACACGGGTCTCATGAAGGCGGTCGAAAAATACGAGTACCGCCGCGGGTACAAGTTCTCGACCTACGCGACCTGGTGGATCCGCCAGGCCATTACGCGCTCCATCGCGGACCAGGCCCGAACCATCCGGATCCCGGTCCACATGATCGAGACCATGAGCAAGCTCCGCAACATCACCCGCAAGCTGGTCCAGCAAAAGGGTCGCGAGCCCACGATCGAGGAGATCGCCGAAGCGGGAGAGATCTCGGTGGAAGAGGCCAAGCGGGTCATGAAGATCAGCAAGCAGCCTATTTCCCTGGATCGTCCGATCGGGGAGAGCGACGACTCCTACTTTGGGGACTTCATCGAGGACGACAAGGTCGAGTCTCCGGCCGAGAGCGCCTCGCGGGAGATGCTCAAGGAGCGGGTGGGCGATGTGCTGGACACCCTGACCTTCCGCGAGCGGGAGATCATCCGGCTGCGCTACGGCATCGGGGATGGCTACACCTACACCCTCGAGGAGGTGGGACGGATTTTCCGGGTCACCCGGGAGAGGGTCCGCCAGATCGAGGCCAAGGCTGTCCGCAAGCTGCAGCACCCTGTCCGGGCGCGCAAGCTGGGGGGCTTTCTGAACGGCAATTTCGAGTCCGAGCAGCTGGGCTAGCTTCCAGCGGAGCCATCGGCCGGGCTAGCTTCCAGGGGAGCCATCGGCCGGGCTGGTTCCCCGGGGATCCATCCGCTGGGCCGGGCCCCTCCCCGGGATCCGGCCCAGGAGCCACCCGGGGGAGAGCTTCTCTCCAATTTCCCAGCCGTATCTCGACATCGAGGGTCCAAAGGGCTAAACTTCTCCGCCTGTTTTGCCCTCCAGGCCTGACTTCGGAGGGCTCCTCTTGTCCTTGGGCTCGGAGGTCCTCGTTGCATCCAGTCGTCGCCAAACTCTTCTCCCTCCAGAAAATCGACCAGAAGGTCGCCCTCGCCCAGAAAAAACTCGACAGCATCCCCAAAGAGACCCAGGAGCGGCAGAAAAAGCTGAGCAAGCTGCAAGAGGAACTGACCCGGCTCAAAGACCGCTCGACGGAGATCGAGGTCCAGGTGGCGTCGCTCGAAACCAAGGTGGGGGCGATCGAGACGGGGATCAAAAAGCAGGAGGCCTACCTGAACCAGGCCTCGAGCCCCTCGGAGTACGAGGCGGCGCGGCACCAGATCCGCTACCTGCAACGGGACCGCGAAGAGCTGCAAAACGAGCAGTTGGCCCTGATGGAGGAACAGGAGCAGCTTGCCCCCAAGATCACGGAGTTGGAGGCGGCGGTGGCGGAAGAAAAGGCGACCTTTGACGCCTTTCTCAAGGAGGCCGACAAGCTCAAGGTGGAGTTGGAGGCCAAGAAGCAGGAGGTCGCGGACGAGCGGCGGGCCAAGGCGGCGGAGATTCCGGCCGAGTATCTGGCCCGCTATGAAGAGATCTTCGTTTCCCGCGAGGGTTCGGCGGTCGTCCCGGCCGAGAGGAGTTACTGCAGCGGCTGCTTCACCAAGCTCACGCCCAACGACTGGGCCATGCTCGCCAATGGGACGAACAAGGTCCTTGTGACCTGCCGCACTTGTGGGCGCTTTCTCTACGATCCGGAGAGCGAAACCGGGGGCGAGGCGGGCAGCGCTTCGTAGCTCGGCTCCGAATCCATCTGTGCGGCCCGTCTGTGGGGAGGACCTGGGATGAGCGATTCTTCGGGAGTCAGGATTCACCCTGTCATCGTGGGCACGGCGGGCCACGTGGACCACGGCAAGTCCAGCCTCGTCCGGAGGCTCACCGGGGTCGACCCCGACCGTCTTCGGGAGGAGAAGGAGCGCGGCCTCACCATCGACCTGGGCTTCGCGCCGCTCGAGCTGCCCAGCGGGCGGCTCGTGGGGATCGTGGATGTCCCCGGCCACGAGAAGTTCCTCAAGAACATGGTGGCGGGGGCGACTTCGATCGACTTCGCCCTCCTCGTGGTCGCGGCCGACGACGGGGTGATGCCCCAGACCCTCGAGCACCTGGATGTCCTCAACTTGCTCGGCGTGAAGAAGGGCATGGTCCTGCTGACCAAGATCGACCTCGTCGATGACGAACTCCTGGAGTTGGCCGAGCTGGGAGTTCGGGAAGCGGTGGAGGGGAGTTGTTTCGAGGAGGCCCCCATTCTCAAGGTCTCCTCGCAGACCATGGAGGGGATCCCCGAGCTGATCCAAGCGCTCGATGCCGAGGTCTCCCATCTGGAGCCCCGGAGCGCGGAGGGGCTGTTCCGGCTGCCGGTGCAGCGGGTGTTTTCCAAACCGGGCTTCGGGACCATCCTTACGGGGATCCCCCTCGCGGGCTCGATCGCCGTCGGGGATCGTCTGGAGGTGGTGGGGAGGGGGCTGGAGTCCCGGGTCCGCGCCATCCAGGCCTACGGGTCCCAGGTCGAGCGCGCCCGTGCCGGACACTCGACCGCGCTCAACCTCCCGGGCATCCCGGTGGAGCAGGTGCGGCGGGGGGATGTCCTGGCCCAGCCGGGGGTCTTCGAGCGCACGCAAAAGCTGGAACTCTCCCTGCAGATGGTGAAGGGGGTGGCTCCCCTCACGCATGGCGAGGAGGTGCATCTCCACATCGGGACCTTGGAGACCATGGCCCGGGTGTTCCTGCTCGACAAGCGGGAGCTGGGGGCGGGGGAGAAGGGCATCGCCCAGGTCTTCGTGCGGGAGCCTGTCACCTCCTGCCCGGGGGATCTCCTGTTGCTCCGGAGGATGTCGCCGGCCCGCACCCTGGCGGGGGGGCGGGTGCTGGGGACCTTTGGGCGGCGGTTGCGGCGTTTCAAGGACCCGGTCCTGGAGCATTTGAGGGAGAAGGAGAAGAGCCTGGGTTCGCCCCGGGAGCGCCTGCTCCTGCTGCTCAGCGAGGCGGGGGCGGCCGGGATGAGCCGGGAGATCGCCAGCGGGCGCCTGGGCTGGACCCTGGCCGAGCTGGAGGCGGTGTTGGCCTCGATCCGTGAGGACGGAGGGCAGGGAGAGGCCATTGTGGAGGAGGCCAAGTCGGGGCTGCTCTTTCACCCCGCAAGCGTCGCCCGGGAGATCGAGAGGATCCAGGGCTGTCTCCAGGGCTGGTACGCGGAGCACCCCCTCAGTTCGACGGTCCCGCTGAGCCTGGTGCGGGAGGGAGCGCCGGGGCGGGTCCTCCAGCCCGCCCTCGATCTCCTGGCTTCCCGGGGCGATCTGCGTTTTTTGCCTGGGGGCCTCCTCCAGGACCCGAGCCGGGAGGACCGGCTGAACTCGGGGGAGCGCGCGCGCCTCAAGGAGCTTCAGGCCTTCCTGGAGGAGGCGGGGACCCGCCCCCACAGCCCTGCGGCTGTTCGGGAGCGCTTCGGGCCCGAGGGCGAAAGCCTGCTGGAGGCTCTGCTCGAGATGAAGGGGGCTGTCCTGGTGGGCCGAAACTTTGTCTGGGGGCGGGAGGCCTTCGACAAGGCTCTCCAGGCAGCGGCCCAAGTCTGCGGCAACAAGGTGGGGGGCGTTTTGGAAATTCCCAAGCTCCGGGACCTTCTTGGAACCTCCCGCAAGTTCCTCATGCCCCTGCTGGAGCACATGGATCGCTCCGGTGTCACCGCGCGTAAGGGCGACCGGCGTATCCTCCGAAAGATACCGGGGAATCCCTAGTCTCCTCCTCCCCTCAAATGGGGCCAAGTCCTCTACATCCCGGGCCGAAAATGTGCCGATAGATGCCTGGAGGCTGCCCATCCGGAATCGGCCTCGCCTAGGACCTCCCCCTTGGGGGAGACATTACGGGAGACTTTCCGCCATGGCGACAGACGACTATCGGGACCACGAAGAGGAACGGGAGATCGAAGAAGGCTTCGAAGGGGACGAGGGCCTGGACGATCCTGAATTTGTGATCGAGTTCGACGATGTCTCGGATCATTCCTCGGACCCGGTTCCTGAAGGAGTCCCTGAAGAGGACGAGATCTATGGGATCTTCGACGATGAGGACGAGGAGGCGGAGGATGGCTCCTTTACTCTCGAATCCGAGGAGGACGCCGAGGAGTTCGCCTTCTTGCTCGAGGAGGACGACGAGGACGAGTTCCTGGGGCCTCAGGGTTTTGGAGGAGAGGAATCCTCCTCCACCAGGACGGACGAGGAGCTGGAGTTCATCTGGGAGGATGAGGCCACCGACTCCGAGGACGCCTCCTCTACGGCTGTTTTCGGGGTGGAAGAGGAGCTTGAGGACCAGGACCTGAGCGGGATCGAGGATTGCCTGGGAGAGGGGACTCCGGTGGTCCCCTCCGAGATGGATCCCATGGGCGATGAGGAGTTCAGTTTCGAGATCGAGGACGGCTCGGGAGAGGTGTCCTTCTCTTCTTCTTTCATCGCTTCGGAGGAAGATGGCTCCGAGACCGAAGACGTTCGGGAGCTGGAAGAAGAGATCTTCGGGATGGTGGACCAGAACCCTTCTCCCGAGGACGAGCCCGGTTTGGGCGCCAAGGCTTCTACCCTCACCGAAGAGGAGGATTACCTCTTCGATTCGGAGCTGGGGGAGGGCCAAGGGATGTCACCCGAGGAGGTGGGTGGACTGTTCTCCGAAGAGGGCACCCCCAATCCCGATCTCGAGACCTTCAGCGAAGAGGACCTCGGGCAGGAAGCTGTAAGCGAAGAAGTGAGCCAGGAGGAGATCGCCGACATCTTCGAGGACGAGGACGAGGACGGGGACGAGGAAGAGGGACCGCAGCTGCACGAGGAGCCGGAGGAGGAAGAGGCGCAGGAGAGCCGGTTCGGAATCCCTTCGGCGCAGGACGCCGCCCGTTGGGGAGACCCCTCCATCTTTGGGGGAGAGGCCCAGGACGCGGAAGAGGAACAGGAGGAATTCAACGCCGACGAGGAAGTCGAAGGCTCCGAGCAATTCATGCAGGAGAGCGGGTCCTTCCAGATCCCCTCGGGAGAGTTCGAGATCGTGGACGATCCAAAGGCGCTCCAGTCGGGGGCCTACGCCAGTGCGGAGGAGGACGCGGAGAACTGGGACGAGGAGTCCGAGGAAGCCGAATTCGACCCCATCTACGGCAAGCAGGAAGAGGGGGTGGTCGAGGAAGCCTTCTGCTCGGATGAAGAGCCGGATTACTCCGACATGGAGGCCATCGCTCCCGAAGACGAGCATTTCTTCGGGGAAGAACCCGCAGTCATCGGAGGCTACCAGGGGAGTCCGGCCCGGCGCAAGCTCCTCGCTTTGGGGATGGCGGCCAGTATCCTGGTGCTCCTATCTGTGGGTGTCCTGATTTGGAACCCCGACGTCAAGGCCGTCAAGGATTTCCGCAAGTTCCTTGGGATGCGCGAGGGCTCTCGTGGGCACAAGCTCGTCCTGGTGACCAAGGTGGACCGGCCCAAGATCCCCCTCGTACTTCCCTCGAGGGAAAGGTTGGAGGAAGGACCGGTTCGGATCGCGAAGGGGCCGGAGCCCAAGGCTGGGCCTAAGGCTGGGCCCAAGGCTGGGGGCAAGAGGATCGCCAAGGGTGGACCCAAGCCTCAACCTGGTCCCAAGGTCCGGCTCGGGGGGCGAGTCGCAAGAAAGCAGATCTTGGGCCTTGGGCGCCTGGTCGCCCTCGTGGGAAGGGGCCTCAGCAAGAGTACACAGCAGTCCATTGAGCGGGCGCGCCGGGAGGGGACCCTTCCCGTTCCAGGCAAGGTGGTGAACCCAGGACAGCCTCTGATCGCGAAGGGGCCGGAGCCCAAAAAGGGGCCCGAGAAGGGCACGGAGGAACCTCGGCCGACCCAGGCGACTCCCAGGATTCCCTCCAGGACCGAACCTGAAACGGCTCCGGGACCCGACAAGGCCGAGACGCCCGGGCCCATTGCGGGGGGCGAACTTCCTTCCGCAAACCCGGCCGAGGTCGCTCCCAAGGCAGCGTATTTCGATACCAAGGCGCTTCGTCGAGGCATTCAGGCTCTCGCCCAGCTCAGGAACGGCAATTTCTTCGTGGGTCGGGTGTACAAGGTCAAACCCTCCGAGATCGTCCTCAGCCTCAAGCATGGGGAGGTGGCCTTCGTCCCCGACGATCTGAAGAAGATCGTTCCCCTAGTGGACTCCGAGGCCAAGCTCCTGCGAGGGAAGGAAATCGGTGTCATCCGCCTGCGCAACCGGAACAAATTGGTGGGGAAGATCCTCTCCGAGTCGCCCGATTTCATTGCCCTGGAGACGGATGAAAAATCCAAGATCTTCTTGCCCAGGACTTCGATCCTCGAAGTGAAGCACAAGAAACCCACTCCCATCACCTTCGGGGAGGAAGAGGATTGGTCGCCCGAGGCCTTCCCGATTCCCGAGCCCGAGGAGGAGGCGGGAAGCACGCCCGCCCTCCCGATCGTGGAGAAAGAGGAGGGGGATGGACCCGCCATCCAGGTCCGGATCGACGACGGAAAGAAGGACCAACCGGCAAAGCCCTCCAAGTAGGCTGGAAACCGGAGCACCGGGAGCGCGACCCTCGGAGTCGCGAGTCCCGGCTCCTCGGGGAAAAAGGGGCGGCGGGCTTCCTGCCTCCCTTCCTTCAGGGGTAATCGGGGTTAAACTGAGGAGGCCCCCTGGCCTTCATACGGGATGACCCCTTGATCCGACTGCTGCTTGTTTGCCTCTGTTTTCTGTTTTTTGCTCCTGCTTCCTTTGTCTCCGCCCAGTCGCGAGAGCAGCAATTGGACGCGGTCAAGGAGTTCAAACGCTTCTTCCGCAAATGGAAGGGGACTGCCGAGCGGGTGGAGGCCATTCTCGACCTCAAGCGGGCGGATTGCCCGGAGGCTGTGGACGCTCTGGTCAAGGTGCTGAGGCACAAAGACCTCGAAGTGCGGGAGGCGGCCCGCAAGGTATTGGCCGGCTACCGGGCTCCCGCCACGGTGGAGCGCATGCTCGGCGGGCTGGTGGACATGAAGGACGCCGAACTGCGGAGCACCTTCATCGAGGTTCTTTCGAGAGGTGGACAGCAAAAACTCAAAAAGGTTCTCAAGGAGGTCTGGGAGAAGAATCGCAAATCCCTCAGCCTCAAGGAGAAATACGAGATCGCCCGGGCTTTGAAGCGATTGGGGGGCGAGGGCTTTGAGGAGATCCTGCTTGCTCTGACCAAGGACAAGGCCTTCGAGGTTCGGCTCGCCGCCCTGGACGCCATCGGCAAATCCCGCCTCAAGAAGTTGAGCAAGGAGGTCCTCGCCATGCTGGACGATCCGGTCTGGCAAGTCCAACAGGCGGCGATCCAAGCCCTGGGCTCTCTCCGTTTCCAGGACGCGGTTGCGCCCTTGATCGAGAAGCTCAAGGATCCGGGGCGGCTCAAGATCGACATCGCGGAGGCGCTTTTCCGGATCACCGCCTGGGATTTTGGGACCGACTATGCCAGTTGGAAGAAAACCTGGGATCGGTTGAGCAAACTGGACGGCTTCCGGATTCCCACGGACGCTGAACTGGCCAAGGCGGCCAAGAACCGCGAGAAGTACGACAAGCGTTACGGAAAGGGAGGCAAGAAGAACACCTTTGCGGGCATCCCCACGACCTCGACCCGGGTTCTGTTTGTCATCGATGTCAGCGCCTCCATGGACGACCTTGTGGTGGACCGGAGCAAGTTCAAGGGCTATGGCTCCTTTCGGAAGCTGGACATCGTCAAAGCCGAGCTGGCCAAAACCGTCAAGAGCCTCGGTCCCAACACCTGGTTCAACATCATCGCCTTCGCCTCCAAGGTGAAGAAGTGGAAGAAGTTCCTCGTTCCCGGGACGGTCAGCTACAAGGCCTCCGCCCTTTCGTTCATCAAGTCCCTCGAACCCCTGGGGACGGGCAGGGGCTACAACTCGGCCGCCGATGGCTCGGGCAAGACCAACACCTTCGCGGCGCTGATGGCGGCCTTCGATCTGGATCCCGCCAAGGGCGTGGTCCTGACGGGGAACAGCAAGAAGAAGGCGCTCAAGCTGGATACCATCTACTTTTTGACGGATGGGCGACCTTCGATCGGCAAGTATGTGGACATCGAAGACATTCTCCGAGAGGTCCACAAGATCAACGAAACCCGCCGCATCGTCATCCACTGCATCTCCATCGGGGACTTCGAGGGTTCCTTTTTGAAGCGCCTCGCCCAGGAGAATGGAGGAGTCTTCGTCGATCTCGGGCACTGATTCGTTCTCGGGCCGGAAGGCGCTGGCCTTGTTCGGGCCGGGCATCCTCCTGCTCGCATGGTTCCTTCCCGCCCTTTTTGGAGCGGGATTCTCCTGGGACGACCGCCAGGTCCTCTTCGAAAACCCCGCGATCCGGGACCTGGATGTCCTGAGTCTTTTCTCTCATGGTTATTGGGCCTGGCATGGGGATCCTCCCATGTTTCGGCCCCTGGCTTCGCTCTCGCTCTCCCTGGATCTAAGGATCTTCGGCCCGGATCCCCTTTGGCTGCACCGCTCGACCCTCCTCCTTCATGGGCTCTCCTGCCTGGCGATGGCCTGGGCGCTGGAGGGCCTGGTACGGGGGGTCCTGCCCTTGGCCTTTCTCCTCTTCTACCTGCATCCGGTGGGGGCGGAACAGGCTTTTTGGATTTCGGGGAGGTCGGGGGTCCTGATGTATCTCTTTTTGGGGCTCGGCCTGGGCTTAGGGATTCGGGGGAGCCGGGAAGGTGGAAGGGGAGGGCTCCTCCCCTCTCTGTTCTTTCTCTTTCTCGCCTCGCTTTCGAGGGAGGACGGCCTTCTCGGCTTTGCCCTGCTGTTCGTTCTGCTCCGAAGAGAAAGGCGGCTCGGGTTCGCCCTGACCGGCCTTCCCTTCCTGCTGGCCTGGCTGGGGCTTCGGGTTTTCGCCCTCGGGCGATTTCTGGGCGGGGGGGGTGACCTCCTGCGCGGGGCCTCCCTCTGGGAGCGTCTGCAGGCGGGGGCGGACTGGTTCGCCCACGCGCTGGGGATGCTGCTCCTCCTCGAGCCTCCGCGGATCCTGAGCGCGGGGATCCCTCCCACGGGGTGGATGCGGATCTTCCTGCCCCTCTTTTGCTTCGTCTTGGTCTTCGCCTTTGTTCGGCGGAGCCCTCGGGTGTCGCGCCTGGCCCTGTTCTGGGGCCTCTTGGCGAGCCTTCCCTTTCTTCGGCTCCTTCCCCTTGCGGAGGGGCTGGCGGGGCGCTACGCCTTTGTCCTGCTCCCTCCCATCGCCTTGGGACTGGGGTATGCCTGGAGCCGACTCCGGCAGCCGCCCACTTGGCTGCTCTTCAGCCCGCTCCTCCTTCTGCCCTGGACCTGGAAGCAGTGGAAGACCATTGCCCGGGAGGATCGGGCCTACCGGCAAGTGCTGGAGGTGGACCCTGGCGACCGGCGGGCGCGTTCGCTCCTGGCCAACGCCCTGGAGTCCCAGGGACGGATGGACCAGGCCCTCGCGGCCTACCGGGAGATGACCCGGCGTTTCCCCCGCGATCCCAAGGGCTGGGTCAACCTGGGCAACCTCCTCCTGCGCCTCGGGCGGAGGGAAGAGGGGATGGGGGTCCTGGAGCGGACCTGTGCGCGCTTTCCGAGGCACGCGCTGGCCTGGCTGTCTCTGGGGCGGGCGCGTTATACAAGCAGGAATTGGGTGGGGGCTGCGGCGGCATTCGAGAGGGCCTTGGCTTTGTCGCCCCGACTCGGTCAGGCGGCACGTTATCTTTGTCGGTCCCGTCTCCGGCTTGGGCAGTGGAAAAAGGCGGAAGCGGCTCTCCGGGCGGCCCGCCGCATCGACCCCGGCCACCCGGATCTGCCCCGCCTTGCGCGCAAACTCCTCCTGCCAAGGGCGAAATAGACCGGGATTCCGATTCTCCTCACTCCTTTCTGCGGGGCGCCCTCCAGCGTTCTATACTTCTTCACAGGAGGGTGTATGGAAGACGCGATGCATGTTGCAGAACCGATGGAAGTCGAAAAAAGGGCGGGCGGAGATCGACGCAAGAAGCCGACCCCGATGCTGAGTCGCTTTACCTTTTTCGGAGGCCGCCGCGCGGCGGGGCGCCGGGAAGGCGAGAGCGAAAACATCTTTGTGGACCGCTTTGGGCAGACTCTGTTCCTGGTCGCGACTCTGGTCATCCTGCTCAACGTGCTGGACGCCTTTTTCACGTTGCTTTTCCTCGGAAACGGCGGCCGGGAGCTGAACCCCATCGCCCAGTTCTTTCTCGACCTGGGTCCTGTCGCCTTCTTGCTGGTCAAGACGGCTGGGATCGGACTCTGCGTGGCCTACCTCGTTCTGGTGAATCGTTTCAAGGGCGCAAAGATCGGTATGGGCGTGGTCTTTGTCATCTACCTCGCCCTGCTCTGCTGGCACTTCTACCTTTATGGCCGTTTGATGTAAGCCCGCTTCTCCGCTTCGACCCAAGCTGCCCAAGCTCAGGTTCCCCTGCCCGAGAGTTTCCTCAGAGTTTCTGCCGGTCCCGGATCCAGGCTCGGATCCTGGGGACTTCCTTGTCCTCGAAGCTGGGCGAGAGGCGCGTTTCCAGAAAGAGGCCGAAGAGTTCGTCGACCAGGTCACTCAATTCGGCGAAGCCCTGCATGCGGGCAAGGTCCTTGGCCATGGGATCGTCTCCGATGTCCTCGGGGTCCTCTTCTGGGCATTTGACACTCAAGAAATCGAAGGTCCGTCCGTCCAGGACCAGGACCCATTCCCGCTCTCCCGTCGCCAGGGTGAGGCGGGCTCTCGCGAGTCGCTTGCCCTCTGCCAGGGCGGTGGTCGCCTCGGGCGACTTGGAGGGGAGGCCCCTGCGGAGGGTTTGTTCCAGTTCGTCCCGGTCGTCCCCGCCGAACAGCAAGAAGTCCTCCATGCTCGCGCCCGCATAGCTTCCGTTCTTGCGGAGAAACTCTCCCTGTCCGGTCTCTGTGCGGTACCAGAGCCAGGTTAAAAACTCTTCGCCGAGGAATGCCTTTTCCGGAAGGTTCTTCATGCGGAGGCCTCCCTGCTCTGCTCCTGTTCCGCTGGGGAGGCGGGGACAGCGCGGCGCTGGAGCCTCTTGTCCCCTAGCTCAAGGGGGGCGCAGCGCTCGAGAGCCTTGGCTTGCTCCCTGCTCAGCCGCAAGGTCTCGGCGATCTCCAGGGTGGTGGCCGGGATCAACCTCGCCCCGAAGGTCCGAAAAAAGAGGTTTTGCACCGACTCTCTCAGATTCTGGGAGGTGGCGAAAAGAAAGAGCCGCCCCTTGTTCGCCTGGTAGAGGATGTCCACGAGTCGCACGCTGGGGAGGACCCGGGGGAGGAGCTGGTCGGCGATGTCCTCACGCAGCTCCTTGCGCTCCTTGGCGCTCAGCTTGCGCCCTCCCTTGGCCCGGATCTCGGCGTCCATGTAGATCTTGACCCAGGCGCTGGGAAGCTTCTTCTTGTCCAGGCGCATCCTCAAGCGGGTGAAGCCGGGGTAGACGATCTCCTCCCGGAGAAAACTGCTCCCGCTCGCGTCCCCAGGCGAGATCCAACCCAGGGACTCCTCCTCGGAGGCCGCGTTCTCGATGGTCCGAAAACGGTTCTCCGCCAGGGCCTTCAAGAACTCGTCGCTGTCCGCGGCTGGCACCTCGCCCTCCACGAAGAAACGAAGAAAACTACCATTGCGTCGAAAGACTGCCATCGATCCCCCCTGCCCGGAGGTTGAGACCTGGGTCTCCCGGGCGATTGGTCTGCGGAAAAGGAAGACTCCGACCTAGCTCTGCTTCTGCTTGATCAGGTTCAAGGCGGAGCCGGCGTGGAACCATGCGATCTGTTCGCTCGTCATGCTGTGCCCGGTGGCGAAGCGCTCCGTGCTCCCGTCCTCGTGCCGGAGAACAATGGTGACCTCCGAGTGGGGGGCGAGGCTTTCGAGCCCTTCGAGGGTCACGAGGTCCTTTGCCTGCACCTTGTCATAGTCCTCCGGGTTTTTGAAGGTGAGGGGGAGGACGCCCTGTTTCTTGAGGTTGGTCTCGTGGATCCTCGCGAAGCTGCGAACGATGACGGCCCTTCCGCCGAGCCAGCGCGGCTCCATGGCCGCGTGCTCCCGGGAGGAGCCCTCTCCGTAGTTCCAGTCGCCGAAAACCACCCAACCCTCGCCGCGCGCCTTGTAGTCTCGAGCGACCTTGGAGGCCAGATCCACTTCACCCGTAAACCGGTTCAATGCGGTCCCCGGCCGGTCGGTGAAGGAGTTGTTTGCGCCAAGGAACATGTTGTCGCTGATCTTGTCGAGGTGTCCCCGGTAGCGGAGCCAGGGGCCGGCCGGTGAGATGTGGTCCGTGGTGCATTTGCCCTTGGCCTTGAGGAGCACAGCAAGCTCCACGAAGTCTTCGGGGATCTTGGGAGGCGCGAAAGGCTCGAGGAAGGAGAGGCGCTCACTGCCCTCCGCGATCTCCACTTGGACTCCGGAACCATCCTCCGCAGGAGGAAGATAGCCTTGGACATCGGTGTCGAAACCCCTGGGAGGAAGCTCGTCAGCGACGGGCGTCTCCAGCTTGATCTGTCCGCCACTCGGGGTCTCGAGACGATCTGTGCGCGGGTCGAAATCCAGCCGACCGGAGATCGCCAGGGCTGTCACAAGCTCCGGGCTCCCGATGAAGGCCAGGGTCTCCGGGTTTCCATCGTTCCTCGCCGGAAAGTTCCGGTTGAAGCTCGTCACGATGCTGTTTTTTGTCCCCTTTTCGATGTCGGTCCGCTCCCACTGGCCGATGCAGGGGCCGCAGGCGTCGGCGAGGATGATCCCACCGATCTCTTTGAGGGCGCTCAGCTGTCCGTCCCGCTCCGTCGTCTTCTCGACCTGCTCGGAACCAGGGGTGATGAAGAAGGGCACCTTGGCCTTGAGCCCCGCTGCCTTGGCCTGGCGGGCGATGTGGGCGGCCTTGCCGAGGTCCTCGTAGGAGGAGTTCGTGCAGGAGCCGATCAGGGCCGAGCTGAGCTGGACGGGATAGTCGTTCTCTTTCGCGTCGGCGCCCATGCGGGACATGGGGTGGTGGAGGTCGGGAGTGTGCGGCCCCACGAGGCTGGGCTCGAGGGTCGAGAGGTCGATCTCGATGAACTCGTCGTAGAACTTCTCGGGGTTCTCGTAGACCTCGGGGTCGGCGCGCAGTTCGTCCCGATGCTCCTCGCAGAGCGTGGCCAGCTCTTCGCGCTCAGTGGAGCGGAGGTAGGCCAGCATGCTCTCGTCGAAGTGGAAGAGCGAAGTGGTCGCCCCGAGTTCAGCGCCCATGTTGGTGACCGTCGCCTTGCCCGTGCAGGAGAAGGACTCCGCGCCTGGGCCGAAGTACTCGACGATCTTGCCTGTCCCGCCCGCGCAGGTCAGGAGATCCAGCATTTTGAGGATGACTTCTTTGGGGGCGGCCCAGTCGCCGAGTTTGCCTGTGAGGCGCACGCCGATCAGCTTGGGCCAGAGCACTTCCCAGGGCATGCCGACCATGGCGTCCACGGCGTCCGCTCCGCCGACCCCGACTGCGACCATCCCGAGGCCGCCTGCGTTCGGGGTATGGCTGTCCGTCCCGATCATCAAGCCGCCGGGGAAAGCGTAATTCTCGAGGACGACCTGGTGGATGATGCCCGCGCCCGGTTTCCAGAAGCCCATCCCGTATTTCTGCGCCGCCGACTCGAGGAAGCGGTAGACCTCACCGTTTTCGGTCTGGGCCCGGGCGAGGTCCTCTTTCTCCCCGTCGCGGGCGCGGATCAAGTGGTCGCAGTGCACAGTGGTGGGGAGGGCGACCTTGGGGAGGCCGGCCGAGATGAATTGCAGGATGGCCATCTGGGCGGTCGCGTCCTGCATGGCCACCCGGTCGGGATGGAGGCTTCCCATGCTCTTACCGCGAACTGGCAGCTCTCCTTCCGGGTCTGCCCGGTGGGCGAAGAGAATCTTCTCCGCCAGGGTCAGTGGGCGGCCGAGGGCCTGGCGGGCCTTTTGGTGGAGTGCTGCTTGGCGGGAGTAGAGGGAGCGGGCGATTGCCAGGGGAGATTCCATTGTTTGCCTCGTTTGGGACGCTTTAGCTTGTCGTTGGGACCTGCGAAAACCGGGCAAGGAGCTTAGCCCAGAGGCTGCCCGAAATCGAGCGATGGGACGGCTCTTTTGGCCGGTGGGGGCGGGTGCGCTGTACAGCGAAGAGCCCCCCAGCGCCTGTGGGCGCTGAGGGGCTCCAAAACTTGCCGGGAGGCTGGCCCGGAGTTTAGAAGCGGCGGTGGTGCATTTTGCGCTTCATGCCGCCACGACCCATGGGGCAGTTTCCGGAAGGGCAGCCACCCTTGGCCCTGGGGGAAGGACCCTTGCGGCCGTGGGGCATACCCTTCGGGACTCCCCTTCCACGGGGTCCTTTGGGGCCGTGCATGCCGTGGCCGCGCATGCCATGGTCGCGCATGCCATGGTCACGCATGCCGTGGCCGCGCATGCCATGGTCGCGCATGCCATGGTCACGCATGCCGTGGCCGCGCATGCCATGGTCGCGCATGCCATGGTCACGCATGCCATGGCCGCGCATGCCGTGGCCGCGCCATCCCCGCATTCCTCGCATGCCACCCCGACGCATCCCGCGTCGCATCATCCTTTTGTGCCTCCACATGCCCTTGTGGCCGTGACTTCTACGGGCAAATCCCTGGAAGCGTCCGTGACCGCGACGGCCTTTCATCGAAGGACTGCGCCTTCCATGATGCCGTTCCATCGAAGGTCCGCGTTTACCGTGGTGGCTCCGCATCGAGGGTCCGCGTTTGCCGTGCGACCGCTTGGGGCCGTGCTCGCCTGCTTCGCGCCAGGCTTTGGCGGCGGCGAAGAAACGTCGTTTCAGTTCTTCTTGCTTGGCCTTGGGGAGCTTCTGGTACCAGGCGAAGATCCTTCGAAGCCCTTCGCCGCGCGCGCGGGGCGCGTGGGCGCTTCTTTTGGGACCCTTTTCCATGCCGGGAGCCCCCCGACGCTTCATGAAGGCCATGGCACGGGGATGATGGTCCCGGTTGCCGGACTTTGCTTTGTGCCGATCCGTCTTGTGATGACTCGCAGCCTTGCGCCGATCCATTTTGTGGAGGCTCAGAGCCTTGCGCCGATCCGTCCTGTGGTGGCTCGAGACCTTGCGCCGGTCCCGCTGGCGGCCTTGGGCGGCTTTGTCCTTTCCGCGCTTTGCCATCCGCTCTCTCCACATCTTCATCATGCGCTCGCGCATCCCGGAAGAGCCTCCTCCCTTGCTCATGCGAGCTTTCATCATCTTCTGCATGCGTTCCCGCATTTCAGGAGAGAGCTTGCTCATCCGGGCCTTCATCATCTTCTGCATGCGCTCGCGCATCTCTTCGCGGTTGAAACCGCGACGGGAGGGACGGGTTGCCGGGCGCTTACGGCCGGAGCCCAAGCTCAGCCTGTGGGTGTTTCTGGATTTGGACTTGGTTTGCCAGTGGCGGCTGCTTCTTCTGGGGCTCTTTTTGGCGCCAGCCTGCTGTTCCGCCTTGAGTTTCCTGAGTTGGGCGCTGAGCCGCTTGATCATCGCCTCGAGTCTTTTCACTCGGGCTTGGGCTTGGGATCGGTCCGCTCTGGCCCGGTTTCCCGCGTCCTTGCTTCTTCGGATCATGATTTGGCTCTGCGAGGTAGCGCAGGTAAAGAGGACGGCGGCCGCGATGCTCGCGAGGATGCCGGATTTGCGAAGGACGTTCATACTTGTAACTCCTATGGGATGAATCTTGGTGATGGGCCCTAGAACCCTTGGTTCCCTTGAAATACGGCCCATCCGAGGCTTGCATTCAACGAAGGATCGGCCGAAATGTTGGAGAGAGTTCTGGTGTTTGCGGATAAAACACAAGGGAGTTACATGAACAGGTCCAATTTCGAAACTCTGGTCCGGGACGCCCAGAAACGGGTCCTTGCGAGGGTTCGCGGGAAGGCGCTCCCTCCTCCCTTACAGGGAGGCGTTTTCGATCAGCCCATGGGGGTCTTTGTGACGCTCAAGGTGCGGGGTGCCCTCAGGGGGTGCATTGGGTTGATCGAAGCGGTCCGCCCCGTGGGAAGGGCGGTTGCGGAAATGGCTGAAGCGGCTCTCGAGGATCCCAGGTTCGTGGGCCAGCGGATCCGGCCCGAGGAGTTGGAGGACCTGGAGGTCGAAGTCACCCTGCTCGGCCCCCCCGAACGGATCCAGGGACCCCAAGATCTCGTTCTGGGACGCGATGGGGTGGTCTGCACCTACCAGGGGCGGAAGGGGGTCTTTCTCCCCCAGGTGGCCCCTGAGCAAGGCTGGAACCAGCAGCAGTTCGTGGAATTCTGTTTTTCGCACAAAATGGGGCTTCCGGCCGATACCTGGAAACTTCCGGGGGCGGGGCTCTACCGTTTTCGGGGGGAAAAGCTCTCCACCGCGGATCTCGGCGAGGGATCGGGGGAGGAGGTCTCCGGGGAGGGCTCCCGTTGACTGTCGCGCTCGCCGCGGAGTGGCTTGTCCGGCGCGTGGGGCCGGAACCCAGGGGACTGCTCACGGCCTGCCTGGATCTCGGGTATGACGCCCTGATTCCCGAGACCCAAGGGGCGGAGGAGATCCTGGGAGTCGCCAAGGAGCTGGAGGATTTCCAGGTCGAGATCCCCGGGGTTCGGGTCTCCCCCGAAGTGGAGGGAGTGGGGTTGGGGCTCAGCGCGGAAGATGAGGATGCTTTTCTCGCCACCCAAGCCCAGGTTCACAAGGCAGCCCAGCTTGGGACCAGGTTGGGGACTCCTCTCATCCTCCTCGAGGCTCCTCTCGTGGAGCTGGGGCCCGGGGCCTTGGAAAAAGGGGAGATCCGGGGTGATGGGAGTTTGATCGACGCCGAGGGATACCTGGACCTACGTGGCCGAATCGAGGAGAAGCGGGACCGTCTCCTGGACCGCTGTTGTCGCCGCCTTCATTCCCTCGCCAGGTCCTTTCCCGAGCACCGTTTCGCTCTCATGGAAGCCGGGAACTTTGCCTCACTTTCTGGGCTGGAGGATCTGGAGCTGATCCTCTCGGATCTCAAAAAATCGGTGG
>DROQ01000033.1 GCA_011321845.1 Planctomycetota bacterium | reverse complement strand
AGGGTGAAGAAGTACCCATTTTTCAGTTCTGGAATGAGGTTCCCCCGGATTTGGGTCCGAAAGATCCTTTTCCCTGTCAAGGGTTCGAGGCCGTGGAGGGTCAGGGGCTTCTCCCGGTCCCCAGGATCCCCGGAAACGAGCAGGTAAATCCCCCCCTGGATCGGGCCGGAGAGAAGGATTTCTTCTCCCTCCATTTCCTGGATCTTGGAGAGGTTCCGGTCATAGTCCCAGAGCACGTTGCCGGAATCGAGGTGGACCCCTCGGACCTTCCCCCGCTCGGGGAGAATGAGCACATCCCCATAGATGGAGGCGGCGAGGGGGCGGATGCTGGGTTCAAAGGGGAGACGGTAATCTGCCTTGTCCAGCTGGTATTTGTTGGTTTTGGGAGAAGGTGCGAAGGCGAGCAGTTGGTAACGCTCCGAGTGAACAAAGAGGAGGGGGAGCCTTCCCTTTCGGGGGAAGCCTCGGATCAGGGATGGGTTGAGGAGCGAAGTGGTGAGATCCCCCGCCCGACCCCGCCGTTGGTCCCAGAACTCGTCCAGGAGCAGGGCTTCCGGGATACCCTCCAGTCTTGGTTCGACCTGAGGGGGAAGGAGTGCGAAATTGGGGAGGTCCTCGAAGCCGGACTTCAGGTTCGACCTGAAGTTTTTCGGGAGGCGCCGGGCAGCTTCACGGGCCAGGGGGAGATTCCCTCTCTTTCGGGCGACCCGGGCCAGTGCCCAAAGGACGGAGGGGGGTTGGGTGGCGCCCCTTTTCTGAGAGAGCACCCAAGCTTCCAGGACGCCTTCCAGGTCATTCTTGGCGGCCGAAGCTTTGGCGAGGGCGATAATGGCTCTGCCCGCCACCTCGCTCATGGGGTAGTCATGCAAGATTCGTTTTAAGGTCTCTCGCTTCCCTCCCGCACGGTCGAACTCCTGCTGGGCTCGCTTTTCGAGTTCCTCATAGACGGTTTTCCCGAACCTCCGAATCCTGTCTCGCATGAGGGTGAGGGCGTAATCCCTGGCAGGAACTCCCCCAATGCCCGCTCCTTCGTATTCCTCCAGGATGCGTTGGAGGAGGAGCATTTGTTCCTTGGCCTGGGAGAGTTCTTGGGCTGGATTCCGGAGTCGGATCAATATCGCGTAAAGCCCTCCCGGCAGCGTGCCAAAACCCGCGAAGGGGTAGGAAACTTCCGCAAAAGGGCCTTCGAGGAGGCTGAAAATCCGGGTCCTCCTGGCGGGGTCCAGGCTTTCTTCCGAGAGGAGCAGTTCGCAGATTTCCAGGATTTGGGTGTGGATTCGTTCGTTGCCGGGAAGGGACATCCCGAGGTCCAGGGCCGCGAGAAGATGTTCCTTGCCCTCTTCCGGAGAGTGGGCGATCTCCTCTCTACCGAGCTCCAAGAGCAGACGAAAGAGCCCCCTTTTGGCCCGAATGCCGATGGGAGAGTTCAGGCTCTGTCCTCTCTGTTTCAAGAGATTGAGGACATATTGGAAAGCCGAGATCGCGGCCTTCTTGGTTCTCAACGAGCCATCCGGAGTGGCGGTCATCAGCTCGGCCAATCGGAAGGCTGCCTGAAGGTCCTTGGGCCTGGCCCGAAAATCATCCCTTGCCTTGGAGAGGAGGGACTGGAAGGAAAAGAAACCGCGGAGGACGATGAGGCGGCGTTGATAGAGGGGGCGCGCGGAAACAAGAACGCCCCCCGAGGAGCAGAGGTTTCCATATTTTCCTTCCTGGCGGTCCTGTACTCCCCGGTCATCGGCTTGTCCGCTGATTCGGAAGCGGCGCAGTCCCAAACCCCGGCTGATGAAGAGGAGCTTGGATCGGGTAAGGACCGGCCTCGGTTCTTCGCTGAGATCGCCGCTGTTCCGGATTCCGAGTCGAAGGCCTGGGATCACCACTCTCGCTTCGGTTCTCCTGTCCAGAGTGAGGCCTGGAGGCGAGAGAGGGATGGCGGCGAAACAATCTCCCGAAAAGTAGACCTTGTTGTTGCGGATGCCCAGAAGCCAGCGGAGCGGATAGGAACGGCCGCTTCGGTTCTCGGAGGCGATGTAGGGGGCCTTCCAGCGGAGTTTCCCTGTTTCGCGTTCCAGGGCCAGGACCCAGATGGAATCCGTGGGGGTGAGGATGACCAGATCCTCGGAGACCAGGGGTGGGTTGTTGGCCCAATACACTTCCCGGGCGGTCGGGATCATTTGGGCCTGGGGGATGGGAATGATTTCGTAGGAGCTGAGCCAGCGAATGGCTCCATCTTCCGCGTCGATGGAGAAAGCGACTCCAAGGTTCGTGGTGCCGAAGATCACACCGTCCGAACAGGCAAGGGGTGCCCCCGGGTGTTCCCAGGAGGCGTTGCCGAACATATTGACTTCGATCTGCGAGGAGCAAATCAAGGTCTTCCATTTCAAGGTTCCGGTCCGCAAATCAAAGGCGGAAACGTAATAGGCAATGGTCCCCAATTGCTTATGCGTGGCCACATAGATCGTGTCCCCAACGATGAGGGGTGGGGCGGAGACATCCAGAGCCTGCCCTCTGTCCTTTCCCTTTTTCGACCAATGCGACCAGAGAACACGCCCCGTTTCCAGATCGAAACCGAAGAGCCTGCGCACGGGAAGGCGGCGCATGACAGGGATTCCATTGAATTCGGTGTTCTCCTTGGCGATGTCAGGGATGACGGGGACCTGGATGGCGGCGACGACGATGTCGTCCTTGATGGCTGGGACGTGGATCTGGTGGGGGGAGAGACCTCCCAAAAAATCCGCGGGGCGCTCTTCGAAATGCAACGGCCCCTCGAAGGACCATTCGAGTTCGCCTGTCATCAGGTGAAAGCAGTGGAGACCCGTCCCTGTGGCGATCAGAGTCCTTCGGCCGTCGCTCACCGGGTGGATGCCCCAATTGTAGATCCCAAGGGTGGGGATGCGCCTTTCCCAGAAAAGAGAGTGGGGAGAGACCGGGGGGGAAGGGACGCGGTTGCCCTCGGAGTTCCCCCCAAACTCGGGCCAAGGGTTCCCAGGCTGAGGAAGTGGGGGGACCTCCTGGATCTTTTGGATCAGGGGAGCCCTGGGGAGCGGATCCCCCTTCCAGGAATACGTCGCCTCGGGGAGCTTGTTCCAATACAGGGGGAGCCCCAGGAGTTTCCTGCAGATGAGCTTACCTGCCCAGCCGGAGGGGCTCGAGGCCGGCAGAGCGGAAAAGGTGTTCCAGGCGGCAGGGATGTTCCCCGATTCCATGAGGATGTCCGCGATCTGGAGTTGGGCCGCCCTCGCGAAACGGGTGCCGGGAAAGCGCCGACTGACTTCTTTCAAGGCCCGGAGGTTCCGGCTTTTTCGTGCCTGGTCCAGGAGCAAGGCAGCCTGGCCCTCCACTCTTCGTTCGAAGACGGCAAGGCCCTTCGGGGGAAGACCGGTCAAAAGTTCTCGAGCGGAGCTGAGGAGGCCACGATAACCCTTGCCGGGTTCCATGGAGACGGCGGAAGGAGAGGCGTTTTCGAGAACCTGGAGAAGAGTCTCGATCCCCGCGTTCCAATGTTCTTGTTCCAGGAGCGTCCGCGCTTCACGAAGCTTGCGGCTGTTTTCTTCGTCCCGGAAAACGGAGAAAAGGCCCCTTCCCCGCTGAGGGAAGAAGGCGGGCGCAAGGGCTGAGAGGGCACTCCCGGGGATTCCCATGAGCAAGACGAACAGGAGGAGCGGAAGGCCGGGGAGCCCCTTTTTTTCCTTTGCGTTCCTTTGATTCCAATCCTTCATTTGCATCCAGGGTGCCTGGCGAAAACAAAACGCGGAGGCAAAGTCCATCCAGAAGTCAAACAAGATTGCTCCGCTTCCTAAGGATCCATTCTAAGGACAAAAGGCCCAGAAGGAGAAAGAAGGTCCAGGCATGATCCCAGATCTCCTCTCTCCGCCTTTCCATGGTTTTTGTTCCCGTTCCATGGAAGTCGATGGCTCGGGGGAGTTCCTGGATCCTGGCAAAGGGTAGATAGACGCCCGAAGAGGAGGCTGCGATTTTCTCCAAACCCTTGCGGTTGAGGCTGGGATTGGACAGTTCTCTTTTGGGGATCTCCACGGGGAGGTCTCTGCGGGCGAGGGGTTTGCCACCGGGGATCCCCTGATTGTAGCGGAGGAAGGAGTGGATCCCCGGCTGCCTGGGGTACCAGTCCCCTTCGAATTCACCGGAGCGTCCCCGGACGGCTCCAAGGATGAGGACTTCGGTCTTTCCCGAAGGGAGCAGAATGTGGAGTTTGGCTGTTTTGGCGAGGATGGGGTTGTAGTCCTCGTCCAGGAGCTGGAGGCGGAGATGCACTTTTTGTCCAACGAGGGCCTGTTCGCGATCCAAGCTCAGGACGACCCGGTCGTCGAAACGACGCAGCCTGGGTTCGGCCAAGGTCCGGACGACGTTACGCCAGTACCGGTCCTGGTATTTCTCGCCATAGGGTTTACGCCACCTCCAAGTGCTGTCGAAGGCTTGGAAAAAGACGAGCCCCTTGGGAAAAGGGGAGAGGGCGGTCAAGACACGGCCCCCGTATTTGTTCCGATCCCTTGGGTGGCGAAGAAGGACCTGGGCGCCCGCCTTGGGACGGAGGACAGGATAATACCAGTACATGCTGGGGAGCCCCTCTTGCCAGAGGCGCCGGTTGACCTCGAGGTTTTCCTGGAGTCGAACAATGCGGTGGGGAGCTAGTGGGTTTTCGAGAACAGGCACGTAGGGAGCGTTCTCTCTCCCCGGCAAATCGTCGTCTCCAAAGGGGCTCAGGACAACGGGGAGAAGATCTTCCAGGGGAGTCTCGCGATAACTCTCCGGCATGAAACTGTCTCCCGCGATGATCCCAAGGCCTCCCCCATGGGCGACAAAGTCCTTGAGCAGATCCAACCACTGGGAGCGTTCCTCTTCGGTAGCTCCGATGAACTTGGGATCGACATCCCCGAGGAGGATCACGTGGTAGGCGAAGAGTTCTTTTTTCCTCCGGGGGAGGCCCCGGAGTGGTGGGAGCCCCTTGGAACTCTCCTGGATATCCGGGTTGCCTTCGAAGAGAAAGCTCTGGAAGAGAATGCTCTTGTCCACACGGCGGAGGAGGCGGGAGAGATAGCGATACTCCCACCTGGGTTGCGATTCGAGATAGAGGACTCGGATGCGGTTTTCGTCCACACGGAGGAAACGTTGCACCTTGTTGTCCTTGGGGTTGCTCTCGCCGGGCAGAGGGGGGATTTCGAAGGTAAGCAGATAGTCTCCTACCTCCTCGAAGATGTGACGAATCTTGACGTGGGTCTCCTTCCCCTCGCCTTGGATTCGGAAGACTTTTTGTTCCAAGGTCTCCTGGGGACCGGGTGGGGTGCCCTCCCCAATGCTCTGTTTTTTCGCCCTGAGAATGATCGTAGCCTCCTCCCCGGCGAGCCCTGAACTGCGCACGCTAAGATCGAAGAGGGCCTCTTCTCCGACCAGGACCTCCTGGGGACCAGGGGGACCTAGAAGCTGAAGATTCTTCGTCGGATTGGGGTCCCCGATTCCGATGCAGTGGACGGGGATTCCTTCGGTTCGGTATTTTCGGGCGACCTGTTCCGGAGAGATCCCACCGGTGTTCCTCCCGTCGCTGAGGAGGACCACCGCTTCGAGAGGGACCCTCCCAGAAGCGTGGCGGGAGAGGTGCAGGTCGAGGGAGTCTCCAATCCGGGTGGAGGAACCGTTCGAATCCAACTCGTCCAGGCTTT
Organism: Planctomycetota bacterium; assembly: GCA_011321845.1. Lineage (GTDB taxonomy): Bacteria > Planctomycetota > UBA1135 > UBA1135 > HyVt-539. The sequence continues at coordinate 30,137 of DROQ01000033.1, read as the reverse complement.
GGATCGGGTTGGGGTGTTCGGAGAAGCGGAACAACCGAACCCCGAATTCTTTCTTGATTCCTTCCAGGAGAGCTTTGCCAACTTCCGAGTCCGCAAAGAACGTTTGGAGGATCTGGGTCCGGGAGAGGGTTCCCAGGTCGGTCGGGGCCGTTTTTCCGAGGAGGGTTCGGATGGCCTTCCTGTCCTGGGGGCCATAGGACTCGCTCCTTCCCATGGAGGCCGAGTCGTCGATCAAAAAGTGTACTTCTGAACGGAGTTTCAGCGAGCGGGTCCACTCGATGGCCGGCCGGAAAAAGGCCAAAACCGCAAGCAGAATGGCAGCAAAGCGGATGCCCCCAAGCAACAGACGCCTTCCCCTCGAAAGCCGGCTCTCACGTCGGTAGGACCACCAACAGAGAAGGAGGATGGTCGGGAGAATGAGGAGGACCACGGTCCAGGCGGGGGGTGCGTTGAGAAAGAGGAAGCGGGAACTCGTCTCAATCCCTTCGGACGCCTTCTCCGCACCTGGCTCCTGGGGGAGGATGAGGGGGAGAGCCAGCAAGGCGGACAGCTTGGAGTTCATGACCGTCTCCTTCCGAAGAAGGCTGCCAGGAGGGTCTCCGAGACCATGAAGGCGAGAAAGAGGATCCAGAGAAGGCGCGTGATCTCCGAGCTTCCGGCCTGGATGGTTTTTTGGGTCGTGGGGGCGATCCTCTCCTCGATGGGAATCCCTGGAAACAGGTCCCGGAGAGCATTGGTGCTGGCGTAGGTGAGGAAACCTTCTTCGGGCCAGGTGTTGATGGCGAAGGGGCGTGTCTCCTTGGATTCGGAAAATTCCGCTTCGATGGCGTAGGGACCCCGGGTCCAAGTGCCCAGGAAGGGAGGGGTTTCCCAACCTTCCCGCCCGGGTTTCGTCTTGGAGGGGATGGGGAGGGGAACCCTCCTCTGGTCCGGCAAGCGGACGTAGAGGCTCTTAGGGGGAGAGTCGAAGCTGCTCGCAAGTTCCTCACCTGCGAGGAGATTGTAGCGGCTCCGATCCTTTCTTGAGAGATTGCGGGCCAGAGTGTGGACCAGCGGGAGACTGATCCAGAGGTCATCCAGCCGGTTCCAGCGGTCGGGCCGCTTGCTGAGGTTGGAGGTCAGTAGGGCGGCCTGACCCTTACCATAGGGTCGGATCGCGAGGAGAATGTTGGAGAGGGGATCGGGAGCCCGGGACAACTCCAGGAGCACCCTGGTTTCGGAAGGAAGGTCCAGCTTGGAAGCTCCCCAAAAGCGAAAGACCGGGGTCGCTTCGAGAATCCTTCGCTCGGTCTCCTCTCCGAAATCCTCGAGGAGGGGGGGGACCTCGGATGGAAGGCGTGGGGTGAAAAAGGTGTTTGAAATCCCCCCCTGGACGGGGAGTTCCCCGTGGATCCGGGTGAGCCTCGCCGGCAACGGACCTTTCTCCCCCTTGGTTCCGAAGAGCCGGAGGTTGTAGAGGTCCGGAACCGAATGTGGACCGGGGATGATGAGCAAGCCGCCCCCTGTCCGGACAAAGTCACGGAGCTTGGATGCGAGAAGTTCTCTCGGACCGGTCCCATCAATGAGGACCACCAGGTCCTTGTCCTTGAGGTAACCTGGATCGGCCTGGACCTTCTCCTCACTGACGACTTCGGGACGGTAGAGGCGAAGCCCAGGATCCTTGGTTTCGGGGTTGGGGAGGAGGAGGGTCTGGAATAAAAAGGCACGGGAGAGGAATCGGTCTTCCTCGTCCAATGAGCTGTTCCCTTCCACGAGGAGGACACGAATCTCCTTGCGGACCTTGGTCACCATGAAGAACTCGTCATCCGCCGGAAGGGCGTCTGCGGCCAATTTCAGGGTCAAGCGATGGAAGCCCTCCTTGGGGAAGGTGAACTCAAAACTCCCCTTGGCCTTGGTTCCTGGTTCGAGACTCAGGATTTGGGTTTGAGGGTTCTTGCCATCCAACAAAAGGGTTATGCTTGTTTCTTTCTTGCGCTCTCCCTGGGTACGGACCTCGAAGCTCAGCTTGCAGGGGATCCCGACGATGGGATGCTCGGGCTCCAGGCTTAGTCCCAAAATTTGACTGTTCTCCGGTGTTCCCCTCGGACGGAGCGGAAGCAGAATCAATTGGGTCCCCGCCTTCTTGAGGTCATGGAGGAGATCGGCCATGCGCTCTCTTCCTTTTTTCGGGGCTGTGGAGTCTTTGGTCCCCCCTCCCGGTGCCTTGCCGGGCGTTTTGGGTTCGGAGGCGTCCTGGTCCTCCAGTTCCAGGAATGAATTCTGGAAGTCCGAGAGGACATAAATCTGGGCCTTTTCCTTGAACGCTCGGGAGAGGGCTTCGGCCTCCTTCAGAGCCGGGTAGAGGCGCCCCCGACTGTCGGTGGGGGCGGAGAGCCTCCCCAACTCCCGGAGGGCAAGGGAGGGATCGAGACTTCCCCGCACAGGGTTGGTCCAGCGGTAAGCGGCAAGGAGGATGCTCGTACGGTCCCCCGCTTCCACCGAGGATTGGTCGAGGACGGCCTTGACCAATTTTTTCATCCGATCGAAGGGGCGGGTCCCCTGAGGGTTGCGGTATCCCATGCTTGCGGTCCGATCCAGGACGAAGATCTTGTGGAGCCCTTCCCTTTGGGGAAGGAGTCCGGCCTGCTGGCCCAATCTTGGTCGAGCGAGGGCGAAAGCCAGGAGGATGGGCAGGGAGCAGCGAAGAAGCAGGAGAAGGAGACTCTCGAGGCGAACCCTTTTACGGTTCTCCCTGTGTGCTCTGAGGAGGAAGTCCATCGCCGCCCAGGGCCGTTTGATGTAGCGCCGCCGGTTGATCAAATGGATGATCAGGGGGACCGTAAAGAGCCCAGCAAGAGGCAGGAGGGCAGGGTGAAGGAAATTCATAGATCCTCAAGAGGGAGTTGTAGGCTCTTTCTTCGCCTTGGTCCGTGCATAGGAATCAACGTCGTGCTTGTTTCGAAAGGGCATCTCTCCTTGCGAGGTAGGTGGATAGAACAACATCGAGGGCCTCGTCCGAGATGACTCGTTTGTAATCGATTTTCATCCCGAGACAGGCTTTTCGAAGTTCCTCCTCGTGTTTATGAACCTCCCTCAGGTAGGCGTCCCGGAGCGCCTTGGGGTCGACCAAAAGCTCGGGGAGGGCTTCCATTCCTTCGAAGAGAGTCATGCGCTCAAAGGGGAATTCGACCTCGTCCCGGTCCATGATGTGGAAGAGGAGCACATCATGCCCACGATGTCGAAGATGGCGCAGCCCCGAGGCGATGACTTCGGGATCGTCGAAGAGGTCGGAGATGAGAATGACGAGCCCCTTTTTTCCCAGTCGTTCTGCCATCTCGTGCAGAGTCTTGCCGATCCGGGTTTTTCCGTCCGGTTTGGCCTCTTCGAGGGCGTGGGCGATCTTGCCCAGCTGTGCCCGGCTCGTGCTGGGAGGCAATTGGGCCGAGATCTCATCGTTGAACAAGTTGAGCCCCACCGAGTCTCGTTGCCGAAGAATCAAAAACGCGAGGGCGGCCGCCATGGTCGCTCCGTAGTTGAACTTGCTGCGCTGTTCTCCGTAGGCCATGGATTCGGACGAATCCACGAAGAGATGAGCCTTGAGATTGGTCTCCTCTTCGAACTCCTTGATGTAGACGCGGTCGGATTTGGCGAAAACCTTCCAATCCACGAAGCGGATGTCGTCCCCGGGGACATATTCGCGGTGCTGGGCGAACTCGATGGAGAACCCCCGGTAGGGAGACTTGTGCATGCCGGAGACAAAGCCTTCGACAATCAACCTCGCCCGTAGTTCGAGCTTGTCGATGCGGTCCAGGACCTTGGGGTCCAGGTAGTTTTCATTCCCCCCTTGGGTCGAGGTCTCTCCCATCCCTTCTCCCTTGATCGCCATCTCAGCTCAGCACCCCGGGGAGCTTGCCGTCCGAAAGGGCATCGCTCGCGTTGGGGTCGATGGTCTTCAGGAGACGATCGATCACATCGTCGGGCCGGATTCCTTCCGCCTCTGCGGTGTAGTTCGTGATAATGCGGTGCCTCAGGACCGGGTGGGCGACCGCCCGGATGTCCTCGGCGGAAACGTGGAGGCGTCCCGAGAGAACGGCCTTGACCTTGGCGGCAAGGACCAGGTATTGGCTGGCACGCGGTCCGGCTCCCCAGCTGAGCATCTCCTTGATGAAGGCGGGGGCCTTGGGGTTGTTGAGCCTGGTGGCCCGGGTCAACCTGAGGGCGTAATCCATGACCTGGTCGGCAATGGGGACCTTGCGCACGATCTTCTGGAGTTCGAGGATTTCCTGTCCATTGAGGACCGCCTGGATCTCCGTGCTCGTGCTTTCCGTGGTGCGCTTGAGGATCTCCCGCTCCTCTTCGAAGTCGGGGTAGTCGACCTTGATCATGAACATGAAGCGGTCGAGCTGTGCCTCGGGTAGGGGGTAGGTCCCTTCCTGCTCGATGGGGTTCTGGGTTGCGAGGACGAAGAAGGGCTCCTCGAGAGAATACTTGGTTCCGCCCACGGTGACCTGGTGCTCCTGCATACTTTCCAGGAGAGCCGCTTGGGTCTTGGGAGGGGTTCGGTTGATCTCGTCTGCGAGGATGATGTTGGCGAAAATGGGACCCTTGAGAAACTTGAAGGCCCTGGAGCCTGTGGCCTTGTCCTCCTGGATGACCTCCGTCCCGGTAATGTCCGCAGGCATGAGGTCCGGAGTGAACTGGATCCGGTTGAAGCTCAGGTTGAGGGCTTTGGCCAGGGAGGAGATCATCAGGGTCTTGGCGAGCCCCGGGACTCCGATCAGGAGGGCGTGTCCCCGCGCGAACAGGGCGATGAAGAGTTCCTCCAGGACCTCGTCCTGGCCCACGATGATCCGTCCGACCTCTTCCTTGAGGGTTGCATAGGCCTGGGCGAGCTTCTGGACGGGTTCCTTGTCCTCCGAAGGCAAGGCTTGATTCGATTCTTCCATGATTGTTCCTTTGGGATTAAGTCCTCGAAGGCAGTCGAAGTCCCCATCTTGAGGGATGCCTACCCCCTTACGCAAGGGGAACCCGGGGAGACGCATGGATTGTGGGGAAACTTCCCTTTTGGTGGAGGAGGAAACGAAAAAAGCCAGCGACCCGGCGCTGGCTTTTTTCTCGGTGGCTCAGGCCACCATTTGTTGAGGTTTGTGAGGGGCTGAATTACATCTTGAAGGTTGTGACCAGCCCGTAGCTCTTCCCGAGGTACCCCGTGGAGGAGGTGAAGGCGGAGGAGCCGTTCTTGTAGATACGGGAAACCGTCAAGCCCTTGGGGTTGTAGTTGGGGAGGGTCATCGTGGTCAGGTTGGTGAAGGTCCAACCCAGGCTGTTGGCCTTGGGGTCGAAGCCGACCATCTGGATCTCGAGTTTGACATTCCTCAGGGAGTTGGACCACGGCACGTTCAGGTACTGGCGCGTGTTGCCCTGGTAGGGAGGATAGTAGTAGGTCGTGGTCTTGCTGTTGTTGTAGCCGATTCCGGTTCCGGGAACCATCATGAGGATGGAGGTGGGATCCACGTAGAGGTAGCAGGCGCCCGGCATCGGGACCGGGGTCGGGAGGGCCTTGGCCGCGATCAGCATGATCCCCGTTCCGCCCGTGAGACCATAGTAGCTGTAGCCATAGATGCGGAGCTGGTTGGTGGACCGATACAGGTAGCTGTAGGCGTTGCCGTAGAAGGGGAGGATGTTGTTCTGGTCGCTGGCATAGCAGGCCCGACCGCGGCGCGTGTATCTGCCCGAGGTGGAGTTGTAGGCGGCGTCCAGGTAGATCCTGTTGTAGACCCTCGTCGTGGCGTTGTAGACGCTGTTGTCATAGACCTTGACGTCCACGCAGACCGATCCCCCGGTGAAGGCGAGCACCTTGTTGGTGTCGAAGGGGATGCTGAAGAAGAAGGGCTGGGGCTTGGTCGGCAGCCAGGGGTAGGAGGGGAAGTTCACTTTCTTCCGCTTGAGGACGACCACGCGGTTGCTTCCTTCGTTGGAGGCGAAGGTCGTGCTTGCCGTTTGAGACGTGGTCTTGGCCTTGGAGAGGGCGAGTTCCATGTCCACCCAGTTGGCGGGGCTTTTGCTTCCCGCGTAGATATTGCCGTCGCGGCGGTAGAGGAGGCCTTTGATCGCGCCTTTGGCGGTTCCGAGGTCGTGGACCTCCTGGTAGTGGAACTGGCGGTAGACCGCGTTGCTGCTCCCATAGAAATAGGGATAGTAGTTGCCGGAAGGGCCTTCCACGTTTTTGAACTCGCTGGGGTTGACAGTCGTCTGAGCAGCAAGTCCACCCACGAGGATGGCTACAGCCATCGAGGTAGCAAACTTCATGTGTGACTCCTTGAAGTTAAAGGGGGATGTAAAGAAGGTTGGAATTTTGGAATGCAAAGAATCAGGGAGCTCAAGGAATGAGATCTTGAGAGGCCTTGGCCCCCAAGAGCGATGAAAACTCATTCATTCGAATGAGAGATCATTCTCAAGGAACCATTCCATCTTATTCAAGTTTTGGGAGTACCGCAAGGAATCGCTAGGGGGAGGAAGGAAGATGGGAGAGGAGATTCTGCCGATGAACCGGGGATTCCTTCCTCAAACCCGCTCTTTGGGTTGGGGGTGAGGCAGCCAATGAAGGAAGAGAAACTATGCAGCAAGGGTGGGGATTCTCTCAGAAGGCCCCTCGCAGCGAAGCAAAGGGAGGAGGAAGGGGAGCAGGGTTTCTCTTTCTGAGCCCTGGGAGAAAAAAAAGAGGATGGGAAGAGGGCCTTCTCCTCCCATCCCAGGAGCCGCTTGGGCAAGTCGGGTCCATGAAGTTCCCGGTTTGTCCAAAGGGAAGCAGGGGAGGTTCCCGAGGAAGTCTCCGGAACGACCCCTAGATCTTGTCCCTACATCTTGAAGGTCGTGATCAGCCCAAAACTCTTGTTCACGAAGCCGGTGGTGGAGGTGAAAGCCGAGGATCCGTTGCGATAGACGCGGGAAACGCTGAGACCCTTGGGGTTGTAGTTGGGAAGGTTCACGGTGTTCAGGTTGGTGAAGGTCCAGCCCAAGCTGTTGGCCCCGGGATCGAAGCCGACCATCTGGCTTTGAATCTGGACGTTCCGGAGACTGTTGCTAAACGGAATGTTGATGTACTGGCGGGTATTTCCCTGGTAGGGGGGATAGTAGTAGGTGGTGGTCTTTCTCGAACCGATCACACCTGTTCCCGGCACCATCATGAGGATGGAGGAGGGGTCCACGTAGAGGAAGCAGGAGCCTGGCAGCTTGACGGGGGAGGCGAGCTTTTTGGCGGCGACCAGCATGATCCCCGTTCCCCCGGAGAGGCCATTGTAGCTGAAGCTGTACAGCCTCAGGGTGTTGGTCGAGGTAATGAGGGAGGTATAGGTGAAGCCATAGAAGGGGAGAATGTTGTTCTGGTCGCTCCCATAGCAGGCACGCCCAGTTCGTTCATAGGTTCCGCCTGTCGAATTGAAGGCAGCATCGAAGTAGATGTAGTTGAATGTGCGTTTTTGGGCGTCATAGACGCTGTTGTCATAGGTCTTCACGTCCAGGCATACGGATCCTCCGGTGAAGGCAAGCACCTTGTTGGTATCGAAGGGGAAGGAGAAGAAGAAGGGCTGCGGCTTGGCGGGGAGGAAAGGGAAGGAAGGGAAGTTGACCTTTTTTCGCTTCAGCACGACGACGCGGTTGCTTCCCTCGTTGGAAGCGAAGGTTTTGCTGATCGTCTGTGCGGTGGTCTTGGCGGTGGAGAGGGCGATCTCTACATCCGTCCAACTCGCCGGACTCTTGCTTCCGGCGAAGACCCGGCCGTCCCGGCGGTAGAGAAGGCCTTTGATGGCTCCCTTGGCGGTTCCCAGGTCATGCACCTCCTGGTAGTGCATTTGACGAAAGGTTTGCGAGGTGCTCGCCCGGAAATAAGGGAAGTAGTTGGAAGAAGCTCCTTCGGTGTTTTTGAACTCTTTTGGACTGACCGTGGTCTGAGCACTCAAACCGCTGGATAAAAAGGAACTGAGGAAGAAGAAAAAGGAAGTCGCCGAAAGGCTGACCTTGGAAGAAAACTGCATTCTTGGCTCCTAAGCTTAGAAAGAGGGAAAAAGAAAGCAGCAGCATCCAAGGGAAAGGTGAGAGGTTGGTAGAACATCCTAAGGGAAAAGGGGGGATTTGGATCCTCCCATTTTAGGGGAAAGCTTCCCGCCTTCTCTTTCAGGTCTTTTTGTCCCGGATTTTTTGGTCCCGGATTCCGTTTTTTCGCGATGGGCTTGTTGGTTTCCCGCGGGGATGGAATTGGGCATGTAAGCGGGCGAGGCGTTCCCCATCCACATGGGTGTATCTCTGCGTGGTCGCAAGAGAAGCGTGTCCCAGAAGTTCCTGCACCGACCGGAGATCGGCTCCACCCTCGACCAGGTGGGTCGCGAAGGAATGGCGGAGGGCATGGGGGCCGAGCGGCCCCGCAAAGCCGATCGCAAGGGCCCGTTCCCGGAGGATGCGCCAGGCCCGGTGGCGATCCAAAGGGCGGCCGCTCTTGCTCAGCAGGAGTTCGGGGTGCTTGGACCCGCTCCGGGCCGCGAGGCGGGGGCGCTCCCCTTCCAGATAGGCTTCGACCGCCTTGAGGCAGGGGGGGGCGACAGGGACCAGGCGCTCCTTGCCCCCCTTCCCCCGGACCCGAACGAGGGAGAGGTCGGGGCGCAGAGAGTCGGTCGTGACGCTCAGAGTCTCGGAGATACGCAGCCCGCAGGCGTAGAGCAGATGGAGCAGAGCCCGATCCCGCAGGGGGTAGCGAGTTCCCTTGGGGCTGTGCTCCAGGAGCTGGGCCAGGGTCCTTTTGCCGAGGACGGGGGGCAGGTTCTGGTCCAGCCGAGGTCCAAGGAGGCGTCTCGCGGGGTCCTTGGGGATGCGCTCCATTGCATGCAGGTAGCGGAAAAAGCCCCGCAGCACCGCGAGGGCTCGAGCGACACTGGCGGGGGCGAGAGTCCCGGCGAGCCGGAATAAAAAGGTCTCCAGCTCCTCGCGGGTTCGATCCTCCGGAGCGAGCCGGGCCTGGTCTGGGTTGGATACCCCCTTTCTTTCGGCCAGAAATCGATGGAAGCGGTCAAGCTCTCGGCGGTAGGCCTGAAGACTGTTCTCCGCGAGGCAGACCTCCACCTCGAGGTAGTCCAGGAAGTCGAGGATGGCGTCCTTCATGGCTGGCCCAGCTTATCTCCCCTCGCCGAGAGACCAAGGATTTGGGTGGTCTGCCTCCATCATCTTTTTTTTTTCGGTGGAGAAGGGAATACTGGGATTTTTGGAACCTTGAGAGGTGGGATCGCCAGGTGGAAACGGAATTGGAAGGTTCGCTGGAAGACAAGAAACACCCCGAACCTTCCTCGGCGGAAGCGGGGGGGGGACCGGGGCTCTTTCGCCCCCTTTTCTGGGGGACCGCCATGGTCCTCGTAGTCCTGGACTTGGGATCCAAGGCCTGGGCCTTCACCTTCCTCTCCCGCTCTCCCGACCTGCGCTTTCCACCTTCTTACGAGGTCATCCCGGGTTTCTTCTATTTATCCAAGGTGGAGAACAAGGGGACGGTTTGGGGGCTCTTTCAAAACGGGACCCTTCCCCTGACCCTTGTGCGGATCGTGATGGTTTCAGCCCTCCTGTTTTTCGCCTACAGGATCCGCCGAGGAGGGGCAAAGCTCTTCGCCCTCGGCTTGATCCTTGGAGGAGCCCTGGGCAATCTCTACGACAACTTGTTCTGGGAAGGCGGAGTTTTTCGGGGAGAAGGCGCGGTCAGGGACTTTTTGGATTTCTACCTCCCCATCCCCTTTCGCGAGGAGCCCTACCACTGGCCGACCTTCAACATCGCCGATGCCTCCATCCTCGTAGGGGCCTTGATTCTCTTTATCGCCCTCCATCGGGAGGAGAGGCGGGTGAAGGAATGAATCCTCTTCTCCGGACTCCCCTTCTCGACGGCCTGGAACTGAAAAACCCTGTGATGCCCGCGTCGGGGACCTACGGGGCGGCTCTCGAGGGGAAGGAGTTCGGAGATGTCCGTGAGCTTGGGGCCATTGTGACCAAGACGGTGACGCCCAAGCCTCGCAAGGGGAACCCGCCTCCACGCCTCGCGGAGACTCCCTGCGGGATGTTGAACAGCATCGGCCTCGAAAACCCGGGGCTCGAGACCTTTCTCGCCGAAGTCTTGCCGAGGGCCCTCGAGTTGGGCCCGCCTGTCATCCTCAACCTGGGGGGAGAGTCCCTGGAAGAGTTCGAGTGGGGCGTGGAACGGGTCCAGGAGACGGGAGTGGTGGCTCTCGAAATCAACCTTTCCTGCCCCAATGTCCAAGGAGGGGCTTTGCCCTTCGCCACCGACCCCGAGGCCTGTTTACGCATCGCCCAATCCCTCTCCAACCGTTCGGAGCTTCCCCTTTTCTTCAAACTTTCCCCCAACACCCATCTTCTTTGCGAGGTGGCCATGGCCGCCGTGGAGGGAGGGGCCCAGGGGCTCACCCTGATCAACACCCTTCTGGGGATGGCGGTGGACTGGCGCCTCGGCCGTCCAAGGATCGCGCGCGGAGTTGCAGGCCTATCCGGCCCCGCGATCAAACCCGTCGCCCTCCGCTGCATCTACCAGGTGCGGCAGGTGGTCGAGGTTCCCATTCTCGGGGTCGGCGGGATCCAGAGCGTAGAGGATGTCTGCGAGTTTTTGGCCGCGGGGGCTTCGGCGGTCCAGGTGGGGACCCAGCATTTCCGGGAGCCCCTGGCGGGTGTCCGCCTGGCGCGGGAACTGGGGGAACTCTGTGCGCAGGAGGGCTTCTCTGTCCAAGACCTCCAGAACAGGCTGGGAAAGGATCGAAAAAGGAATCGGGATCACTGAGGAGAGCGCGTGCGGCGGAAAGAGGTCACAAAGGAGCTGGTGGAGAAGGCGATTCGAGCCTACCTCGAGATCGCCTACGGGACCAAGGAGAGCAAGGGGATCGGGATCCAGGTTTCCGAGCAGAACCCCTTCGGCGTCTTTGTGGACGAAACTCCGGCTCCGCGGGAGGCGGGCGAGAAGGTCCTCCACCGCTACTCCCTGCGTTTGGGGAACCGGGATTATCCCTTCATGAAGCTCCTGCTCCAGGAGCACATGGCAAGAGGGGCCTATTACTTTGGAGTGGACACCCATGACCATCTGGAGATTCGGCCCGATTTCCCCGATTTCGAGGATTGGATGCGAGTCAAGCGCTCCAATTTCCAGCTGAAGGAGGAGATCGAGGAAGCCTTCCATCGGCAGGGGATCCCCACTCTGGGGAGCATCAAGGACGAAATCCCCATCCCTCAGCACGAGGGGGAGGTTCCTGAGCACCGAGGTCGGATCCTGGTGGTGGATGACGAGCAGGAGGAGGCGGACCTGCTCAAAAGGCTCCTCGAGGGGGAGGGCTACGACGTGGACCTCGCCCGGAACGGGAGGGAAGCCCTGGAGATCCTGCGCCGCAAGAGGCCTTCCCTCGTTCTCCTGGACTATGAAATGCCCGAGATGGATGGGATGCAGGTCATCGAGGAACTCAGGGGCGACCCCTCCACCCGGAACTTGCCGATCCTCCTCTCCACCTCCAGCCAAATCCTTGCCTCAGAACGCGATCAGGCGGATGGTTTCCTCCCAAAACCCTTTGTGATCGAGGATCTCCTGGCCCTGGTGGAAAAGATGTTGGCACAGGGTTAGAGCCCCAGGACCTCGGTGGGAAGCGGGAGGTCGAGGGAGAAACTTTGAGTCAAAGCTTTCTGCTCCGCCGAAAAGGGCTTATTCTTCTTGGTCGTCGCATGGAACGTTCCCAGCATGATTCCCGAATGGAAACCAGGTCGCAGTCCCGTATGGGGCTTCCGATTCTGGTGACCTTTTACCTCTTGCTCGCCATGGGGGCAGGGGGAGAGGTCTTCGACTCGGCCTTGTCGACGGGGGATCGGGCGGGGAGGGCTTCGTCGGCCTCCTCCCTCGGAACTTCCTCCGGGCCTGTCTGGGAGCTGATGGCCGGAAGACCGGTCCCCTGGGCATGGGGTCTCGGTTATCTATGGGGAGGTGGCTGGGTCCACCCTCACAAAGGCCTGGGCCAGGCGGCGAATCTGCCCGCCTGGGTATGGACTCCTCCCGAGGATCTGGCCCTGTTCCGCTCGGGGTTTCCCGCGCCAAGAGCCCTTGGCCACGCGCGCTCGGGGGTTCGCAGCTTCCTTCTCCCCGCCCCGCGCGCACCTTCCTCCTGAGCCCCAACCCCCTTGAGAGTCTCTCGAGGCGGTTTGTTCTCAGGGTTTGTCCTCAGGTTTTTTGGATTCGGAAGCAGGTTTCCCCGCGAGGTCCGGGATTCGGAACTCTCCGGGAAAAAGGATAAGGAAGAATGGCGATCGATTTTGGTTCCCTTCCCACAAAGATTGGGAAAGGCTTGCAGAAGATTTTTGGTTCGCAGAATGAGCGAGAGCTCAAGCTGCTTCAACCCTTGGTCCAAAAGGTGGGTTCCCTCGAGGACTGGGCCAGGGGAATGGATCACGAGGCGATTTTGAAGCGCGTGGCCGAGTGGAAGGCCAAGATCCAAGCGGGTGACGCCAGTTTGGACGATGCCCTCCCCGAGATGTTCGCGATGACCCGCGTGGCCGCGGAGCGAACCCTCCAGATGCGGCATTTCGATGTGCAGATCCTCGGGGGCATCGTTCTCCACCAGGGGAAGATCGCCGAGATGGTGACCGGCGAGGGCAAGACTCTCGTCGCCACCCTCCCCGCGGCGCTGAACGCCCTCTCCGGGAAAGGGGTCTTCGTTGTGACCGTCAACGACTACCTGGCCCAGAGGGACCGGGACTGGATGGCCCCCGTGTACGAGTATTTGGGCCTGACCGTCGGTGCGATCCAATCCAACATGGGCTCGGAGGAGCGGCATCCACAATACGAGAGTGACATCACGTACGGGACCAACAACGAATTCGGTTTCGACTACCTTCGCGACAACATGAAGGTGGTCTTGGAGGACCAGGTCCAGAAACGGCTCAACTACGCCATTATCGACGAGGTGGATTCGATCCTGGTGGACGAGGCGCGAACCCCCCTGATTATCTCGGGGCCGCCCGAGGGCGACACCGACAAATACCTCATCGCAGACCGGATCGCACGGCAACTCAAGGAAGGAGAGGACTTCGAGGTCAAGCTCAAAGAGAAACAGGCCCTCCTCCTGGAGTCCGGGATCGAGAAGGCGGAGAAGATGGTGGGGGTGGACTCCTTCTACTCCGATCCAGCCCACATGGAGTGGCCCCACAACATCGAGCAGTCCCTGAGGGCCCACCACATCTACCAGCTGGACAAGGATTATGTGGTCAAGGGGGACGAGATCATCATTGTGGACGAGTTCACCGGGCGTTTGATGCCGGGGAGGCGATGGAGCGACGGCCTTCACCAGGCCGTGGAAGCAAAGGAGGGGATCAAGCCCAAGCAGGAGAACCTGACCCTGGCGACCATTACATTCCAGAACTACTTCCGTCTCTTCGAGAAGATCGCGGGGATGACGGGAACGGCGATGACCGAGGCCGGGGAGTTCTCCAAGATCTACAAGCTGGACGTGGTCATGATCCCGACCAACCGGCCGCTGATCCGCAAGGACCAGGACGATCAGATCTACCTCTCCGACAAGGACAAGTACGACCGGATCGCCGAAGAGGTCAAGGAGAAGCTGAGCGAGGACCGGCCCGTCCTGATCGGCACGACCTCCATCGAGAAATCCGAGAAACTCTCCCGCAAGCTCAGTTCGGTGGGGATCAAGCACGAAGTCCTCAACGCCAAGCACCACGAGAGAGAAGCGCAGATCGTCGCCAAGGCGGGCGAGAAGGGCAGCGTGGTTGTCGCGACCAACATGGCTGGACGCGGAACGGACATCAAGCTAGGCGAGGACGTGGTCCGCAAGGAGTGCCACCATCCGGAAACGGGGGAGACCTGGTGCTGCATCGGATGTGAGCGCCCCGAGCGGGCGAGCAATTGCGCGTCCTGCTTCAAGAAGAAAAAGGATCCTGACGCCTGGATGGGAGGCATCTTCCAGCGTTGTGTGCAGGGGGAGAAGGCCAGAAAGTTCTTCAAGAAATCCGGCATGACCCACCCCTGGTCGGAAGAGACCAATTGGAACGATCCACCCTGCGGGTTGCACATCATCGGCACCGAGCGGCATGAAGCGCGCCGCATCGACAACCAGCTCCGGGGACGCTGCGGCCGCCAGGGAGATCCGGGATCGACACGCTTCTTCCTCAGTTTCGACGACGACCTGATGCGCATTTTCGCCCGTGACTGGGTCAAGACCGTGATGGAGAAGCTGGGGCTTCGCGAAGGGGAGGCTATCGAGGCTCCCATGGTCTCACGAGGAATCGCCAAGGCCCAAAAGCGCGTGGAGGACCGCAACTTCGAGATCCGCAAGAGCCTCCTCGAATACGACGAGGTCATGGACAAGCAGCGCAAGTTCATCTATGGGCAGCGCCAGGAGGTGCTCGAAGGGAAGGGGCTCGAAGCCAAGCTTCGGGGGATGTTCGAAGACCAGACCGATGAGATCCTGGGCCTATGCGTTCCCGAGAAGGAGGAAGAGCCTGTCGATGTCGAGCAGCTCAAGGAGTGGTGGCTCCACAAATTCGGAACGGACGAGGGGATGCCTGATTTCGCCGAGATCCCACGGGAGCAGCTCTTCGACGGGATGATGGCGGCCTTCGACCAGAGACTCGCCCTCCGGAAGGAGGAGCTGGGCGAAGAGGATTTCCAGGCGATTCTGCGGTATCTCCTCTTGGATGCCATCGACCAGAAGTGGAAGGACCATCTCAAGGCCATGGATGCCCTCAAGGAGGGCATCGGCCTCCGCGGATACGCCCAGGTGGACCCCAAGAACGAATACAAGAAAGAGGGCTTCCAAAAGTTCAACCTCCTCAAGGGAAGCATCGGACGTCAGGTCACCGACCTGTTCTTCCGCGTGGACCTGCGGGCCCGGGATCTCCAGATGGAGGATCCCTTTGCCGGAGGAGGGGCCATGCCCATGGCGCCCCAGATGCCCACCGATCCCGAGGAAGCCAAAGCGGTCATTGAGGCCATGGCGGCCGCGGGCCAGCTCCCCCCGGAGGTGATGGAGGCCTTGCGCAATGGGGCGGAGATCATCGTGGACGAAGAGGGGATCTCGATCACCAACCCCAACGCCCCCGCCTCTCCGGAGGAGGCCGGCTCCCCGGATGCTCCCCTTCCCGAGGCTCCCGTCGAGGAGGAGGCGGTCCCCGTAGCCGCGGAACTCCCTTTCGAGGGCAAGAAGCCCGGGCGCAACGACCCTTGCCCCTGTGGTTCGGGGAAGAAGTTCAAGAAATGCCATGGTAAGGCCTCCTGAACCTTCTTGAGCCTTGCCCCGACCCGTAAAAAGAAAACCGATCGCCCGATCCGTTCTTCTCTTCTACCAGCTTGTGTTCCTTGTGGGGATCCTGGGCTATCTCCCCCTTTTCCTTTGGCGCTTGCTGGGGGATCCCAGCTACCGAAAGGGGCTGAGCCAGCGCCTGGGGAGGTTGGAGCCCTTTTCCGAGGCGGGGGGGGAAGCGCCCGTCCTCTGGGTGCACGGAGTGAGCGTTGGGGAGGTTCGCGGTGCCCAGCCGCTGGTGGAGCGCTTGGAGCGGGAGTTCCCCGACCATCGCGTTCTGGTGAGCGCGACGACCCCGACCGGGGCCCGCGTCGCCAGGCGCATCTATGGCGAGGACCGGGTCTTCTTCTTCCCCCTGGATTTCGGTTCCTTTCCCCGGCGGGCATTGGATGCCCTACGACCCAAGGCCGTCCTCCTGATGGAACTGGAGATCTGGCCCAATTTCTTGGACACCGCCGAACGCAGGGGGGTTCCGGTCATGGTCGTGAACGGTCGCATCTCGGAGCGGAGCTTCAAGGGTTACCGCCTTGTTCGCAAGCTCCTCCCCCAATTCGATCGCATCGACCTCTTCTGCGTCCAGAATCCCACCTATGCCCATCGTCTGGCTGCCCTGGGGGTTTCCAGAGACCGGATCCGGCAGACGGGGAACTTGAAATATGACGGCCTGGATCTCGTGGAGGAGGATCCACCGCCGGATCCCGACCTGAAGGCGCTCCTCGACCTGAAGGAGGGCGAGGTGGTTCTTGTGGGTGGCTCCACGCATCCGGACGAGGAGATGATCCTGGGACGCGTCGCCCTCGACCTGGAGAAGAAGCTCCAGAAAACGGTCCGCCTCGTTGTCGCTCCCCGCCATCCCGAGCGGGGCGCCGGGGTCGCAAAGGACCTCTCTCGCCTCCTCAAGGGGGAGTGTCCCGGGCGGCACCCTGTCCTGAGGCTCACCAGTGTCCGGGAGGGGCGCGAAGAACTCCTCCCCGCCTCCTGGTTGGTGGCCGACACCATCGGGGAGCTGCTCAGGGTCTATACTCTCGCCGATCTGGTGTTTGTGGGAGGGAGTCTTGTCCATCACGGGGGCCAGAACATGTTGGAGCCTCTTGCTTTGCGCAAACCCACCATCGTGGGGCCGCACGTCTGGAACTTCCGGGTGGACGTGGACCTCTTTCTCAAGGCAGGAGGACTGGTGCAAGTGAAGGATGAGAAGGAACTTGCCCAAGAAGCCCTGTCCCTGCTCGAATCGGAGGAGAGGGCGAGGGCCCTGGTCGACCGTGCCGGGAGCATCCTTCTCGAAAACAAAGGGGCGACCGAGCGGACCTTCCGCGAAATCCTCCCCTTCCTGCGGTCGGCGGGTTGGACCCGGAAGAACAAGGACCAGGAATCCTCCCGGGACGGTTAGGGAGGCAAGGGCCAAATCGAGTTTTCCGCCTCAAATTCCGAAAGGATTCAGGAGTCCGGGCTGTTATGATCCTTCCCCTTTTCCGGGTCTCTCCGGACGGTTCGAAAGCAGCCCCTGGGCGGTTGCAAGATCCGACACCTCTTCCCCGGCTGCAAATACCGGCAGAAAAATACCAGCAGAAAAATAGGTACCCTCGATGTCCAAGGAACTCCGCGTTTTCACCTCTGAATCCGTCAGCGCTGGCCATCCGGACAAGGTTTCCGATCGTATTTCGGACGCCGTTCTGGACGCCTGCCTCGCCCAAGACCCCAAGAGTCGGGTCGCCTGCGAGACCCTTTGCACGACCAATTTCGTTTGCCTGGCGGGCGAGATCACGACCGAGGCCCAAGTGGATTATGAGGCGGTGGCGCGCGAAGCCATTGCCGACATCGGCTACAACGATCCCGCGCTCGGCTTCGACGCCAAGAGCTGTCAGGTCATGGTCCGCCTGGACCAGCAATCCCCCGACATTTCCATGGGGGTGGACGAAGGCTCCGACAAGGAGCAGGGAGCGGGGGACCAGGGCCTGATGTTCGGCTACGCTTGCAAAGAGACCGATGCTTTCATGCCCTTTCCCATCCATTACTCCCATCGCATCCTCGAAGCCTTGGATGTGAAGCGGAATTCGGGCGCACTCCCCTGGTTGCGTCCGGACGCCAAGTCCCAGCTCTCGGTCGTCTACGGGGAGGACGGGATGCCCTCCCGGATTCATTCGGTGGTGGTTTCCACCCAGCACGCCCCCGAGGTGGGCCAGGAGGAGATCCAATCCGAGATCAAAAAGGTGGTGCAGGAGGTCATCCCCGAGGGATTCCTGGATGCCCAGACGCGCTACTTCATCAACCCCACCGGCCGCTTCGTGATCGGTGGCCCCCAGGGGGATTGTGGGCTCACCGGGCGTAAGATCATCGTGGACACGTACGGCGGCATGGGGCGGCATGGTGGCGGTGCCTTTTCGGGCAAGGACCCTTCCAAGGTGGATCGCTCCGCCGCATACGCCGCCCGCTGGGTTGCCAAAAATCTCGTTGCCGCCGACCTGGCCGACCGGGTCGAAGTACAGGTCAGCTACGCGATTGGGGTGGCCGAGCCCATTTCGGTCCTGGTCGACGCCTTCGGGACGGGCAAAGTCGAAGAGGGAGTCCTCGAAGCCCTCGTGCGGGAGCACTTCGATCTGAGACCCAAAGCCATCATCCAGGAGCTGAACCTCCTCCGTCCCATCTACCAGCCCACGGCAGCCTATGGCCACTTTGGCCGGGAGAATGGAGAGTTTCCCTGGGAAAACCTCAATCGAGTCGAAGCCCTGAAGTCGGCCGTTTCCTGAAGTCAGCCGTTTCCTGAACTCGGGTCACTGCGGTGGCCGGGTCGAAAAGGTCTTCATCGATCTATTCGAATCTTTCGATAGATGGTATTGACAGCCTTCCGCCGGATGGTTGTGATGTGGTTCCGAAAAAAACGGGCCCCGTCTGGTTGCGGGGTCTTTCCATAGGGAAGTAGAAGAGGATGACCGAGGATTACCATGGTAGAAACCAGTGAAAAACCCCAGTTCAAGGTAGCGGACCTTTCCTTAGCCGATTGGGGCCGGAGGGAGATCCTTCTGGCCGAAAAAGAGATGCCCGGCCTGATGGCCCTCCGGGAGAAGTTCGGCCCAAAAAAGGTTCTCAAAGGCGCTCGGATCGCCGGTTGCCTGCACATGACCATCCAGACCGCAGTCCTGATTGAGACTCTTGTGGAACTGGGGGCGGAAGTCCAGTGGTCTTCTTGCAATATCTTCTCAACCCAGGACCATGCAGCCGCCGCGATCGCCAAGGCCGGCATCCCCGTCTACGCCTGGAAGGGGGAGACCGAGGAAGAGTACGAGTGGTGCATCGAGCAGACCCTGGTCTTCCCGGATGGCAAGCCCCTCAACCTGATCCTGGACGACGGGGGCGACCTCAGCAAGCTCGTCCACGACAAGCACCCCGAGTTCATGGAAGGGATCCGGGGGATCAGCGAGGAGACCACGACCGGTGTTCACGCCCTCGAGCGAATGCTCAAGGAAGGCACTCTCAAGGTTCCGGCCATCAACGTGAACGATTCCGTGACCAAGTCCAAGTTTGACAACCTCTACGGGTGCCGTGAGTCTCTCGCGGACGGGATCAAGCGTGCCACGGACATCATGGTGGCGGGCAAGATCGTCTGTGTGGCCGGCTACGGGGACGTGGGCAAGGGTTGTGCCCAGTCCATGCGGGGCTTCGGCGCTCGCGTTGTGGTCACCGAGATCGATCCCATCTGCGCGCTCCAGGCCGCGATGGAGGGTTTCGAGGTCCTGACCATGGAGGAGGCTGCCCCGATGGCCGACATCTTCGTGACCGCCACCGGCTGCTGCGGCGTCCTCCGCGGAGAGCACCTCGAGAAGATGAAGGACGAGGCCATCGTCTGCAACATCGGGCACTTCGACACCGAGATCGACGTCGCCTACCTCGAGGGTCGCGGGGACATCAAGAAGGAGGAGGTCAAGCCCCAGGTCGACCGTTACACCTTCCCCGACGGGCATAGCATCATCCTCCTCTGCGAGGGTAGGCTCGTGAATCTGGGCTGCGCGACGGGACATCCTTCCTTCGTCATGAGCAACTCCTTTACCAACCAGGTTCTGGCCCAGATCGAGCTCTGGGAGAATCCCGACAAATACGAAGTCGGCGTCTACCGCCTCCCCAAACATCTCGACGAGGAGGTGGCCAGGCTCCATCTCGCCAAGCTTGGGGTCCACCTCACCAGGTTGACTCCGGAGCAGGCCGATTACCTGGGGGTTCCCGTGGATGGCCCCTTCAAGCCGGACCATTATCGCTATTGATCCTCCGCTTTTCTGGGGAAGGGGATTGGGGTAAGATGGCTTTGCCCCTTTCGTTTTCGGACGCCCCTTCTGGATGGACTTCCTGGGTGCTTGGCCCTCCACCTCCAGGAATTGAGCAGAGGTATCGAAGTTTATGACGAGCTGCACAGCTTTATACAGAAAGCATCCCCACAGAAAGCATCCCCACGGAAAGCATCCCCACGGAAAGCATCCTCAACGAAGGCAGGCAGGGGGGTTCACCCTGATCGAGATCCTGGTGGTCATCGTGATCCTGAGCCTCCTGATGGCCTATCTCCTTCCCAAGATCACCTCCGGGACGAACGCGGCCAAGCAGATGGCCTGCCAGTCGAACATGCGGCAGAATTTCTACGCACCCATGCAGGCCTACAAGGTCTCCCACTCCGGGAAGCTCCCCAAGCCTTCGGGGATCCACATGCTTTGGGCCCTCTGGAAGAGTGGGGTCATCGAACACACCGAAAAGAACATGGAAAAGTTCTTCTGCCCGGGGGTGGAACACGGCGGGGAGGAAGACCGGATGGAGGAACTCAAGGCCTTGGGTGTCGACAACATCTGGAAGGTCCGGGAGGATTTTACTTCCCTGGATACGGACTACGCAGTCATCGCCCGGCGAAAGAAGATGGACAGCGGACGGACGCCCTGGATGGCCGATGACAACGAGTTCGGAAACAACCATCCGAATGGGATCAACATCCTCTATGGAGATGGGACTGCCAAGTTCCTGAGCAGGGACCAGGATCTCAAGGAGTGGTGGGACGAGGAGGACCCCGACTTCGTCTTCCCCGTGGGACCGAATTCTCCGCATCCCGACCTCCAAAAGCTGACCAACGGCTCGGGGTCCTGAATCTCCAGTGGAGGTTCCCCGGGGATCCGCGTGGAACCTCCTCGGGGGCTCTTCTCAGAGCCTTTGCAAGCTGTCTTTGGGTTTGCCCGGCTTTTCAGGGTATACTTTTCCCGCCCTATGATTTTTCCGATTCCACTTCCTTTAGAATTGGCCAGAACATGAACTGGAAGTCTCTTTCGATCTTCGCCCTCCCCCTCCTTCTCGCTGGCTCCCTCCTCGCCCAGGATGGGAACAGGCGCTGGAAATTCGATGTCTCCTACCAGAAGCTGAAACCGATCTCCATGCGGACCGGGCCTTCGGAGGACAGCTACAAGACCTACTGGTATGTGGTGCTGAAGGTGAAGAACAACACCGGAGCCAGCCGCAAGCTGAACCTCGCCGCCTGGGCCCTGACTCCCCAGGTCCGCAAGCAAAGGATTTCCTACGCGGGCCTCTATCCCGAAGTGACCGAGGCGATCTCCCGGCGGGAGAGAAAGAAGCTGACCAATCTCCTCGAGGCTCCCAAGTCGCTCGGAAAGGGGCAGAGCCTGGACCTGGTTCTCATCCTCCCCAATCTCTCCCGGTACGCCAACGATATCGACATTCGGATTTCGGGGCTGGCCTCCAAGATCTTCAAGGTGGGTGGACACTCCTGGGCCGAGGACACCCAGCTCTCCATCCGCTTCAAAAGGATCGGAGACGAATACGAAGTGACGACCCATCCCATCCTGGACCAGGGGAAACGCTGGGTGACGGTCTCCCGCAAGAAGGTTCGCTGAGGGCACCGCCGCCTCATCGCCTTTGGGACTTTGGTCCTTCCCTGAGCCTGCCGCTTCCCCTCCCCCCGGGCTCCCTTTCTCGGCGCGGCTCGGAATCCACCAAGGACTTTGGCCTCAGGCGCCTTCGGCGAAGTCGGCCAAAGTTCTTGGTGGATTCCGGTTTCAGCTCAATCCCTTCCTGGTCCGCTCCGCCCCCAAAGTCCTTGGAGGATTCCGAGCCACGCGGGGAAAAGGAGAGCCCTGGCGGGCAGGTGGTGCCCAACTGGGGTAGCGAAGCCCGTCCGCGCGGCTGGGCCAAAGGGATCAGGCTAAGGGTAGGATCAGGCTAAGGGTAGGATCAGGCTAAGGGTAGGATCAGGCTAAGGGTAATTGTGTCGGGGCCTTAGAGGCCCGTTTCGCCGTAGAGGAGGATTCCGCGGGCGTGGTAGGTTTCGCGGAGGTCCAGGCTTCGCTCCCTCAGATCGGAGACAAAGGCCCGCAGGCCCAGGCTCAGGTGGCGGCTCCAACGTTTTTTGAGGCCCAGGTGGGAGTCGAAGAAGGTCATCACGAGAGAACCGGTGCTGCGCTGGACCGAGAAGCCCAGATCCAGGTCGATTCCCGCGCCGAGGGGGGCGTCCAGGTTGAGCTCGGAGAGCAGGGTCTGGCCCCGGTACCCCACTAGGGTCGGGACGGGAGTGGTGGAGGGGGCGAAATAAAAGGTCGAGAGAGTTCGGTTTCGTGTTTTGGACCAGGAGGAGGCGAGGTTGATGCGGGTCTTTCCGAAGGGCAGCCAAGCCCCGGAAAAGCCGTAGGAGTCCCGCCGGCGTTCGGTGGAACTCAGGTTGTTGGAGCGGCGGTCGAAGGCCGCGAAGAGGCTGAAGTTCTGGTCCTTCTCCCATTTCCGGCGGAGGTCGATGCGGACCCGGGTGCCCAGCTCGGGCTGGGTTTCCGTGGGGCGGGCCCCCCCGCTGGCCAGGCCCTCGACCCGAAGGCGCAGCCGGGTCCCCTCCCGGGGTCGCCAGATCAGGCTCCCTTGGGGGGCGTGCCGCTCCAGGTTTCCCGAGCGAAAGTCGGAGTCCCCGACCTCGAGGTCGGGGAGGTGGAGGGTCTGGCGGGAGTAGCTGTAGCCGAGGCTGAGGCTGAGGCCGGGGAGAAGCCTTCCCTCGAGGGAGAGGCTGAGACTGCGTTCTTGGAAGCGCGTGACCAGTGTCTGGTCGCTCCGCACCAGGAGGTTGCTGGGGGGGGAGGTCCGAATCGTGCGGTCGAAGCGGGTAAAAAGGGTCCGGTTCCGTTGGTCCACCAGGAGGCCCTCCAGGCTGAGTCTCCATTCCTCGCCGAGGGGGCGTTCCAGGAGGAGGAGGAGGCTTCCTTCCCTCTGGTTGCCGCGTCCCAGGCCCAGGGTCTCGGTGCTGAAGGCCGAAGTATCCAAACCCTCGAGGGTCCCCTCTTCCACGTGGTGGACGGTCTGGTAACTGCCGCCGAGGCTCAAATCGAGGGTGTTCTCTCCCAAAAAGCCCTCCCTTCGAAACCGCATCCGGGCGTCCGGCCCGCGGAAGGAAGAAGCCGAGCGGCTGTTCTCGCGTTCGGTGACGAAGGGGTCGATGGGGGAGGGCCTGGCGTAGTTCAGGTCCTCGCGGCGGCGCCCGTTGGTGTAGCCCAACTCCAGGTCGAACAGCTTTTCGGTGTCGCCCCAGGACTTGGCCAGGCTCCAGCGATCCTCGAGGCTGAAGAGGTCGATGGGGATCCCTTGCACGGGGACCAGGGGGCTGAGGTTGGGGTTGCCGATTCCCGTGCCCACACTACGGCCACGGGCGCTCCGCCGCTCGAAGGTAAGCGAGATCTCCCCAAGGTTTCCTCCGTTCTCGACGAGGCGGTACTCCTGGTCCAGACGTTTCCGGTCATAGCCATGGAAGTCCCCCGCGCTGTCGAAGACTTGTTTGCGTTTGCGGAGCCGGCCCTCGAAAAAGGTCTCGAGGGGGAGCCAACGACCTGTCTTGGCCGAAGCGCCGAATTCCCTCTCCTCCAGGTCGTGGAGTTCCGCCTCGAAGATCCTTCCCCCGCGCTGGTGGTTGAGTTCGGCCTGGAGCCGGGTGAGCCGAAACCCGCTGTCGAGCCCCAGGTCCTGGTCGAAGCGACGCCTTGAGCCATCCACATCCACGAGGCGCAGGCCCAGGCCGAGACGGCCTCCGAGGGTCCAGGGGGAGCCCTTGGAGAGGGCCGCGCCGGGTTGTTCACGCAGGAGGAGTTTTTGCATGCGGCCTTTCTCCTGGATGCGGACGGCCTCAGCGCGGCTTGGGTGGCTGAGCTGGCCAAAGGTGCCAAGGAGCTTGTAGCTGTGGATCAGCTTGTCCCCATGGCAGCGCGAGCAGGAGGCGAGGCCCGCCTTTTTGCTCGGGGGGTCCTCCTGGTGGAGCCTCCCCTGGAGGTGGCAGCTGAGACATGCCTGGTTTCTCTGGGGCCTCTCCTTGTCGCTGAGAGGCTTTCGAAGGGGTTCCGCGTGGACGCTGCGTCCGAAGGACCTGTCGGCGCCGGGGTGGCAGAGGTTGCAGGAGAGACTCTGAGACCTGATCTGAGCCGGGAGGGAGCCGCCCAGGAAAAGCACGGTCAGGGCCAGGAAAGAAAGGAGGGGAGCTCGAATCATTTGAGAAAGTTCCGGTTGCGGTTGCTCCCGTGGATCTTGCGGTGGCAGGTCAGGCAGTTGCGGAACTTGGATCCTGTGCTCTGGTCGTGGAAGGAAGGCAGGTCGGCATGGCAAGCGAGGCAGGTGTCACGGGCGCTACGGGCCTTGAGGAGCTTGGGGTTGTTGCTCCCGTGGGGGCTGTGGCAGGCCAGGCAGCCCTCACCCTTGTCGGCGTGGTGGGGGAAGACGAAGGGGCCTCGGTACTCCTTGTGACAGGCCTTGCAGGTGCGTTCCATGCGGCGGCCTTTTTGAAAGCCGACCGCCCTGGTCCGGTGGGGATCGTGGCAGGAGGCGCAGCCCACCATGCTCCCTTCGATCGGGTGGCGGGACTCCTTGGCGAAGGCGAGCCGCACTCCTGGATGGCAGGATCCGCAGCGCTTCTGCTGGGCCCGCTTCCGCTCCCGGGGGTCTTTGGCGGGGGTCGGGGAGTGGCAGGAGAGGCATCCGACCCCTTCCCGCGCGTGCAGGCCCGAGGAGAAGCCGCAGATCTTGGCCTTGCCCCCATGGCAGTTCAGGCAGGTCCGGTTCTGGGCTGCGACCGGCTTTCCACCATGGCGGAAGACCAACTCCGGGCGCCCTCCGCTCCAGGCATGCTCTTCGCCCCCAGGGTGACAGCCCACACAGCCCCGGGCCGCACCAAGGAGTCCTTCGTGCACGCTCCCCCGGAGGTGCCCGCTCGCGGGAGCGTGGCAGCCCAGGCAGCTGAGGGGCGAGGGCTGGGGGGCGGGCAGTTGCGGTCCCCTGGGACCGACCAAGGCTCTCCCATGGACCGAGTGGCAGGTGGTGCAGGTCATGACCTTCCCCTTGGGGCTCCCGATCAGGGGGCTCTTCCTGCCTTTCCAATGGAAGGCCACCGGATCCACCCCCTTGTGGCAGGAGAGGCAGGTTTCCAGGCCGTCGGGGGCCCGGTCGGGCCGACTGATTTCCAGGGGGTCGCCCAGACCCTGGACATGGCCGCTGCCCTTGCCGTGGCAGGCCTCGCAGCCGCCCCGATCCTTGAATGCCTTGGTCAGGAGGATCCGGTGGGGGCCTGCCTCCAGGTTGGCTTTTTTGCTGATGTGGCAGCCCAGGCAGGCCTGGACCCCCGCTGGACTGCGCTGGGCGTTGAGAGTCTTCCGGCTCCTGGGCCTGGTGGGCCTGGAACCTCCGGGGGCTTCGGCGTGGACGCTGTGGCAGTCCGTGCAACGCTTGCCTGCGCGGAGCAAGTCCTTCATGGGACCTCCATGTTCGGCCAGTTGCCTCCGGTGGCAGCGCGCACAGAGCTGGAGCTGCGCCCTGGGGGGCAGCTTTTTGGGGAAGGTGATCTGGGAGGCCTCCTGCTCGTCGGCGTGCAATTCTCCGGGTCCGTGGCAGGTCTCGCAGGCGTGGAGACCCTTTTGGTTTTGGATCCCATCGTGTCGGGACTTGGCAAAGATCTCGGCCTCGTCCACGTGGCAGTCCGCACAGGCCTGCCAGTCGTCGAGGTAATTCCCTTTGCGCTGGAAGGGGGCGGTGGGCTCCTGCCCCTCCTGGGGATGGTCCCAAAAGCCGGCCCCCAGGAGCAGGGCGGGGAAGAGGAGGGGGAGGAGGAAGCGAAAGGCCATACACCGTCCTTGACGAGGAAAGGGAAAAGGCAAGAAGGGCATCCTCAGCTGAGAACGCTTCGCTATGATAGCCGCCTTTCTCCGGGGAAACGCACAATGGATCGACGGAAGTTTTTCCTCCTCACCTACGGATGCCAGATGAACAAGCTCGACTCCGAACTGATCGCGAGTCGGATGATCCAGGCTGGATTCGAGGAGACGGAGCGGGAAGAGGAGGCCCAGGTCCTCCTGCTCAACACCTGTTCGATTCGGGAGAGCGCCGAGGACCGTGTATGGGGCAGGATCGGTGCCATGAAGGCCCGAAAAAAGAAGGACCCGGAGGTCATCATCGGCGTGCTCGGCTGCATGGCCCAGGAACACAAGGTTTTTCTTCGCACCCGCATGCCCCACATTGACGTGGTCTGCGGGACGCGGGAATTCGGAAGGATCGATGCCCTGGTCCGTGAGAGCATCGAGACGCGCAAAGGGGTGATCGCCACCGGCGAGGGGGGGAACGGAGATCTTGTGCAGCGGGAGCTGAGTTGCCGGCCGATGCGGGCGCAGGCCTTTGTCAACATCATCCGGGGCTGCAACATGCCCTGCACCTATTGCATTGTCCCCGCGACCCGGGGGCCGGAGGTCAGCCGCCCCGTGGACGCGATCCGTGAGGAGGTGGAACGTCTGGTCGCCGACGGGGTCACCGAAGTGACCCTGCTCGGCCAGACCGTCAACGCCTACGGCCACGACCTGGAGCGAGGCACCGACCTGGCCCTCCTGCTCCGGGAGCTGCACCAGATCCCAGCCCTGCGCCGGATCTCCTTCGTGACCTCGCATCCCTCCTTTTTGACCCCGCGACTCATGGAAGCCATGGCCGCCCTCCCGAGGGTGAGCCGTTATTTTCATCTTCCCGCTCAATCGGGGAGCAACCAGGTCCTCAAGGCCATGAAGCGGGGATACACCCGCGAGCGCTATCTCGCCCGGATTCGAGACCTCAAGGGCCTGATCCCCGAGATGGAGTTCGCCTGCGATTTCATCGCGGGCTTCCCCGGCGAGACCGAAGAGGACCATCGGCAGAGCCTCTCTCTGATCGAGGAGGTGGGTTTTTCCCAATCCTTCGTCTTCAAGTATTCTCCGCGCAAGGGAACGGTCAGTGCCGACTACCTCCGCGACGACGTCCCCGAGGAAGTCAAGGCCCGCCGCAACCAGGAGTTGCTGCAGACGCAGGAGCGGGTCTCCCTCGCCAGGAACCGGGCCCAAGTGGGAGAGGTCCGGGAGATCCTGGTCGAAGGGCCCAGCAAGACCCGCAAGGACCGCTATACGGGCAGGACCGCGCGCAACCGCATCGTCCACTTCGCCAACGAAGACCCCAACCTGGTGGGGCGCTATGTCCCCGTGCGCATTGTCGAGGCCCAGGCCCACAGTCTGATCGGAGTGCTCCAGGAGGAGACGCGGACGGTCCTCGAAGGGGACGGGGTTCTCGCAGGGAAGGGGCGGGCTGAGGGCGCCAGCCAGTGAAGGGAGGGGAGGGGGCCGAGGTCTTCGCCGCCTGGCTGGAGGAAGCGGCCGGGCTGGCGCGGGGTTCGCTTTATGAGGGGAAGGGTTGGGTCGCTCCCAACCCCATGGTGGGGGCCCTCGCCATCGAGAGGGGCGAAGTGGTGGGCAGGGGGCTGCACAGGGTTTACGGCGGTCCCCACGCCGAGGAGGAGGCTCTCCGTGCGGCGGCCAGGGCCGGGGCGCACCCCGATACGCTTGTCGTTACCCTGGAGCCCTGCTCCTCGACCGGACCCGGGAAGAAGCGGCCCCCTTGCACCGAGACCATCCTGGGCTCCCATGTGCAAAGGGTCGTCGTTGGTCTGGAGGATCCCGATCCACGCCACCAGGGAAGGGGCCTGGACCTTCTCCGGGAGCGGGGGATTGCCGTTCACGGTCCCTTTTCCAGCCCTGCGCTCCAGGAGCTGTTGGGCCCCTTCCGCAAGGCCTGCGCCCTCGACCGCCCCTGGGTGATCGCCAAATGGGCCATGTCCATGGACGGCAAGACCGCCACCCGCACGGGTTCCTCCGCCTGGATCAGTGGAGAGCGGGCCTTGGACTTTGGCCACCGGCTTCGAGCTTCCTGTGATGGGGTCCTCGTCGGCTATCGAACCGCCCTCCTGGACCGACCCAGGCTCACCGTTCGTCGGGTCCAAGGCTCCTCTCCCCAACGTGTCGTGCTCGATCCCCGACTGGAACTCCCCCTGGACTCTCCGCTGTTCCGCACCGAGGAGGCACCGACCTGGGTTTTCCACCTCGAGGGACAGGGGGGGGAGAAGCGGGCCGAGCTGGAGGACCGTGGCGTTCGCTGCCTTTCGCTTCCGGCTCTTGTGCCCGGCGGGCGGGTCCCCGATCTCACCCAGGGGCTTCGCCTGCTGCGGGCGGAGGGTCTCCGCAGGCTCCTGGTCGAGGGAGGCGGCCGGACCCTGGCCCAGCTCCTGAAGCAGGATTGTGTGGACCAGTGCTTGGCCCTGGTCTCCCCCAAACTCGTCGGGGGGGAAGACGCCCCGACCCCACTTGGGGGCGAAGGAGTGGTGGAGATAGACCAGGCCCTGGTGCTCGCGCAGAGCTATTCCTATGCCCTGGAAAGGGACCTGCTGATGGGGGGGTTCCTCCTTTGATGATCCGCGCCTGGCCCCTTCTCCTGCTTGCCCTTCCCTCCTGCTCCTCCGTTTCCAGCGAAAGCTTCGGGACCTTTCCCGTTCCCGAGGGAGTATGGAGCGACCTCCCCGATCTACCCCCCACTCGGGCCAGGGTGATGAGGGCATCCGAACTCCTGGACCGGGGGAAAAGGGAGGAGGGGAGGAGGATGCTCCTGGAGGTGTTGGAGCGGCATCCCCTCTATGTTCCCGCCCACCGCCTCCTCCAGAACCTGGAGCTGGCCGAGGGAAGGGCCGGCAGGTCCTGGATGCGGCTGGAACGCCTGGAGGAAAGGTTCGGGGAGCATCCCAGTCTCAGCTATCTCAAACTTCGCCTCGCGCCTCCCAAGTACCAGGGCTCGGA
Organism: Planctomycetota bacterium; assembly: GCA_011321845.1. Lineage (GTDB taxonomy): Bacteria > Planctomycetota > UBA1135 > UBA1135 > HyVt-539. The sequence goes on along the minus strand of DROQ01000033.1, from coordinate 1,702 downwards.
GCGCTTCGCCAAGGCCCTCGCCCGCTTTCCTCGTTCCTTCTGGCTCCGCTATGGCCTGGCTTGGAGCCTCTTCCAGGAGAAACGGCGCAGGCGGGCGGCGGACCAGTTGAAACCCTTGATGAAGCCGGGAGGGAGCTTCGAGCCGGAGGTCTACCTGCTTGCCTACCGCATCGGGGTCCGAACCCATTTGCGTTCCCGGATCGAGGAGCTTCGCAAGAAACACCCCAAGGATGGCATCCTCGCCCTGCTCTCCTTTCTCCTGGGGTCGCGGCGCTCCACCGACCTGCTTTGCGCTCTGGAGTTTGCGTCCGCCTACAAAGAGACCGCCCAGGCCCTGATGAACGCCCTCCTCAGCCCTCGCCTCCGGATGGACCTGCTGCTGTTCCTCGAAGCCGATTCCACGCGCCTGGAACGCTTGCAGAAGAGTCCGGTCGCCCCCGTCATTCCCCTGCTCCTCAAGATGGAGGGGAGGCCGGCCATGGCTGCCCGCTTCATGCAGGGAATGTTCGAAAAGCAGCGGAATCTCTCCAACCCCATCTCCGAGGACGGGATCCTATGGAACCATCTCCACCAGCGGATGCGCGAGTTGTTCTACGCGGGCAAGGTGGAGGAGGCCCTTGCCCTCTACCGGGAGCAGTTCGTCCCCCTGATGCAGCTCTTCTTTCCCAGGGAGAAGGCCAAGGATTCGGCCTTCTTCGGAGCCTTGCCGGCGCTTCTTGAAGGGAGTGGAAGGAGCCGCAGTGCGCAGGGGAGGCTGGATCTCATCAGGACCCTGCTCCAAGTCGGCTGGGTGGGCGAGGCCGAAGCCCTGGGCCGATTCCTCGAGGAAAAGGCCTCGCTTTCGGCCGCTCAGGAAAAGGAACTGAGGGCATTGCTGGAGGATGCCCGAGGTTTCCTCCGGTTTCGCTCAGGAGTCGTGGAACTCTTCACCAGGCCGGGACGACCTCAGGACCTGGCCAAGGCTCGGGTTGGCCTGCGTGAACTCTCCCGGAAGATCCTTGGTGTCGATGTGGTGGGGGAGCCCAGGGTCTATGACTTCGGCATGCTGGGCACCCTCTGGTCCCCTTTTGGGCCGGGGATTACGGAGTATTTCTGGCAGCATGGCTGGTACCTCCTGCTGGGGAGGCCCATCGGAACCCAGGGGATTTCGGTGCTCCTGGCCCGGCGGTTGGGGGTCCGGCGGGTTCATCCCAAAACCTTCCTCCCCTTCGAGGATGGGGTGCGGGAGATCCTCTTGGAGGACAAGTTCTTTTCCAACCGCATGGATGAGTTGCTCGGGACCCTGGGGATCGCGCTCTGGGATCACTACATCCTGGACATGGACCGGATGATTCATTTCCTTCCGGTGTTTCAAGAAGGGGATCCCTCGATCCTCTCCGATCCCTTTCCGCGAGTGGCTCCGCTGGATATGAGCCGTCCCTGCCAGGTGTCCCGCAAACTGGCCCTGAGGGTGCGGAAGCGGCATCCCAGGGACCTGTTTCAGGCGCTTTTGGACTCGATTCGGACGCATGAGCAGGCCCACCTCGTGGATTCGCATCGGATGATTCCCTTGTATGCGAATCCTTTGAGGGCGCTGCGGCTGTTTTTGGACGCGGGGCTCTCGGGGGAGTGGGTGCGGGCGAACCTGGAGGCGCGGGCGGAGGTGATGGATTTGAGCAGGGGGCCGGATCCGCTGTTGAGTTTGGCTTGGATGTGTACGTTT
>DROQ01000032.1 GCA_011321845.1 Planctomycetota bacterium | reverse complement strand
TTGGGAACTTGCAAAAACGCCCCCTCCTCGGCGGCTTCCTCCTCGCGCTCCCCGGCGTCATCAAACTCCTCCCCCTCGTTCTCGGCCCCTGGCTTTTCTGGAAGAAGGAGCTGCGACCCGCTCTCGGTTGGGTCTTGGGAATCCTCCTCAGCTTCGTCCCCTTTTTCCTGCACCAGGGCTGGGACCTCGGCCTGCGCCAGCTCGAGAGTTACGAGCACATGATCCTCGTCGACAGCAGCTTCGGGGCCTACCACGAGCGTTTCCAGGGGCTGCCGGCTTTCATCAACGGGACCCTTGTCGAGCACTACGCCCCGGACATGGAATCCGCCGCGCAGAACCACGACTGGCAGGGCGTCCGTAACTTCCTCGGGGCGACTCCCCTTGCCCCCTACCGCAAACAGATCGCCCTCCTGGCCTGCGGTCTTCTCATCCTCGTCTGCGCCTTCGCCTGCCGCCGACACCATCCCGAGACCGCCCTCCGCTGGCTCGGCGAGCTGGGCCTCGTCCTCATGGCCATGCTCCTGATCTCCCCGCACACCTGGAAACACTACCTCTGGTGGTACTTCCCCGCCGTCCTCTATGCCGCAGCCGCCTTTCAATCCCCGGACCCAGGGGAGCGTCGCTTCGCAAAAACCTTCCTCCTGATCGTCCTTCTTACCCTCTCCCTACCCCATCGGAGCCTCTTCCCGGGCATCTTCTGGCAGACCTGGCATGTCTTCCACGGTTTCGCTCTCGGGGGGACCCTCGCCTTTCTGGTTTTGGCCTCTCATCTCATCACCTCGCAGGGAAAACAGTAGAAAACCCCTCCTGGGTTTTTTTGCTCGAAAAGCCTCAGGCTTTTCCCGGAGGATTCCCCCCTCCTGTGGGGAGGAATCGGCAGCGCTGCGAAACTCGATAGCTCCCAGGGAGGGATCTTTACTCCCTCTCAGCTCCAGGAAGAAGGCGGCACTTGGATTCTGAAGAAAACGAAGAAGCCGCCCAAAGGGATCCTTGGCATTCCCCTAGGCTGGCAACAGAACCTTGATGGTCTGGTCGAAGGGTGGGGAGGGGGATTGATACCATTCCCGTTCTCCGACGAGGGGGTAGGGGAGAGTGAAGGAAAAGAGGAATTCACTGGTTCCATTCCCATCCCGATTATCAGAACGCGTCTTTGAGAGAGGAGGGGTAGAGAGAGAAGGGGATTGCTGAGAAAGGCGAGCTTGGTCAATGGAACTTCCTCGTGTTTTCAGAGTGATGGGTCTTCCCCCTTCCGGGGCATCCTGGGATCCATTGTTCATCCCGAAAAGCCCCAGTGGGAATTCCGGCCATGCAACGAGTTCCATTTGTAAGGCGACAAGGAAGCTGTTGGCCTAGAGGTTTTTGGCCTCACCATTCTCTACTGGCGTCGGTTCTTCGTGCGAGACAAGGCCGATTACGACCCGTTGTGGCAAGAAGCTCGACAGGGGCAAAACCTGAATAGATCTGGCTTTGTTTCAGCTCTTTGGGGGCGCGGAAAGGTAAAGCAAGAAGTCCTTGCCTTACTTTTTGATTCCTCTCATTTCCGGGATTTCTTGGGGCTCCGGCTCAGAACCCATTCAGCTCCTTCGTTTTCTGCCTTGGCTTCTTTTCGGAGCCAAGAGAGGGTGGGAGGGGAAAGGGGGCGATCGCGGTCCAGGTAGGTATAGAAGGCAGAGAGGAAGCTGGGGCGCAGATGGGCCTTGGCGGCTCTTTGCCTGTCCATCTCCTTGAGCAGGGCTGCCTGGATTTTGGTCTTGGTTTTCCGGGAGAAGTGGAAGCGAGGAAGAATCCAAAGCCAAGACGTTTGAAAAAGGGTTTGGGGGTGCCGAAGGGCTTCCTGGGTCAAGAGGGTCGCACTGTCGGGTTCAAGTGGCTGGAGGAAATGGAGAAGGAGGAGGGCTTCGGGAATCCATTCCTTCATGGGTCCTCTGGTAAACGTTTTTGCCAGGGGGATTCCGAGATGGGCGAGTTTGGGGTGTTGCAAGAGGATTCGAAGGAGGGTTTGGGCGGCGCGGGGACCTTGTGACCTGGCCCGCTTTTCGAGCAGCGGAAACAGTTCCCTGAAAAAGTCGGGCCAGAGAACGAGCTGGCCAAGGAGGCCCCGACCAAGGAGGCCCAGCCCCTTGTCTTTTTGGAGCTTGCTTCGAAAAAACCTTTGAATGTTTGGAAGGTCCTTTTTGGGGAGAAGGTTTTTTTCTCGTGCGAGGAGGAGGACCTGGAGAGCCCTGTTGGGGTTGGGGGTTTTCGGATCTCGGAGGGCTTGCAGGGCGAGCTGGGTGAGAGGGGGGGAGGTCAACTCCATTCGGCTCGCGAGTTGGAGGATGTCTCTTCGAAGGACCTGGTCCAAGGATCCTTCGGGATGGGTCAGGAATGCATCGATGGCTGGAGTGAGGGCATCGCCGCAGGTCCAAAGGGCCTGCGGGCGATACCGATCCCAATGGCTATGAATCAACGAGTGCAGGAGGATGGGAGCCCCCTTCTCCGGGGCGAAACCTCCAATCTGGGCGAAAGCCTGGAACAGACTGGAGTTGGGATCCTTGGTGAGGGCTTGGACAACCGCCTCGGCCCCGGTCTTTCGCATCACTCGGAGGAAATCGATTTCGGCGCTGAAGTGCCCATTGGCTGGGGAGGAGAGGTGGTCCGCAATGGCCTGGGCTCCCTTCCGCCCCATCTTGAGAAGGGCCCAGCCTGCCTGTTGTTGGATGGCGGGGTAGGATCTCTGAAAGTACGCGACGAGAGTCTCAGCCAGGCTCGCATAAGCTCGTGGGGACTTGCCCACGAGGTAGAGAAGGGCGAGAAGGGGATGTGCCTGAGGGACTTGCTGATCCTTGGTGATGGGGATGAGATCGGGGTCGAAACGGAGGTCGGTCCCACCGACGGAATGAAGGATGCTTCCGGAGTTGTATTTCCAGATTCGGACAGTTTCGAGTGCTTGGAGAGGGTAGACCTCTGGGATTCCCGGAACGGTTTCCGCTTTTTCCAGGGATCTTGCCATGAGCTGAGGGTCGGGTCTTTTTCGGAGGGCCTGAATTGTTTCTCGCAAGGAGCGCCTTAGCCCCCGAGAGGGAACTTTGGGTGGATGGGGTTGGGAGACATTCCGAAGATGTTTCAGAGCGGTTCTTGCCGCCAAACGTCTGCTTTCCGAGGAGCTTTTGACGAAGGTCCTCAAATGCTTTTCGATTTCCTCTCGAAGGTTCTTGGATGCTCCGCCCAAGCCGCCGAGGGCCCTGATCCAAGGCGCTGCGTTTCTGCTCAGATGGTTTCCTCGTGTGACTTGGGGAAGGCGAAGGACTTTCCAGGCTTCTTCTGCGACCTTCCCTCCGAGGCGCAGGCGGGAGAGAACTCCGAGTGCAAGGCTGCGCCTTGGATGCCCCATGGAAAGAAAAGGACGAAGCAACGGCCAGGTTTCGTTGCCAGGTGCTTTTTGCGATCGGAGGAGGGCAGCCAGGGCGATGATCTGTCTCCGCCGATCCGGGCCTTTCAGGTCCTGAAGAAAGTGCTGATAGAAATAGGGGATGAGGGCTGGGCGCTTCGTGATCTGGATCTTTGCGAAGATCTCCTCTTTCTCACTTGGGGCGTTTTCCAGGTATCCCCCTAGGGTCTGGATGCTGATGTTCCATGAAGTGGGGGGAGTTTTTTTGCGGTCCATATGGATCAAGGCCAAGAGAGCGGCCGCACGGAGTTCCATTCCATCTCCCTTCTCCAGGTCCTCGAGGATGGCCTGGAGAAGGTCCCTCTGCGCCCAGTCTTCGGCGGCCATCATCAAGTAAAAGGTCTTCCGTAGGCCCTTGGGCAGCTTCTTCAGGTGGGGGAGGAAGAGGTCGATCCCCCTCCTTCCATTTTGGATGGCATGCGCAAGGACCGTCCACCAGGAACCATTAAAGTCCTTTTGGAAGGCGAGAAGGAGGTCTTCCAGGAATTCTGGGGGGAGGGCGATTCCCATTTGCTCCCAAAGGAGGAGCCAGGTTTTAAGCCGGTTCCCAGGAAGGTTTTTCCAGGACTTCCTCCATTGGATCAGATCCTTCCGAAGGGCTGGGCCGTTGCGGACGAGGAGGTGGATTTCCGACCAGGAGAGGGGTCGTTGTTTCCAAGTCTGAAGGAGGATGGGGCGGAGGGTCTTCTTGTGGCGGTCCAGCGCCCAGCGCAACTGTTCGCCGAGTTCGTTTCCCGGGTTTTTCCGAAGGATGTTGAGCATCCTGCGCGCATGGGTCCCGTCCAGCTTTGGCATCATGCCCAAACACCAGGCGACCGGAACACGGGGATCGAGGGGGAGATCCTTGTGAGGCCTTCCTTCAAGGGAATCGAGGTCGAAGGGGCTTTCGGGGAACTCCCCGTAACGGCTCTGGTGGCCAAAGAGAAAACCTTTGGTCGGAATGGGAGCGAAAAACCGCAGGGGCCGCGAGGGGATCATCTGTGGAAGGGATTGGATCACCTTTTCCCAGTAACTGGGAGGGGGGGCGGTTTCGGCGGTAGGATCCCTTGACCATCCACCTCCTATTCCAACTACATCATTACCCCTTCGGGGAGGGACCCATACAGGTTGAGGAGGCCTCCAGTCCCGCTCGAGGAGGTCCAGGAGGTCGGGAATCATGTCCTCTCCTCGCCGGACTGCCTTCCAGCTGACCTTACGCCGGACGAGGGGATTGGAAGAATCGAAGCCCTGGATCCAATCCCGAGGAGGGTCTTGGATCGTCATCGGGGAGAGGAAAAGAAGCAGGGCGCTCAGGTAGGGGATTCCAATCATGCGAAGGCTCTTGGTCGAGGGTTTTGCCCCCTGGGTTTGAAGGGTTTTCGGCAGTTTTTGAATCAAAGGCTCAGGGCTGACTTTTAGCTCAGCTTTCCGGATTTCCGGAGGGCCTGCCGCTCAGGATCCCGAGCAGCATGAGGCCGCAGCCCAGCAGAGCCCTCGAGTCTAAACGCTCCCCCAGGAGCAGCCAACCTCCTGCCGCGGCGAAGACCGTTTCCATGCTGAGGATGATGGCGGCGGGGGCGGCCGGGACCTGGCGTTGGGCGAGGAGCTGGAGGGTGTAGGCGATGCTGACGGAGCCGAGGCTTCCGTAGAGGAGGGGGATGGCGGCTTCCTCGATCGCCGGCCAGGCGATGGGTTCGACCCGCCAGGCGACGAGGAGGCTGAGGAGGGAGCAGACGGCGAATTGGCTGATGGCGAGG
>DROQ01000031.1 GCA_011321845.1 Planctomycetota bacterium | reverse complement strand
GTCCCGCACCTCGAGGCGCTGGAGATCATCAAGGCTTCGACGGACAACATGGTCGTGGCCGACGCGATCGAGGCGATCCACTCGAGCATCCGCGAGGGCGAGGGGATCGCGCAGCCGATGGGGCAGTCGATGATCTTCGACGACATGATCGTCAACATGGTGGACGTGGGCGAGCAGACGGGCGAGCTGGACAAGATGCTGCTGCGCATCGCGGATCGCTACGAGGTCGAGGTGGACCGGACGGTGACGATGGCGGTCAAGGCGGTGGAGATCCTGCTGATCCTGACGCTGACGGGGGTGGTCGGGGTTATCGTGTTCGCGCTGATCCAGCCGATGGCGACCCTGATGGAGGGGCTGGGTCGGGGGCGCTGAGGCATGTCCCTTCGCGTTCGGATCCTGCTTGCGATCGTCCTCGTCAACCTCGGGGTCCTGCTGACCCTGGTCTGGGTCCTGGTCAAGAACAACCGCAGGAGCCGGCAGCTGTTCGCGGGAGAGATCCAGCGGGTGCTCTCGGTGGATCTCAAAAAACTGCTCGGGGATTTCGCGCGGCGCGTGCGGGAGCCTTCGGTCACGATCAAACCCATCCTCGATTACGGGGCCTTCGACCTGCTCTGCACGGACGCGCTGATCGTGGACAACCCGGTGATCGCGGGGACGGAGAAGCGGGAGGGGGGGCCGCTGCGCTTTCCCTTCATCCAGGTCAATCCGCTGGGGGCCTATCACCGGCGGGTGGGGACCTTTTCGCGGACGGAGGTGATGGCCGGGATCGAAAAGGCCATGGACGAGCGGCGCTCGGTGCTGGTGCGCGAGGGGGTCTGCATGCCCATCCAGACGCCGGACGGGCGGGTCGTGGGCGGCGGCTGGTTCCTGCCGCGCGGGCGGCTGGCCATCCCCAAGGTGCCCTTTTCGGATCTGCTGATGGTGATCGGGGCGGGGGTGCTGTTCCTCGCGGGGCTCTCGTATTTCGGGCTGGACCGCTGGGTGCTGCGCCCGCTGGCCACGGTGAGCGACGCGGCTTCGCTGCTCGAGCGCGGGCAGCTGGGGACCAAGGTGGAGGTGCCGTCCAAGGAGCGGGAGTTCGCGGTGGTGGCGGCGAGTCTCAACCGGGCGAGCGAGAAGCTGGCGGCCCACGAGGAGGAACTCAACCTCGCCGTGCGACGCGCGACGGAAAAGGCCCGCCTCCGCGAGCGCGAGCTGATCCTCTCGGGGCGGCTGGCGGCCCTCGGCACGCTCGCGGCGGGGATCGCGCATGAGATCAACAACCCCCTCGGCGGCATGATCAACGCGGTGCAGCGGCTCAAGAAGCCCCGCGACCCGGCGCGGATGGGCCCCTACCTGGACTTGCTCGAGGACGGGCTGGACCGCATCGGCAAGATCGTGCGGCGGACGCTGGAGTTCGCGCCGCGGGGGGCGGGGGTCCTGCCCTTTGTGCTCCGCGACTCGATCCAGCGGGCGCGGGACCTGGCGGGGCATCGGCTGGGCGCGGGGGGGATCCGCTTCGAGATCGAGGGGGGCGAGGACCTGATGGTGCAGGGGGACGCGCATGAGCTGACGCAGGTGTTCCTGAACCTGTTCCTGAACAGCATCGACGCGCTGGAGGAGCGGGCGGCCCAGGAGAAGGCCGAGGGGCGAAGCTTCGAGGGGCGGATCGAGGTCCGCATCCGGGCGGAGGACGGGGGGAGTGCAGGCGAAGCCGGAGCCGGTGGGGGCGGCGCGGCCTGGCGGGGGATCGGCGAGCCTAGTTCCAGCGGGGACGGTGGGAAGCGAGGGGGAGCCGGCGAGACCGGAGATGGTGGAGATCGCGCGAAGCATGGGGGTTCAGGCGAAGCTGGAACCCTTGGGGACGGAGCGCATCAGGGGGTAGCCGGCGCGGCTGGAGCCGGCGGGAAGGGCACAGTCGGCGAGCGCCACGAGTGGGTGCGCGTCGAGGTGCGGGACAACGGGCCGGGGGTCCCCCCCGACAAGCTCCAACGCATCTTCGATCCCTTCTTCTCGACCAAGGGGAGCGCGGCGGAGGACACCAAGCTCTCGACGGGGCTGGGGATGTCGATCGCGCGGGCCATCGTGGAGCAGCACGGGGGGACGCTGGAGGCGGAGTCGCCCGCGGGGGGTGGGTTTTTGGTGGTGCTGCGTTTGCCCAGGGGACTGGAGGAGGGCGGCGGGACTTCGCCGGCTCCGGAGGGTGAAGGGGGAGCGGAGGGACCGTCCACTTGAACGGGGCCTGGATCCTGCCGGTCTTGCTCCTGGCTTCGGGGCTGTTCTCGGCCTCGGAGACGGCGCTGTTCTCGCTGGAGCCGGCGACGATCCAGCGGCGGACGCGGGGGGCCTTCGGCGCTTCGCTCCGCTGGTGCCTCGACAACGCGCGCTCGGTGCTCTTCTCCATCCTGCTGAGCAACCTGGCCCTCAACACGCTCTTTTTCGGCCTCGTGGGGGAGATGGCCGCGCGCATGGAGGGGATCGAGGCGACGGGCTTTTTCATCCTCGCGCTGATGCTCATGGTCGTCGTGGCCGAGATCCTGCCCAAGGCCTTCGCCCTGGGGATGGCGGGGCCGATCGCTTCGTCCCTTGCGCCCTTCCTCCGGCTCTGGGCCCTGGCGCTGACGCCGCTGCGCATCCCCTTCGTCGGGCTGATGGACCTGGTGGGCCGCAGGCTCGACCCGGGCGAGCGACCGCGTTACGCCCTGGACCCCGACGAGATCCTCGAGTGGGTGGAGACTTCGCCCGAGCGCTTCGGCCTGGAGCGGCGCGCGGCCACGGTCATCTCCGAGATCGTCGGCATGGCGGATGTGCAGGTGCGGGAGCTGATGCGCCCGGCGGCCGACCTGGATCCGATCCCCCATGACCTGGGAGTGCCCGCGGCGCGGAAGGCCCTGTTCGAGCGCGCCACGGAGTGGCTGCTCGTGGAGCGTGAGGGCCGGGTCCTCGGCTTCGTGGACGGGCGCCGCCTCGTGACCGCCAAGGAGGATGTCCCGCTGGAGTCGTTGGTGGAGCGCATGCCGGTCATCCCCGAGACCGCGCGCTTCCACCACCTGATGGACCTCTTCAAGACGGAGGGGAGCTGGCGCGTCCTGGTCGTGGACGAGTATGGCTCCTCGGTGGGCGTCATGAGCTGGGAGGATCTCTGTGAGGACCTGGCCTTCGGCCTGGCGCATCCCGAAGGGGAGGAGCTGGGCCCTCCCGTCCGCCTGCGCTCGGGGCGCGGCTGGGAGGTGGACGGAAGCCTCTCCCTGCACGACTTCCAGGACCTGTTTCCGCTGCGGCTCCCCCTGGGCCGCAACCGCACGATTGGCGGCTGGCTCGTCGAGTCCATCGGCCACTTCCCCAGCCCGGGCGAGGGCGTCGAGATCCACGGCTACCGGATCGAAGTCCTGGGCATCAAGCGCGGACGCGTGATGAAGGTCCTGGTGCGCCTGCCCGAGCAGGGCGCGGCGGCGAAGGAAGAAGGCGCACCCTCGGGGCTCGAAGCCTCCCAGGGATCCGACCCGGAGGTCCGCTCAAAACCCCGGCCTGGCGCGGAGAGCGCTGGTGCTGAGAATCCGGGCGCCGAGAGTCGGGGTGCCGAGAGTCGGGGCGCGAAGAACAAGGGCGCGAAGGACAAGGGATCGGAGAACCAAAGCGCCCAAGGACGAAACGGAGCCCAAGAAGGAAACGGAGCCAAGGGACGAAACGGAGCCCAAGGACGAAACCGAGCCCAGGGAGGAAACCGAACCAAAGAAGGAAACAGAGCCAAAGGAGAAAACACAGTCAAAGGAGGAAACACAGTCAAAAGAGAAAATGGGATCCAAGGAGGAAACCAAACAAACGGAGGAAACAGCCCTCCCGGAGGGACAGGCGCTTCGGAAGGAAACCCCAGCCAGGAAGGAAAAGACGCTTCGAGAGGAAAAAGCAACCAGGGTGGGAACAGCACCCAAGGAGGAGACGGCACCCAAGGAGGACAGCCATGAACGAAGGCCTGCTCTTCCTCCTCGTCCTGGTCTTCCTCCTCTTCAGCGCTCTTTTCTCCGGCGTCGAGACCGGTCTCTACTCCCTCAACCGCCTCCGACTCGAGCTGCGCGCCAAGAACCAGAAGAACCGCCGCGCCGTCCTCCTCCTCTCCCTCCTCCACAACCGCGCCCTCATCCTCTGCGTCTTCCTGGTCGGCAACAACATCGCCAACGGCCTCTCCGCCGTCTTCGCCGAGTCCTGGGCCAGTCACTACGTCGGCGAAGGCAAGGGGGTCCTCCTCTCCGCCGCCATCCTGACGCCCCTGCTCTTCTTTTTCGGCGAAGCCCTCCCCAAACACCTCTTCAACCTCTTCACCGAGACCTGGACCTACCGCCTCGCTCCCTTCCTCCTGGCCGCGCGCTGGGTTTTCGCCCCGCTCATCTTCTTCCTGCGCCCCATCGCCGGCCTCGCCCTCGACTTCGCCACCCGGGCGGGCAAGGGCATCGAAGGCTGGAAGCCGGGCGCCCAGGACCTCGAGCGCCTCCTTGCCGCTTCGGGTAGCGAAGTCGCCCCCGAGCTGCGCCGCGCCGCCATCCAGGTCGCCCAGCGCCAAAACCGCCAGGTCCAGAGCATCATGGTCCCCAAGGAGCACGCCCATGTGCTTCGGGAGGAGCAGGGCCTCGAGGACCTCAAAGAGATGCTGAAAACGAAGGGCTTTCGTCGCTATCCCCTTCGGAACGCGGAAGGGGATTACCAGCTCTATGTCCATTCGCTCGACGCTTTCAGGGCGGGGGAGCCGGAGCGGCCGCTCTCGGCCCATGGAGTTCCTTTGGTGCAGCTCTCACCTTCGTTCCCGCTCTGGAAGGCTCTGATTCTCTTTGAAGAGAAGGATAGCCGGGTGGGGGTGGTTCGTTCGCCGCGGGGGCAGGTCCTGGGCTTTGTGTTCGTGAAGGATTTGGTGAAGGGCTTGTTGCCGATTGGGGTGCATGAGTTCGAGGATTGAGGGTGGGGGGTGGTTGGGGGGGAACGCTTGGAGGCGTTTTCTGCCGGCGTTTTCTGCCTGAAACGTCTGGAGACGTTTTCTACATGAAACGTCTGGAGACGTTTCCTACGTGAAACGCCTGGAGGCGTTCCCTACCGGCGTTCCCTACCGGGGTTTCCTACCGGGGTTCCTTATCGTGTTTTCTTTGGGGGGTGGGGTAGGATGGGGGAGGGTTGGAAGAGGGGTTTTTGCGAGGAGTGTTTACGAGGAGTGGAACGGATGGAAGAGATGAAAATGCGTGGGAAGGGTTGGCAATGGTCGCGGCATTTGCCTTGGGGGCTGGTGGCGGTTTTGGCTTTTTTTCTGGGTCGGCAGGCGAGGTTGGTCGAACGGATGGAGGCGAAGGGCTTGGAGCAGCCCTTGGATCCTTCGGCCCATTTGCCGATGCAGGGGCGGCGGGTCGGGGGGGGGCCGATCAAGAAGCCGGATCCTCGGAAGGGGGTGGGGGGGACCAAGTCGCAACCCCTGGTTTACGAGGCTGGGGGGGGCTCCACCGGGGCGGCCAGGGACCTGTTCGCGGTGACGGGGAGCTATGGGGGGGGGCAGCAGGTGCTCTATGTCATCGACGCCAAAAGGAAGCAGCTCGCGGTCTACGAGGCGCGGGGGGGAGCCAAGGCCACCAGGAGGCTGGTTTTCGTCGGGGCGCGGCGAATCGATCTGGATCTCCGGCTGGACGCCTTCAACGACGCCTCGGAGCTGGGCTACCAGGATTTGCTTAAACGCTTTAAGGAGAACGGCTTGGACCCGGAAGAGGGGAAGTAGGGGAGCGGGCGGACCTTTTTTCTCTCCATCTGCCGGAAAGCCTTGTATACTTGGTCGTTCGGTACATCGGGGCCTCGAAAACCCCTCAATTGACCCTCGGAGACGGTTGGACGGCCCCCGCCATCCCCACAGTCCGGGAACCGATCCAGAACGTCCGTAATTTCTCAATAGATTGAACTGGGAGGCCATCCCCGTGGTTGAAGAAGAATTCATGCCTTTTGAAGAAGCTCTGAAAGAGCTCAACATGAGCCGTAAGGAGCTGGAAGAACTGATTTCAGCGGATGAGATCCGGGCCCGCCGTGGCGCCGGGGGGATCCGCGTCAACAAGAAAGACATCGACGCCAGGGTCCAGGGCGCCGCCCTCGGTGACGAACTCACCGAGGAGCTGATCTTCGCCGACGAAGATGACGACAGCACCGGCATGGCCACCGAGATCCTCGAGGACGATTCCCTCCTCGAAGAGGAGGACACCCTCGAGCTGACTCCCGACGCCCTCGAGGTGGAGGAGGAGATCGAAGAGGCCCCCGAGGTCTTGGCTCCCGTCGCCAGCAATGGAAACGGGCGCCCCGTCCGGGGCCGGAGCCGAGCGGCCGCTCTCCGCAAGGACGAAAAGGAAGAGGAGGAGCCCTCCTGGGTCAAGGCCCTCTTCGTGGTCACCGGCGTCTTCCTCTTCTTCGGGCTGTTCGTCGCCTGGTCGATCTCCAAGGGGCAGACGACCCAGATCACCAAGTGGCTGGCGGACATGTTCCAGAAGTAGCAGGCCCCCCGCCGCTCCCTTTTTCTTGTTTCCTTGGAGCGGTTTTGAAGCCTTTGGAGCCGCCAGAAAGCTAATTCGAGGCTAGATGGCGGCTGTTTGGCGGTCCACAGGGACCGCCCGCTTCGAAAACGGGGAGGTTCCTCCCCCCCTCGGAGAGCGGGGCAGGGTCTTCCCCCCTCGGAAAGCGGGGCGAGGTCTGCCCCCCCTTCGGGAAGGGGGCGAGGTTTGCCCTCTTCGGAAGTCTCCCGCTGCTTCTCGGCAGGGAGGAGACTCGGCAGGGAGGAGACTCGGCAGGGAGGAGACTCGGCTGGGAGGGGACTCGGTTAGAAAGAGATTGCGCATCCCCCCCATGGTCCAGGCCGTTGCATCCTGCTGGTCCGCGTTTTTTAGCGGATGTTTGGGGCTTGTTTCTCCATCTTTTTCTTGCGCCGGTGACCCAGATCAAGCTGGTTCGCGTCTTTAGCGGATGTTTGGGGCTTGTTTCTCCATCTCTTTCTGGCGCCCGGGATCCAGATCAAGCTGGTCCGCGTTTTTTAGCGGATGTTTGGGGCTTGTTTCTCCATCTTTTTCTGGCGCCGGGGACCCAGATCAAGCTGGTCCGCGTTTTAAGTGGATGTTTGGGGCTTGTTGCTCCATCCCTTTCTTGCGCCGGGGACCCAGATCAAGCTGGTTCGCGTTTTGT
>DROQ01000030.1 GCA_011321845.1 Planctomycetota bacterium | reverse complement strand
GTTTTTGGATCCGCGCCTCGCTGAAGCGGGCCACCTTGGCGGGGTCGAAGGCTTGGAAGGCTTTGCGATAGCCTTCGCGCCTCTTGAGGATGGTGATCCAGGAGAGGCCCGCCTGGGCGCCCTCGAGGACGAGGAACTCGAAGAGCTTGCGGTCGTCATGCACCGGGACGCCCCACTCCTCGTCGTGGTAGCGGACATAGAGGGGATCCTGGCCGCACCAGGGACAGCGTTTCTTTTCACTCTTCTTCTTGGACATCCTGGGCCTCCTGGGGCTCTTTGGCTTTCTTGAGCCCCTCTTCGATCAGGCCGCGCACGAGGTAGCGGTCCTCGCGGCGCTTCACCGAGACGAGCTGCCCCTCCCGGTCCCGGAGCAAGGGGGCAAGGCCGGCCTCGTCGACGAGGTCGGCCTTGTTGAACAGGGTGATGCGCGGCACCTTTTCCGCGCCCAGGGCCTCGAGGGTCTCGAGCACCGCCTCCTCGCGCTCCTCCCAGTCTTTTTCGGCGAGGTCGACGATGTGGACGAGGAGATCGGCCTGGGCCAGTTCCTCCAGGGTGGAGCGGAAGGCGTCCATCAAACCGGGTGGGAGATCCCGCAAGAAACCGACGGTGTCGGAGAGGAGGATCCTCCTGCCCCCCGGGAGGCGGGTGCGCCGCACCGTCGTCTCCAGCGTCGCGAAGAGCAGGTCCTCGGCCAGGACCTCGGCCTCGGTCAGGGCATTGAGCCAGGAGGACTTGCCCGCGTTGGTGTAGCCGACCAGGGCGACCACGGGCAGGCCGGAGCGCTTCCTGTGCCTGCGCCGGTTCTCCATCTGCTTGCGCACCTTGGCGAGCAGAGCCTCCAGGCGGTGGATGCGCTCCCGCATCTGCCGCCGTCGCAGCTCGAGCTGGGGCTCTCCCTTGCCGCGCGTCCCCATCCCCGCGGCGCCGCTGCGCCCGATCCGCGAGAGGCCCTCGCCCTTGCCGACGAGACGGGGGAGCTGGTAACGCAGCCGCGCCAGCGCCACCCGGATCCTCGCCGCCCGCGTCCGCGCCCTCCGCTCGAAGATGCGCAGCACCAGCTCGGTCCGATCGAGGACCTCGAGCCCGGTCCGATCCTCGAGGTTGCGGGCCTGCACCCCCGTCAGCTCCCGATCGAAGAGCAGGGCCGTCGCCCCCACCCGCATCGCCGTCTTGCTGAGGTCCCGCACCTTGCCCGAGCCGATCAGGGTGCGCGGGTCCATGCGCTCGCGATGCTGCATGACGATCTCCACCACGTCGAAGAAGGCCGACCGCGCAAGCTGCCCCAGCTCCTCCATCCTGGGCCGTTCCGCCTCTTCGCTCCCCTCCCGGATCCCGACCAGCACGCAGCGCTCCCCCTCCGCCGCCTCGTGCAAGTCCAGCGCATGCCGCCGCAGCTCCTCCTCCAGGGCCTCCAGCTCCGCCGGATACTCCCTCCCCACCTGGCTCGGCCGCATGGGCGGCAGGTCCATCAGCACCCGCCCCTCCGGATCCACCCGGCCGATGGCGGCCGGGTCCAGGACCGTCGGCAGCACCCAGAGCAGGTCGCCGAACTCATCGACGAGCAGCCGCACCAGCGCGTCGAAGCTATGCCGCAGCATGGCCTGCCGATCCTCCTCGGTCAGGCTGAGCCCCCCGCCCAGGTCGGTGCGCACCAGCCGCAACCCCCGCAGCCGCCCGGGCCCGGGCGTCGGCCCCAGGTCCCCCGGAAGGGGCACGCCGTGGCGGTCCCCTACGAGGACGCGCTGCACGCGTCCGCCCCGGTCGAGCAGGACACCAAGATTGCGACCGCATTCCTCGGCGAGCCCGGCCAGCTCCCGCGCCAGGTCCAGGCCCACGATGCGCCTCTGGTCCGAGCGCCGCTGGGCCAGGCGCTCGATGGCCTTCAGCTCGCTGGGCTTGAGCCCCTGGGTGTTTCCGAAAACCTGCGGCAAATCAAGTCTTTCCCTTCAAGGCGGCGATCCGCTCCGCGCGGCGCTGCTCGGCCTCCTTGCAGCGCCTCTTCTCCTCGGGCGTCTCGGGGAGAACAGGCGGAACCCGCGTCGGCTTTCCCGTGTTGGGGTCGAGGGCGACGAAGGTCAGGTAGGCCGAGGCCACGTGCTTGCGCCTTCCCGTGGCCCGGTCCTCCGACCAGACCTTGACCCCGCACTCCATGCTCGTGCGGTGCGCGTAGTTGACGATGGCCTGCAGGACCACCACCCCCCCAACACGCACAGGGTTGTGGAAGTCGAGCTGGTCCACGCTCGCCGTCACCACCGGCCCCCGCGCGTGCCGCCCCGCCGCGATCGCCGCCGCGATGTCGATCCAGTGCATGACCCGCCCCCCCATCATGTTGCCCAGGGGATTGGCGTCGTTGGGCATGACGATCTCGGTCATCTCCGTTCTGGACCGCGAGGCCGGAACCGGCTCCATCCCTTCCATCTCCGTCATTCTCTTTCCTTGTCGCTTGCCGGGGTCTTCCCGGCGGGTTTCTTCTCTGGAGCCTTGCGGACCGAGGCGGGGCGGGCCTGCCCTCGGCTCTCCCTCTGGAGTTTGGGGACGCTGCTCAGCTCGAGAAGAGTCTTGACATCCTCCTCGAGGCTGTCCATGCCGACCAGCACCAGGCCCTCCTTGAAGGGCTCGTAGCGGTAAGCGCGCCCCATGCCGTCGATCCTTCCCACTGGACCGCCACCTGGCCACTGCACAAGGTAGAAGGGCTCCTTGTCCTTCGCCCCGGGAATGCGAACCTTCAAAACGCGGCCCACAACATCTTTTCCCTCGAACACTTTCCAGCTCGCCAGGACATCCACCTTTTCGAGCCGAAGTTCTCCACCCAAACGGCGCACCCGATGCGTCTCCACGCAAGCAGGAAGAAGGAAAAGAAACAGGACCAGGAATCGAATCGGCATAAAGACCTACCACCCTCTCTGCATTACCCTATATCCCCATAGGAAAGGGGCGCGAACCTCGATTGCAAGAATGGACTCCCTCGAATCCGAGATCAAGAAGGTCTTCTCCTCCGAAGGCCCCCTGGCCCGCAGGCTGCCGACCTGGGAAGAGCGCCCCGAGCAGCAGGCGCTCGCGCTCGGCATCGGGGAAGCTCTGGAGGCGGGAGCACCCTTTGTGGCCGAAGCCGGCACAGGAGTCGGGAAATCCTTCGCCTACCTCCTCCCCACCCTGCTCCGCGCCGAGCGCGAGCACGAGACCATCCTGGTCTCGACCAGGACCAAGGCCCTCCAGGACCAGCTCGACCGCAAGGACCTGCCCTTCCTCCAGTCCGTCCTTCCTGTGGAATTCACCTGGGCCATCGGGCTGGGGCGCGGCAACTACCTCTGCACCCGCCGCATGAACCGCAGCCTGCGAGAGAGCAGCAGCCTCTTTCCCGACCTCGAGGAGAGCGACCAGCTTCGGCGCATCCAACAGCACATGGGCCAGGCCGCCTGGGAGGGAACGCGAGGCTCCCTCCCCTTCCTCCCCCTCGCCAAGGTCTGGCAAGAGGTCCAGGCCGAGCAGGGCAACTGCCTGGGACGCAACTGCCCCCACTTCGAGCCTTGTTATTTTCAGCGCGGCCGCCGCCGGCTTCAGCACGCCCGCATCGTCGTGGTCAACCACGCCCTCTTCTTCGCCGACCTCTCCCTGCGCCGCCAGGGCGTCAAGATCCTCCCCGACTACTCCATGGTGGTCTTCGACGAAGCCCATCACCTCGAGGACATCGCCGCCGACGCCTTGGGGCTCCGCCTCTCGCCCAGCGCCATCGACTGGCATCTGCGCAGGCTCTGGAATCCCCGCCGGCAGACCGGCCTGTTCGCCGGACGCGCGGGGAACGATCTCGGCCCCCAGGTCGAGAACCTTCGCCACATGGCCGACAACTGGTGGGCTTCCCTCGAAGTCCGTTTCGAAGACGCCCTGGAGCGTTCCAAAGAAGTCCGCCTCCATCCCGCCGAAACCATCGACCTCGAGCTTGCCACAGCCCTCGAGGGCCTTGCCCACGAGATGTTCGACCGCGCGCGCCGGATGGAGGACATCGACACCCAGATGGAATGGACCGCCCGGGCCGACCAGCTCCAGGGCCTGGTCGAGACCTGCAAGGGTTTCGCCCACCGGGCGAGCGACAACGAGGTGCGCTGGGCCCAGCGCGAGAAGCGGGGCATCTCTCTCAACTCCGCCCCGATCCGGGTCGACGAGCTGCTCCGCAAGAACCTCTTCCAACAGGTTCCCCGCGCCATCCTGGTCAGCGCCACCCTCGGCCCCCCCAAGGACGACTTCGCCTGGATCCGGGGCCGCCTCGGCCTGGACAGGGCGCGGGCCCTGCACCTGGGCTCCCCCTTTCCCTACGAAGAGAACGTGACCCTGGAGATCGAAGAGGGGCTTCCCGACCCGACTCGGCCGGAATTCGCGGGGGAGGCGGCGCGGAGCATCCTGCGCCACTGCCTGGAAAACGAGGGGCGCGCCCTCGTCCTCTGCACCTCCTGGAGTTTCTTGAAGCGCGTCACCCAGACCCTCCGGCAACCCCTCGAAGCCGAGGGCATCGAACTGCTCGTCCAGGGCGAGGCCCCCCTCCGCGACCTCCTCGACCGCAAGCGCGCAGAACCTCGGAGCGTCCTCGTCGGCACCGACTCGCTCTGGGAAGGCATCGACATCCCCGGCGAAGCCCTCACCCTCGTCATCCTGACGCGCTTTCCCTTTCCCGTCCCTTCCCAACCCCTGGCCCAGGCCCGCACGGAACAGATCGAAAAGGAAGGGGGAAACGGTTTCTTCGACTACTCCCTTCCCCGCGCCATCGTCAAGTTTCGTCAGGGCTTCGGCCGCCTCGTCCGCCGCGGCACCGACCAGGGCAAGATCGTCATCCTCGACCCCCGCATCCTGCGCAAGAGCTACGGCCGGGCCTTCCTCAATTCTCTGCCGCGATGCAAATAGAGGGCTTGGCCTTCTTCAAGGCCTCAAGCAAACCCTCGGGATCGTCCGTGCCGATCAAGACTCTCCTGTGAGCGCCCAAGCCCAACTCGATCGCGTCGAAACCCGAAGCGTTGTAGAGCCATCCCCTCCGGGTGAGATGGATCCCCCAGCCGTCCAGCCCGGAGGTTTGGACGCGTTTGGCACTCGTGATCTCCGAAAGAGGAAAGGTTTTGCGGACCAGGCCTACCCCAAAAGACAGCTCCACCTCTTTCTGGTTCACCCAAACCCGCAGGGAATGAAAAAGGAGAAGGAGGACCCAGAAGACGACTCCCAAGAGCCCAAAGCCCCATGAAAGCCAGGAAGCCATTCCTGGAAGGAGCATCGGCACAAGAGAAAAAAGAGCGGCCATGCCCCCGAGGAGGACCCGGGCAGGGGTTCCGGCCTGGCTGTGCTTGTAAAACAGGATGGATGCAGACATTCCCTTTCTCCCCGAGGCCCATTCTTTTCTTGGTTCGAAATCGCCCCTGGATTAGACTCTAGCCGAGGTTTGATCCCGTATTCCATTCTCCTCGCATCTTCCCCTGAAGAGAGAGATTTCCCTGGAGAGAGACCATGTCCATTCCACTCAAGAAACGCTCTGTCGGCGAGTTGCTCAGCCTTACCTTTCAGCTCGGCTTCCAAAATTTCGCCAAGCTCTTCCTGATCGCCCTTCTGTTCCAAGTTCCCAATCTTTTGGTCCAGTTAGGCTTCCCCACCCTGGAGAGAGAGGGGGACAAGACGATCGCCTCGCTGGGAGCGGTTGTTGTTCTTCTTCTATCTCTAATCCTCGGGCCTCTTCAGCAGGCGTCGATGATGCAAGTGGTCGCCGATGCCTTCACCTCGGCGAAGACCTCTCTTGGGCGATGCTTGATGATTGGGCTCAAGCGTTTCCTGCCACTGCTCGCCTTTTCGATGCTCAATACCCTTCTCATCGCAATCGGCTTCGTTTTATTCTTTGTTCCTGGCATCTTTTTCTTCACGGTTTTCGCCGTGGGGGCCCCGGCCCTGGTGGTCGAGGGACTCGGCCCCATCGCCGCCTTCAAACGATCCGCGGAACTCACCCGAGGCTTTCGTTGGCAGGTCCTCGCCTTCCTCATCGTCCTCGTTCTGATCATTGGCTTTATCAGTGGAAGCTTCGGTATCATCTCGGCGATTCTGTCTCCCTCGTCCCTGGGAACCCCGGCTTTCATCATCGTCCAATGGGCCGTCTCGGTATTCAGCTCCGTCTTCTTCCTGGCAGGCCCTGTCGTCCTGTATTTCCAGCTTCGGATCGAAAAGGAGAATTTGGACATCCAGAGCCTGACCGCACTGGTGGACCAGATCGGGAGGCAGCGCCAGAGTGCGGGAACCAGTCCTCAGGAATCTTGACGAACCTTTGGTCCGGGATCTTGGCTTGAGCCCTGGGAGCGGACTCCACTGGATGAAGGGCAGGCGATGAGGGGAGTTCTCCTGCCTTTCCTCTTGCAGAGCCCCCTGGATCAGGAAATTGGGAGGGCTTTGAAAAAGGTCTTTTCCGACCCCGATTTCCCCTGGTCCCGCTCGGACTTCCAACCTCATCAGGAGAGTTTCTTTCTCTCCCTCCTCCAGCAGCTCTGGTCCCTCTTCAAACGCCTGGAGTCCTGGTTGGATGGGCTGAGACTGCACTCCCCCACTCTCTTTTGGATCCTTTTCGCCCTCCTCGTCCTCATCCTCATCCTCCTCCTGATCCACATCGGAAGGACGCTTGCCATGGGGATGCGCTTCGCCTTGGCCCGCCCCACGGAGGAGAGGGAGGAGCTGCGCCAACGCAAAATGCGATCCAACGAACTCCGAGCCAGGGCCAGGGCTTTCGCAAAGCAGGGGCAAGGAGCCGAAGCCATCCGCTACCTTCTCCTCTCCCTCCTCGCCTTCCTCGAAGAGAAGCACATCCTCCAGGGATCCCGGGCTTGGACCAACCGGGAACTCTTTCAACGCCTCGAAGCCAAGCTTCCCATCAAAGGAGCGTGGGAGCCCCTGGAATGGCGGGTGGAACAAGTCAGCTATGCGGGCCAGCCCCTGAGCCTCCAGAGTTTCGAAGAGATGGAGCAGACTCTCGATGCCCTCTTGGACTCCGGCACAGGGGAATCCTGGAACAGGGAATCCGGGAACAGGGAACCCGGGAACAGGGAATCCGGGAACAGGGGCTCCGGGGACCGGGGAACATGAATCCTCAGCTGCTCCAACAGGGAGAAATCCAGGACCTGGACCAGGAGCTGGTTCGGGAACGGAAAAGCCTCCTCATCCAGGCTTTCCTGGTGCTCTTGATGATCGCGGCCTTGACCCTGTTTCTCCTGGTCCTAGGGGGCCACTCCCAGCAACTTCCCCCAAGCAGCTTCAAGCCCTACAGCGATGGATTCCTGGGCCTGTATCGGACCCTCAGGGAATTGGGTGAGGACGTCCGGCGCAACCGTAACTCCTTCGAGATGTTTTTTTCGAACCTGGGCCGCCCCGAAGAGGATAGCCTCCTCCTTCTCGCCCCCAAGGTTTCGGATCTCAGCAAACTCCAGACCCGATCCCTCGTTTCCTGGATCGAGAAGGGAGGGCGTTTGCTCCTGGCCGATGGCCTTTTTACCCCCACCTCGATCAAGGGGATCTCCTTTTATAAAAAGTCCGAAGCCCCGGTCGCCAACCGGGTTTTTACCGAAGTTCCCAAGCGGGCTTGGGCTCCTTTGGGTGGAAGGTTTCGTGGGAGCGGCCCCCTCAGGAGATGGGCCTTTTCCCTCCTCGAGAAGGAGGGGTTGGAAGCAAAGCTGTCTCCCTTCGTGATTCGAAGCTGGGAGCTGGATGCCTCCTCCCTGACTCCGGCGGACCTTTTGAAAGCCACCCGAAAGCAGGTTTGGGGAATCCCTGTTTTCGGAAGACCGGATGAGAGCTGGACGGTCCTGTGCACCTACCGGAAACAGCCTGTCATCCTGGAACGCTCCCTGGGCAAAGGAAAGGTCATCCTCTGCTCCACGCCCCTGCTCTTCAGCAACCTGGCTTGTGGCGGGTTGGGGAGTGGCCCGTTGGCAATCCATACCATCCTGCGCGCCTCGGACGGAGGTCGAAGACGCGCCATCATCGATGAATGGAGCCATGGCTTCCGCTTGGCGAAAGGGTTCTTTCACTTTTTGCGTTCCGAGAGACTCTTCTACCCGGCCCTCGGCCTTCTCCTGCTCTACCTCACCCTTCTCTGGCGGGGAGCCATTCGGCCTGGACCTCTCTCTCCGAGCAGGGAAGTCCCCCGACGCTCCAAGGAAGAATACATCCTGGCCCAGGGCCGGCTCCTGGACCAATCCGGTGACTACAAGGCAGCGGCGCTCTGGCTTTTTCAGGGTTACGATCAGATGCTGCAGAGGGAAACCGGTACCAAGGATTGGCCCCGGCGGGAGGAACTGCTCATGGACCTGAAAAAGGTCACCACCGGGGACAGGAACGCTTTTCAGGCCTTCGGGCACAGGCTCTCGGAGGCTTTCCGGAGCCTCGCTTCCTCAAAGAGTAAAGAATGAACGCAATCCAATCACTCGCGAACACCATCGAGAATCAAATCCAAAAGGTCATCGTGGGGCAAAAAGAGGCCGTTCGCCTCCTTTTGATCGCTCTCATCACGGAGGGCCATGTTCTCCTGGAGGGAGTGCCGGGTCTGGGCAAGACCCTGCTCGCCCGATGCATGGCCAAGACCCTGGGCCTGGATTACAAGAGGATTCAGTTCACGGCGGACTTGATGCCTTCGGACATCGTGGGGACGCAGGTCTATGACTTCCAACGGGGTTCCTTTCACCTGGTCGAGGGACCGGTTTTCACCAACATCCTGCTCGCGGACGAGATCAACCGGGCGCCGGGAAAGACACAGGCCGCCCTGCTCGAAGCCATGCAGGAGCGCCAGGTCAGCATCGAGGGGACGACCAAGTCTTTGGGGAAACCCTTCTTCGTGATCGCCACCCAAAACCCCATTGAGTTCGAAGGGACCTATCCTCTGCCCGAAGCCCAACTGGATCGCTTTTTGTTCTTGATCCGGATGGGATATCCAAGCTCCGAGGAGGAGATCGGCATCCTCGCCTGCCATGGGGAGGAGAACTCGTCCATGGCCAGGGTCCTCGAAGGGGTGGAGCAGGTGCTCGAGATCCAAGAGCTGCAAGCGGCGCAGCAGGAACTCTTCGGGGTGCATGTGGAAGACAAACTCAGAGGCTACATCGTCGAACTCATCCGGGCGACCCGGGACCATGTGCATCTCGAACTGGGGGCGAGCCCGAGGGCCGGCCTTCTGCTCCAGGTCGCCGGGCGCTGCTGCGCGGCCCTCGAGGGACGGGACTACTTGATTCCGGATGACATCAAGGGAATCTACGTTCCCTGCCTGCGCCACAGGGTCATCCTCAAGGCTTCGGCGGAGATCGAAGGTCTCAGCGCAGCCCAAGTCCTCAACGAGATCGCCAATGGGATCCCCGTCCCCCGCTAGAAAAGGCAGGTGGGTCGTCCCCACCCGCCGCTTCCTCTGGCTTGTCGGAGCCCTTCTCCTCATGGGGCTCCTCGTGTCTGCCTGGCCCGACCTGGAAGTCCTCTGGGTCCTCCTCGTCCTGGTTCTCCTCCTCCTGTTTCTCCTGGACGTTCTGTTGGGGGCTCGGCGCAGCGAAGTTCGCGTGGAGCGCGAGGTCCCTGTGGCCTACCTGGGCCGGGAGGGGAAGTACCTCATCCGTATTCACAACGAGGGAAACCGTCCCCTGCGCCTCCTGGTCAGCGAGGTTCTTCCTGCCGCCTGCGAAGGGGAGCCGCTCGAGAAAAGATTGCTCCTTCTACCCCAGGGCCAAATCCAAGTGGAACGCAAGTTCCTCGGAGTTCGGCGGGGACGCTACCCCCTGCTCCCCATCGGCCTTCGGATCAGTACCCTCCTTGGGCTGGCCGCCTACCAGGAATATCGAGAGGATGAGGCATCCCTGGCCTTGCAGCCTGGCCGGCCATCGTCGGAGACTTCCTGGCTCCTCGTCCGTGTGGGGGAACTCATCCAGGACAAGGACCGCAGCCTCCTCCGGCGGGGGGGTAACTGGCAGTTCGATTCCCTGCGGGAGTACTGCGTCGGGGACGAACCCCGGAAAATCGACTGGAAGGCCAGCGCCAGGCGCCACCGCCCCATGGTTCGCACCTACCGCAGCGAAATGAACTCCCAGGTCCTCTTCCTCCTCGACACGGGGCGCTTGATGGGAAACCTGGTCGGTGGCATCTCCAAGCTCGATCGGGCCATGACTCCTCTCCTGGATCTCTCCGCGGTCTGCCTGCGGGAAGGGGAGAAGGTCGGCCTGATGACCTTCGACGCAAAGCCTCAGCTCTGGGTGCCTCCCAAAGAGGGTCTCTCCCATCTTCACAGCCTGACCCAGGCGCTGACCCAGCTGGAAACGAGCCATGAACCCACGAGCTATTTCCGGGCTTTCACCCAGCTCCGGGCCCGGATCAAGAAGCGCTCCTTCCTGGTGATCTTCAGTGATTTCCTGGACGAGATCAGCGCCGAAGCCATGTTGCCGGGGCTCCACAAAATGGCCCAGAAACACATGCTCCTCTTCGTCGCCGTCAACGATCCACAGACCGGTCGCATCCTCCAAGCCGGGGCGAAAGATCCCCAAAGCCTCCTCGAGAAGGCGGTCGCCGCCCAGCTCCTCGCCGAGCGCCGTCGCGTCCTCGCCCGGATCGAACGCATGGGGATCCCCACCCTGGACATGGACCCTCAGAGGCTCACTGGCCCGCTGATCCGAAAATACCTCCAAATGCGCCTGGGCCGCGTCTGAGCCGCTTGTTCAGGGTCCCCGGACCCGGACCTCCCCTTCGAAGATGATCGGGCAGAGCGGCCCCAAGCGCACGGAACGAGAGGATGGGCCGAGCCCGCCCCCCTCGAAAACAGACGAGGCCGGACGCTAAACCCGCTTTTCGCGGGGAGCCAGCCAGGCGAGCAGGTCTTCGTCCTCTGGAAGGGGAATGGTTTTTTCGGCGAGGCTGCGGGCCTGGAGTCGGTTGCGGATGCGGGATTGGGAGGGGCGCACCAGGAGGAAGAAAAGGAGCCAAAGCACGAAACTGACCGCGGCGAATCCTAATCGAAAAGAATCCGAGGCAGAGGATTGACGAAGGAAGGACTCCAGCAAACCCGCAACCAACAACATGGGGAAAGCGCCAAGGGCCAGGGCGAGCATGCTCGAGGATTCGTGGCGGAGGGCGCCCAGGCGGGTCCGATCCCCGGGAAAGATCAGGAGCCAGGCGATCCAAAGCCCGGCCCCCGACAGCAGGAGGATGGCTCCCAACTCGGTCACTCCATGGGGGAGGACCCAGGCGAACCAGGAACGGCCCAGCTCATGGGAAACATAGACCTCGGTGTAGGCGCCCAGCGTGATGCCATTCGAAAAGATCAAGTAGAGCGTCGGGATCCCGAGGAGGAGACCGGAGAAAAAGGAGACCAGGGCGACTTTGGTGTTATGGATCCAGAGAATGCTGGCGAAAAAGGACTTCACTCCGATCCCAAGCTCCCCCTCCCGGCCCATGAGCAGAACATTCAAGAGAGTGCCCCGGTCGGAGAAGGGGCTCCTCGGATCACCCGGAAGAAAAAACTGTGCGCCCCACTCAGGGTCCGCCCGGGTCCCCAGGTAGCCATAGAGGGCACCCAGGACAAAGAGAATCAGGGAGGCGAGATGAAAAGGCCAGGTCTTGCGGACCACTGCGGGGAAACGGGCGACGAAGTCGAACAGGGAGGAGCTGCCCGCCGCCGACTTGCCATAGAGGAGGTTGTGGCTCCGGGCGAAGAGGGCGTTCAGCTCGGCTTGGGATCGGGCGCTGCCCCGGAAGGCCCGCGCCTTGGCCAATTGGGTTCCAATGGCGCGATGAAGGGCTCCAAGCTGGAGAACCTGTTCGCCCTTGAGGGCTCGGAGGCCCTTGCGCTCCGCGAGGTCCAGCAGAGGTTGGAGTTGGGCCGCCAATTGCTCCTCGGGGCTCGAGAACCCTCCCCTTTCCGCCTTGTCGCTTGAAGGTTTTCCCATGATTCCTTTAACATGAGTGGAACAGGCGAAGCATAGCATCCGAACCAGGAAGACCCTTGCCCGAAAACGAATTCCAGTACCCTTGGCAGCAACAGGGCGAAGTCTTCCGAGTGGAGACCCCCGAAATGACCGTCTTGGAATTCCCCGTGGCCGACTTGGGGAGCCGGATCGCGGCGGTCATCCTGGACTACCTCATTCTTGGGGGAGTCGGGCTCCTCGTTTTTCTCCTCTTCCTCGTTCTCACCTTCGTCGGTGGCCTGCCCTCCGGGGTGGAAGCCTTTTTCTTTGGGTTTTTGCTCGTCCTCTGGTTCCTGGGAAGCACGCTCTACTTCATCTGGTTCGAGGTGAAACGCGGAGGCGTCACCCCGGGAAAACGCCGCCTTGGGATCAAGGTGGTCCACCTCTCCGGGCGAGGGTTGACCTTCGGCCCCTCCCTCCTGCGCAACCTCGCTCGTTACGTCGATGAGATCCCCATCATGCTCCTCATCCCCGCCCTGGTTCCAGGCCGACGGAGGATCGGCGACCTCCTCGCCCAGACCATCGTCATCCGCGACCTCCAGATCCCCGGCCCCCTGAAACGCCCCCTGACCGAAGTCTCCCTCGAGGATCTCGGGGGAAACCTGCGCTTCCTGGATTCCCGCAGCCTGACCCGCTTGGACCCCGAGGACTTGAACCTCCTGGAATACCTCGAAGGGAGGCTCCCCAGGGGGAGAAAGCGTGAGAAAGCCCTCCTGCCCATCGCCGAGCGTTACGTCTTGCGGCTGGGTTTGGAGGACCAGAAGGATGCGATCCTCCAGGATCCCGAACGCTTTCTGAGGGAGATGGCCTATCTCATGAGGCGCCACTTCCGACAGGAATTCTGAGAGCCCAAAAGCCGCATGAGAACGAGGCCTCTCTTTTCCATATTTCCCTTGATATGGGAACTTGGAAATGCCGAGAATGCGGAAAACCCTTCGTTTGTTCAATGCCTCTCCCCATTCGATCTCTCCTCGCGACCCTTCTCTGCCTCGGACCACTTTTCGGGCAGAGCCAGAAGCGTTTGGTTCTTCCCCTGGGCTATGACAAGGTCGAGGGGAACTTTGGGACGAACCAGGTGGAGTTCGGAGCGCCCTGGGGGATCTTCAAGGGTTCGGCGGAGTTTCGGGCGCAGACCATTGTGGCGATTCCCTCCCAATTTTCGGGGACGCTGACGGGGCTCTCCTGGAGGCGGGACGGCATGGATCGTGGGACGCCCAAGACCCAGGGATTCGTGCTCGAGGTCCGGGTGGACCTCTCGACGGCGGTCACGGGGCCGGGCTGGCTGTCCAAGGTGTTCTCCCAGAACGAGGGCAAGGATCGCAAGGTGGTGTTGCCCAGGCGCAAGGTGGTCTTTCCTCCGGTGGCCTTCTCCTATGGTTTTCCCGAGGGCTTCGGCTTCCGGCTGCCGTTTCAGACGCCTTTCCCCTTCCGGCCCAAGGGGCGTTCGCTCTGCATCGACCTGCGCCACTATGGCAACGACATGAACGGGCAGGGAGGACCCAAGGTGGTGCTCATCGACGCGATCGCGCCCATCGCCCAGGTGGCGAGCCTGTCAGGGCGGCCGGGATGCACGCCCAAGACAGCCCCTCCCCTGAATTACTTTTCTGCAGGTTCCATCCACAACGCCATGGTGGACAGCTTCGCCTGGATGAGCGGGGCGGAGCCGGGAGCCCTCTGCCTCTCCTTCTGGGGAATCAAGAAGTTGAAGCAGGGTATCCCCCTGTTTTGCGGGAGATTCCTCCTCGACCCGGGGGGACTCGTGCTGATCCTCCCCTCCTGGGCCGATCCCCTGGGGCGGGCGCGCTTTCCCGCGCAGGGTTTCCTCCCCATCCCCTTCGCGAAACCCGGGATCTCGGGGGTGCAACTCCTCTCCCAGGGGCTCACCCTCCTCAAAAAGAGAGGAAGTGGCTGGGCGGCGGCCAACATGGGCTTCCTCCAGGTCCCGACTTGGAGCGTCGGGACGCCGCCCGACCTGGGGTTGAGAACCCTGCTGGCCACGGGGAGCGGATCCATGAAGACCGCTCGGGGGATCCCCACGGCCTTGGGACAGGTGCCGGTGCTCGGCATCGAATATCGTTAGAACGGCCTCCGAATTCTCCGAGGGATTGGCGCTCCTTGCGGCTATCTTGTCGAGGCTATGAAGGAAGAGGAGCGAGAACAGTGGTTGAAGGCCGGCCGAATCGCCGCCGAGGTGCGGGAGTTCGGGCGGGAATGCATCAAGCCCGGGGTCCTGCTGGCCGAGATCGTCCAGGCCTGCGATGACAAGATCCGGGAGCTGGGCGCCGAGCCGGCCTTCCCCAGCCAGATCTCACGCAACCACATCGCGGCCCACTACTGCCCCCCGCCGGAGGATCCCACGCGGGTGGAGCCGGGGGACATCCTCAAGCTGGACCTCGGCGCCCACGTAAACGGCTACATCGCCGACAACGCCGTCTCGGTGGACCTGCGGGACGGAGACGGGAGCCCCCTGATGATGGCTTCCAAGATGGCCCTGGAGAACGCGATCGCGGTGGCGGGGCCGGGAGTGGCCGTGTCCACCATCGGGCGGGCCATCCATGACAGCATCGTGGCCATGGGGCTCCGGCCGGTCTTCAACCTGACCGGGCACGGGGTGGCCAAGTTCAACATCCACTGCGCGCCCCAGATCCCCAACTACGACGACGGGAGCCCGGTGCGGCTCAAGCCGGGCCAGACCATCGCGATCGAGCCTTTCGCCACAGACGGCAAGGGTTACATCGCGGAGGTGGGCAAGCCGGAGGTCTTCCAGCAGGCCCGGCCACTCAAAATGAAGGACAAGCTGCCCGAGGACATCCGGCACTTCCTGGACGCTTACCACCGCCTGCCCTTCGCGCGCCGGGACCTGCACCGCTTCTTCAAGCCCAAGGAGGGCGAGAAGGTGCTGAACTTCCTCCGGAAGAAGCGCCTCCTCCACGAGTATCCCCCCCTCGCCGAGAAGCTGGGGGTGCGGATCAGCCAGCACGAACACACTCTGATGATCACCGAAAATGGCGCCATCCCCACGACCCGGATCGACTAGGGGGCGGCGGCCGCGGATCAGCCTGGACGCGCGCGAGGGCTTCCGGGAGAACCCCCGGGGGATCGGGCTCTACGTGCGGCACCTGATGCGGGAGCTGGGAGCCTTGAGGCCCAAGGCGGAGATCCTTCTCTACCACGAGCGGGAGCGGCCGAGGGATCTGCCGGAGATCCCGGAGGGGCAGCGGGGGCTGCGCTTCGACCTGCCGGGCTACCGCTTGATGTCCTGGGAGCGGCTGGGCCTGCCCTGGCGGCTGATGCGGGACCGGGTGGATCTGCACCACGGGACTTACAACAGCCTTCCCCCTCGTCCCCCGCTGGGCCATGGGACCAAGTTGGTCATGACCCTGCACGATGTAATCGTCACCTGGTTGGAGGCGGACCTGGAGGACGCCTTTGTGCGCTACGCGCGGAAACGGACGGGGGCCTTCGTGCGACGGGCGGACGCCATCGTGACAGTTTCGGAGTTCAGCAAGAGAGAGATCGTGCAGCGCTTCGGGGCGGCTCCGGACAAGGTGCGGGTGCTCTACAACGGGGTGGATCCCTATTACCTGGAGGCGCTGGAAGCCGAGGCCGGGGAGGGGGCGGCGCGGGAGGGAGAGGCGCTGCGGGCGGAGATCTGCGGGGGACGGCCCTACCTCTTCGCCATCGGGGCGGGCCTGGACCGCAAGAACACCAAGGCCCTGGTCCCCCTGCTCGGGGAGCTGGAGAAGGCGGGAGAGCTGGGGGAGCGGCTGCTGGTGATCAGCGGCCTGGGGGAGGAGAAGCGGGAGGAGCTGCGGAGCCTGGCGCGCGAGAGGGGAGTGGAGGAGCGGCTCCGCTTCCCGGGCTATGTGCCCAAGGCGACGCTGCGGGCCTTGTTCGAGGGGGCGGAACTCTTCGTCTACCCCAGCCTGGTGGAGGGTTGGGGCATCCCCATCCTGGAGGCCATGGCGCGCGGGACGCAGGTGGCCTGCTCCCAGGGCTCGGGGATGGAGGAGGCGGCCGGGGGGCTGGCGGCCCTCTTCGACCCAGAGGATCCCGACGACATGCTGCGGGTGGTCCGGGACTGCCTGCGCAAGGCCGAGGCCCTGCGGGAGCGGAACCGGGCGAAGGGGCTGGCGCGGGCGCGGGGCTTCACCTGGGAGGCCCACGTCCGGGGCCTGCTGGGGCTCTACGGGGAGCTGCTGGGAGAGGACCTCCTCGCCCCCGGGGATGGGTGTCCCGCATGAGCATGAGAATGAGCATGAGAACCGCGCTTAGCCTCTATGGGACCCGATTGCAGGAAGATCGCCTAGGATGACTCTCTCCCCCACTCCAGGTTCTCCCCGTCTTGGGCCTTCTCCAGGCAGCGCGAGGCGCACGGCCCTGATCAGCGCCCTCCTCCTCTTCCCCATCGCCGTCCGGCACCTCTTCTTCTGGGGAGGGGCCCTGGCGCCGGCCCTGCACCTGGCCGAGACCCTGGGCTACCTCGCATGGGTGTCCCTCATGCTCTGGAAGCCGGGGATCCGGACGCTGCGGGAGGGGCTTGGCCTCTTCCTGGTACTGGTGCTGGTGCCGGCCTTCCTCTCGGAGGACCTGGGGATCTACATCGTCCGCGGCAGGGAGCTGGCCCTGCATTTCGTCAATCCCTACCTCCACCCACCCAGGGACCTCGCCGCCAGGGACCCCTTGATGGCCCTGGCCAAGGGCTGGGGCGAGAACCCCAACCCCTATGGCCCCATCGCCCTCCTGCTCGCGGCCGCGGCCGCCTGGGGCAGCGACCTCGTCGCGCGCCTGCTCCCGGCCTCGGCACCCGGGCTGCTGGCCCTCCTCCCCGGGGCTCTGCTGTTCAAGGCCACCCTTCTGGGAGTCCTGCTCCGCACAGGGCGCCTCCTCAGGGAACACGCGGGGACGGCCGTCATGCTGGCCCTCCTCCTCAACCCCTTCGTGCTGACCGAGGCCCTCCTCAGCGGCCACAACGACGCCCTCCTCCTCCTGCCCCTGCTGGCCATGGTCCTGGCCCTCCGTCGAGGAGCCCTCTTCCAGGCCTCCCTCCTCCTCTGGCTCGGCGTCCTGATCAAGTTCACCCCCCTCGCCCTCATCCCCCTGCTCCTGGCCGAAGCGCTGCGACGCCGGAGGCTCCGCCCCGCCCTCTGGGGCAACCTCGTGGGTGTCCTGCTCTTCGGGCTCTGCTGGCTGCTGTTCTGGCGGGAGACCGGACTCTCCTTCCTGACCCAGCAGGCCGAGATCGAAGGAGCCTCCCTCCAGCATCTGCTCTGCGCTTGCATGGGCCTGCCCCTGGACAGCCTCTTCCGCCGGATCTTCATGGGCTTGGGTGTCCTCTACGCCCTCTTCGAGGCCTTCCGGGTCTGGCGAGGGCGGGACTTCGCCGGAGCAGCGGCGCGCACCATGGCCTTCGTTGTCGGCTTCGGCCTGGCCTTCCCCAACCTCTGGTACGCCTTCTGGTGGATCCCCTTCATCCTCCTGGAAGCAGAGAACGAAGAAGAGCCAAAGGGCCGCCTCCTCCCCCTCCAAGTCCTCGGGATCCTCGGCCCCCTGAGCTATGTCGTCTATCTCTCGACGCGCACCCTGGGCCCCGCCCACCAGTGGACCCAGTGGGCCCTCGGGATCTTCATCCCTTCTTGCTGCGTGCTTCTTCGAGGATGTGCTCGGCGAGGAGGTCGGGGGCCTGGGCGGTAGAGAGGCCCTCCAGAGAGCCCGAAGAATGCGGTTGACTCCCCACCCTGCTTCGAGAACTCTCGGCCGCTTGCCTTGGGCGACAAGCCCGATCCGATCGCATCACAGTACTCCGGCTGTGCTATTCTCCTTCGAAGAGACCCTCCTACCCAAGAATGAGCTTAGAGGAACAATTTGAGGAATGATCCCGGATCCTGGAAGACCTGAGACCATGAGAGGGAAGGTGGAATGAATTATCGGTCTGCCACCTCGAAGCCACCCCCCCTGCTTCCACCCCTGGGACTCTGGTCGCTGGTTATCTTCGCGGTCCTTCGCCTTCTCCTCTTCCAGGTAGCCTTTCCGCCGTTCTCCCCCGTGGACGAGGTACTGCACTGGGATACTGTTCAAAAATACGCCCGTCTCGGATTTCCCGAGGGTGGCTTGCCTCCCTTCGAAGACGAAGTGCTGGAGCAGTATCTGCTCTACCAGTCTCCCGAGTACTTGAATACGGGTACACCGCCCCCCCATCCGTTGCTGGCTCCTCCCGAGTTAAGGCGCATACACCTGGAGACGCACAAACGCGAGTGGCGGAAGGTACCCAACTACATGGCCTGGGAGCCACCCCTCTACTACTTGGGCGCTGCTGTCT
>DROQ01000029.1 GCA_011321845.1 Planctomycetota bacterium | reverse complement strand
TGAAAAGATCCCCAAAGCGTTCCTTAAGGATCCTCCGAATCCTCCCCAGCTGGGACCCTATTTCATGAGCCGTTGAGATTCTACCTCCTGGAATTTCCCTTCTTTTCCATCGGTTTCCCCAACAAAGGAAGAGTGCAAACAAATGCTTAGAACAAGGTCTTTTTCTTTTCTCTCTTTCCCCTTGGACAGGTCTGTTTTCTTCGGGTTTTCCCTGTTGTTCTTCGGAGTGGGAGTTCAAGCGCAAAATGCGGAAGGTTCCCATTGGAATACCATCCCCTTGGCAGCTGGAACCGGTCAGATCCGGTCGATGGGGACCTCTCTTACCGTAAAGAAGACCAATGAAATCCTTTTTTATTCGGGGATTTTGAGGCGCTGGACTTCTTTGAAGGTTTCCCCGAATGCGACGGTGGCCACCCATAACGCCTACGCCATCGTGGAGGACGGGAATCGGGTCTACGGATGGTCCTCTCGGAGGGGGACCATTGACAGTATTTCCGTCTCTCCCGGTCGCAAGGTTCTTCCGGGCCCACTTTCGGCCAACTGGGTCACTCTCGTTCAGGATGGGAAGAAGGTTTATGGCTTTTCGGCTTTTCAAGGGGTTTTTACTCCCATTACCCTGTTGAATGCGAACCCTTCCATCGCGGTCGGTCAGTTATGCGCAGTGGTTCACGATGGCCTCCGGGCTTTCGGTTTCAGTGTTGGAAGTGGAAAGTGGGCAAGCACGACTGCTGCCGGACAAGGGATGAATCTTGTGGCTAAGGGGAATGTTGGGCTCGTCATGAGTAGCAAGACGGCTTTCGCTTTTGCCGGCGGGGCCGAAAAATGGGTAAAAATCGATCTTCCCTCCACTGCCAATCCTACCTTGGGAAGAGGTTTCGTTCTCTGGGTGAATGGCTTGGATATCACTGCATTCAGCGGTCATCTTGGAACGGTCTCAAGTTACAAAGCTTCTCAGACTCCTTCTGTTTCCTTTGGGCGGCAAGTCGCGGCCATTGTGGTGGGGGATCAAATCGCTTGTTACGCCGCAACGCAAGGTGGTTTCAAGACGGTGAGGATGAAGTTTCCTGCCGTGGATGCGAACTCCGAATTGATCACGATTTCTTCTTCGGCGGACAAGAAGGTCCTTGGTTTCTCCGGAGTAACAGGGAGGTTCAGTCCTCCCCTGGTGGGTAACTTCAAAGTCAGCACCAATGAATCGGTGGCCTATGCCAAGGGGATCCCCTTTTCCTATGCTTACAGCCCCATTTTGGATCGATGGGTGAAGTCTCCTGAATTGAATTCTTCCAACATAACCTTGCTTCGGAATTCCGTGGTGGAGAGGAGGAAGGGGGGATTTACAGCCTTTTCCGCCCGATCCCCCTTTTGGGTTCGATTGTCGGCGAGTTCGTCCGCTTCGGTGACTCTTCCCCGGAGGGGGAGGGGGTCCTTTCTCCTCGTGAGTGATGGGAACCTGGTTCATGTTTGGGATAGCAAATTGGTCCGGTGGGCGACCGTTCGTACAGGAACGAAACGGCAAATTGTCGGGTATCGCGTCGTGACCCTGATCGAAGATGGTGCGAATGGATATGGCTTCGGGCTCTTCCATAACTCATGGGACAGTGTCAGTCTCCAAGGGCCCGTCCAATCCATAGCAGCCAATTCATCCATTGGCTTCATTCAGACTTCAAAGCAACTTCACGTTTTTTCCGCAAATGGTTCCCTCTCGAGGATTTCACGTTTTCCCGAATTTTCACGTTTTCAGCTAAAAGGAAAAAACCTTCGCCTGATCCAGGCTGCTCCGGGAAGAAGCTACGCGATCACCCTCTTGGGGCTTGGAGTAGGCGTTCAAAGGACCCCGATGGGAGTGCTTTATCTGAATCTTTCTCTTCCCATCTTTGTCTTGGGTGGGGCACTCGTCCCAAGCGATGGAAGACTGGACCTATCCATTCCCATTCCGAATGACCCCTCCCTGAGTGGGAAAGCGATCCCCCTCCAAAACCTGATTCTTCCTCCAAGCAATCTCCCCTACTTGACCAATGGGATCATTCCCATTCTTTCCTGATCTCCCCCCCTCGATTCCAGGTCTTAGGGAAAACGCCGTCTGACCCGCATGGTTTTGGATTTCGAATCATGCGGGTGAGGGAGGAAACGATGCCTCTTCTAGCCACAAGTCTTCTTTCCCTTCTTCCTCTTCTTGTTGTCGATCCACCAAACACACAAAACAAGGGAGGGGATATCGCCTTCGTGGGGCTCCATGGGGGGATGTTCGAGGTATTGAGGAAAGAGAGCAAAGAACTTGATCTGAAAATTGCTTACATCGACGATCAAGCGATCCAGAGGCAGCAGGTGGATTTTTCATCCTTCCGCCTTGTTGTGGTCCAGCATGTTCGCTCGGAATGGAGGGATCAATATCGAATCCTTTTCAGGAGGGCGAAAACCGCCCGGAGGGATCTATCGATCATCGATTTGTCCGGTTTGGCTGGGCGCCGACTTTCCGGGCTTGTTCAAGATAAGGTTTTAACCAGAGATCCAAAAGCTCAAGCCTATTACCGTTCTCCCCCGGAAAATTTAAAGAGGTTGCTCCTCTATTTGAAACACCGTTATTTGGGGGGAAAGAACCTGGTTCTCCCTCCGCTCTCCCCCCCTTCCTTGAGGCTCGCTCACCCTGATCGAGAAGAGCGTTTTCGTGACGTTTCGAGTTTTTTGGCTTGGAGGAAGAAACAAGGGGAGGGTTGGGTGAAGAGGCCGCGGGTAGCCATCTCTGTCCATGAAAAACATCTGTCCTTTCAGGACGCGGCGGTGGTAAAGGCTCTGACCTCGGCTTTAGAGGATCGCGGGGCTCTAGTCGGGGTTTTTGTGGACCCTGGGAAGGAATACGAACGGCTTCTGCTTTCCTTCAAACCTGAAGTTGTCATTCATACATGCCATGGCCGGGAGTCCGTTACTTTTAGAAAGAGACTTGGGGCGCTCCACGTTCAAGGGCTTTTTTTCCGCCACCAATCCATCAAAGAATGGGAGTCTTCCCACAAGGGGCTTGCCCCGAATGAGTTGGCTTTTGAAGTAGCATCCCAGGAAGCCCTAGGGCAAATCGAGCCTTTGACCCTCTCCG
Organism: Planctomycetota bacterium; assembly: GCA_011321845.1. Lineage (GTDB taxonomy): Bacteria > Planctomycetota > UBA1135 > UBA1135 > HyVt-539. The sequence continues at coordinate 3,837 of DROQ01000029.1, read as the reverse complement.
GGACCCGGTATGGGGGAGGGGGGGCTGAGGCCTTTCTTCCGATTTCCGAACGGCTTTCCCATTTGTGTGACCGTGTCATGGCCTGGATCCGGCTCCGGAAAAAGCCAAATTCCCGAAAAAAAGTCGCAATCATCTATTGGGATCGGGAGATGGGCAAGGCAGAGTTGATGCGTGGAAGTGCTACGGGGATGTACTTGAATGGACCAAGAAGCCTGGTGAAGGTCCTAGAAGCCATGCGGAAAAGGGGGTATCGGGTCTCTCCTGTACCAAAAGACGAAAAGGAATTGTTGGATTGGATGATGGACCGGGGACGGCAAATTGGGGTTTGGGCCCCCGAAGTTTTGGAACGCCTGGTAAGGAGTAAAAAAGCTCTTCTGATTCCCAAGAACTTGTATGAACAATGGTTTCGAAGCAAGTTAAGCAAGAGGGCCCAAAAGGTGATCCTGGATCATTGGGGGCCTCCTCCCGGTCGCTTCCTGGTTTGGCGAGATCTGAAAAGAGGAAAATCTTTTATTGTTGTTCCGAGGATCCAACTCGGGAACATCGTTTTGCTTCCTCAACCCCTCAAAGGAGAAGCCCACGATTCCTCCAAGGTCCATGACAAAACCATTCCACCGCCTCATAACTATTTAGCGACCTATTTTTGGCTCCAGGAAGGATTCCAGGCTGATGCTCTGGTCCACTTTGGAACCCATGGGACGGAATTCCTTTTTCCCACCAAACCCAGCGCTCAATCCCAGGATGATTGGCCCGATGTCCTTATGGGCTCCCTTCCCAACATCAATCCTTGGGTGATCAATAATTTGGGAGAGTCCTCACCCGTTCGAAGGCGGGCCTACGCCGTACTGATTGACCATCTCGTTCCCCCCAGTATCCAAGCAGGTTTTTCGGACGAGCTGAAAAACCTGCATGCCGATATCGATAAATGGGTGGTCCTTCCCCATGGGGCTTTGAAACGAGCCTTCCTGAAAAGCATTACCACTCAATTCAAACGTTTACATCTGGAAAAGGATCTTCATCTGGAATTGGAAGAAGGCGGCCTCTTGAGTCCCGAGGAGGTCATGAAGGTTGTTGCCTATCTTCATGACATTCACAATGAGACGGTTCCTGTAAGTTTGCATGTCCTAGGTGAACCCCCTCCAGCAGAGCTATTGCCGGATTGGATTTTGACCTGTTTGCGTAAGCCATTCCTCGATGCGCTTGGAGAGGTAATTTCCGTTCCTGGTTCTGAACGGCTCAGCTCCGGAGATGAAGAGAAGTATCTCCAAAAAAAAGGCCGAGAAGTTCTAAGGCTGATTCTTCAAGAAAACCTGTCACCGATGGACTCTTTGAAACGAATTGGGGCCCGCTTTTCGGGTCAGGAGATGCCTGCAAGGGGCCTTCCTAAAAGACTCCGTGAGGGGTTCGCCCTGGCAAAAAAACTGCAAAAAGGGTTTGCGGGAGCTGCAGCCGAGATCCGGAATTTGTTGGGATCGTTAGAGGGGCGGTTCGTTCCACCCGGGCCATCCAACAGTCCCGACAGGAATCCAGCTGTGTTGCCTACGGGGCGCAATATGTACCTTCTCAATCCCCAGGAGGTTCCTACTCGACCCTCCTGGGAGTTGGGAAGGAAATTGTTGGATCAGCTACTCAAGGACTTTTATCGAAGGAAGGGTCGTTTTCCGGAACGAATCGCTTTTACCCTGAATTCTTTCGCGACCTTTCAGGATTTCGGAGTGATGGAAGCCCAAATCCTTTGGGCTTTAGGGATTCGTCCTGTGTGGGATTCCAGGAATCTTGTTACCGACTTAAGGATCGTTCCCCTTCAGGAATTGGGGCGACCCAGGGTGGATGTCTTTCTTTCCGTATTGGGATATTACCGGGACATGCTTCCAAGTCGGATGCGTCTCTTGGACAAGGCGATTCGGTTGATTCATACCCAAGCAGATGGGGCCGAAGGAATCCTGAACCACACAAAGGCGATCCAAGCGGGCCTGGTCCAAAAAGGGGTTCCAACAAAAAGAGCCTATCGGTTGGCTCGAGGGAGGATCTTTGGAAGGGCTCCCAGTGACATGGGTGGGGGTTCTTATTATTACCTGGTCGAGCGCTCAGGAGATTGGGAAAACCGGGCGGAGCTGATGGAGACCTATATCGAACATTCCAGTTATGTATACACCCAAGGTCTCTGGGGAGTGGAGTCTAGGGCAGCCTTCAACGGTCAACTTCATGGAACAGAAATCCTTCTGAGGAGTTGGTCGGATCGTACCCGCAGCCCCCTTTCCAACAAATACGATTGGTACAAGGGGGGGAGTCTATCCATGGCCATCAAGCATGTGACGGGGAAGGAACCGGAATGGTTTTTTTCCGACGTGCGGGATCCCGACCGGAGCACGATGGTTCGTGCGGAAGATGCACTTCGAAAAGATTTCCGGGGGCGTCTTTTCAACAGGAAGTGGATCCAAGGGATGATGAAGGAAAACTATGCGGGTGCGGACATGATCGCCACCTATGTTTCCAATGCCTACGGGTGGAAGATCATGAGACCGGGATCGGTAAGCGATGATCTCTTCGAGCGAATCGTTGACATTTATCTTCGCGATAAGAAAAAACTAGGGATGAAGGACTGGTTGGAAAGGGTGAACCCTTTTGCCGCACAGGAAATCCATGAGATCCTCCTCGAGGTGGTTCGCAAGGGTTATTGGAAGGCAAGCCCTCGGATGGTCCAGGAACTAGCGGAAGGCTTTGCCCAATCCATTCTTAGACATGGGGAGAGCGGAGGAATTCTTGGTGGGGGGAACCAGAAGCTCAAAGCTTTTGTGGCCAAGGTTCTTCGGGAAATGGGAGGGAGGGGAGAGAGGCTTGCGAACCGAATGGAAAAGCTGAAGGCTGCTAAGGAGAATCCGAAAAAAAACCTTTCTTCCACGATTCCTGTCCAGGCTCCCAGCAAGCGGCCGAGGTCTCCACGCCCCCCTGAATCTTCTAAGGAGAAGCGGGCATCCGTTGAGGGAAAGGTTCTCCAGGAGAAGACTCCAGTCCGTTTGGATTTTCCTTGGAAAGGTCTTGTGACGGCCATAGCCCTACTCCTTCTCCTATGCCTTGGTTATTACTTTCGCTTTGGGGAATAAGGCACCTGATTCTCGGAAAAGAAAGATGAACGTATTCGTTGACATACTCTATTCCATCAGCTCTTTCCTCCTCGTTCCCGTCATGGTCGCTCTCCTTCTTTTTCTGGCTTGGGGGCTGTTGGAGTTGGGAGGCTTCCTCCGAGAACGAAGTACCCGAAAAGACGGCATGGAGCATTGGAGGCAATTCGAACGAAGAATCCTGCAAGGTGAGTGTTCGCTTGAGGATTTCTTCAGCATGGATTCCCTTCCAGGTTTTCTTGCGAAATTCCAGGAGGAAGGGCCTTCGATCCTCAGAAAGCCTATCTATGCGGCAAAGGTTTCTGAAGACCTGGAAATTGCAGCACGAGGGAAGCTCGGCCGAATGAGTGTCGGGATCCGTATCGGTCCCATGTTGGGGCTCATGGGGACCCTGATTCCCATGGGGCCGGCCCTTTTGGGCCTCTCCCGGGGAGATATGGAACAGATGGCCCAAAATCTGGCTGTTGCTTTTTCAACAACGGTTCTTGGGCTTTTGGTGGGGGGGCTCTTTTTTGTGATGTCCCTCTCCCGGCGCCGATGGTATGCAATGGATCTCGTCGCAGTGGATTTCCTATGCAGGATCTTTGAGGAAGGGGGAGGAAAGTGATGCTTCGTCCTTTGAAACGCGCAAGGAAACGATCAAGGCTTTTGGAACCCATAGATGAAGACCCGCTTTCCGGGGTCGCCAATCTCTTTGATGCTGCCATGGTTTTTG
>DROQ01000028.1 GCA_011321845.1 Planctomycetota bacterium | reverse complement strand
GGACCTTGTAGGAGGAGGTTGGTGGGCCCCTACCGCCATCTTTGAAAACCTCGGGAAGAGACTCGCCCTTAGCCCCAGTTGGCAAACTGCGGGTACCAGCGTCGTGGAAGCGATCTTCGTCGACGATATGAACAGGGATGGTCTGCGAGAGGTTAAGGGTGAGACCCATTCCCTAAAGGGTGGGAGGCAAATCTTGCAGCTGCGCAAGGGTCCCGTGGTCCGCTTGGACCGTGTGGTCGTTGACGGAAAAACCCTTGGCCCAGGGACTTACAGTTTCCACCGTCCAACGCGGACCCTCTCCCTCAAAACCTGGCCCAAGCAATCCCTAAAAATCGACTACCTGTTCACCGATGCCCCTGACCTAGGGATCACCAACTGGGACACCAGCAAAGGAAACTTCTGTTTCCTGCGGGGACACCCTTTTTTCGTTCGCGTTTCGCCTCCCAGTCAGCAGAGCTTCAAACCAGGCTCCTGGATCGCTTGGCAGGAGAGGATCGAGGTCACGACCGCCAATTCTCAACTTCTGATCTACAGCGCCGAACTGGATTTCCCCCGCAACCTTGGGACCTGGAAGATCTTGACCCTTCCTCTTCTCCTTCCGGGCTACACCCAGATCCCGAACATGCCTTGGGGGCTACCAGTTCCGAAACCTCTCTCCCCCACCTTTTTAGGACTCTATCAATATCGCGTCCGTTTGCTGGATGCGAAGGCCCGCCTCGTTTCAGAATCGCAATTTGCCTTCCGATTGATCCCCTAACAGCTGGGCCTGCCGGGGGCCTGCCGGGACATCCATGTTTTGAATTTCGAATTTTTCGAAATTCCGCTGCTGGTTTGGTCCTGGGAGCGTCCCTCTCTTTGAAGGGCGCATTCTTGGGAATCCCGAGGCAGCTTGGGGGGAGAGCGCCTGCGTTGTATTGCGAGAGGGGGAGACATGACCAGGGCGCGGAAAGAGATCATCGACCAGAGTCAGCCGGGGTTCTATCACATTATTGTGCGTTGCGTTCGGCAGGCCTTTTTGTGTGGATTTGATCAGTATTCGAAGCGCAACTACGACCATCGCAAGGCTTGGATCCGAGATCGCTTGAAGCATCTTTCGGGGATCTTCGCTGTCCAGGTGTATTCGTATGCGATCCTCTGCAATCACTACCACCTAGCGCTTCGGAATCGGCCGGACTTGGTGGCGAAGTGGAGTAACAAGGAGGTTGCCAAGCGTTGGTGGAAGCTGTTTCCGAAGCGGCGGAAGACGAATGGGGAGGCGGCGGTACCTTCGAAGGAGGAGCTTAGGGAGCTGACGAAGAACGTGGCGTTGATGGCACGGGCGCGGGAGGAGCTTTCGAACATTAGCTTTTTCATGCAGCTGCAGAATCAATACATCGCGACGATCGCGAATCTGGAGGATGGGTGTAAGGGTCGTTTTTTTGATGGCCGGTTTAAGTGCACGCGGTTGGAGGATCTGCCGGTGATCGCGGTGTGTATGCAATACATCGAGCTGAATCCTGTGCGGGCGGGGATGGCGAAGTCGCTAGATGAGTCGGAGTTTACGAGCGCATTTGAGCGGTTGACGGGAGAGAAGGCGAAGCGTCGTGTGAAGGAGTATGAGAAGAAGAGGCGGAAGGGTGAGAAGCTGACGAAGCGGCAGGAGGCATTGCTGAAGAGCGAGCGTAAGAAGCTGCGGGAGTCGATGTGGCTAGCGCCTTTGGATGAGGCAGGTTCGCCCTTTGTGGGGTTTGAGGTGTGGGAGTATTTGGCGATGGTGGAGGCCGCGGGGAGGCGTGTGCGGATCGGAAAGCGGGGGTCGGTGCCGGAGTCGGTGCCGCCGCTGCTGGAAAGGTTGGAGTTGGACACGGAGAGGTGGATGGAGGCCGTGGAGGGATTTGGGAAGTTCTTTTTTCGGGTTGCGGGGAAGGCTGGGAGTATGGCCGAGGCTGCCGCGAAGGCGGGGCGGCGGAGCTACCACGGGGTGCGGGCGTGCAGGAGGCTGTTTGGGGAGTGAGGGGGGAGGTCTAGGTTTTGTAGGACTTGTTGCTGCTGCTGGGTAAAAAGGCCCAAGGGGAGGCCCAAAGGGGACACCCATTCTTTTCTTTTGAAAGGGCAAGGGCCAAGGGGGACACCCATTCTTTTGTTAGCAAAAAATGGGTGTCCCCCTTGGGGGTGGGCGCTTCGGAGAGGTCCAGGAATTCGGCTTGGGCGGGTTGAGCTCCCGCCCAATGGCTCGTCTAGCATTTTGCCATTTGTTGC
>DROQ01000027.1 GCA_011321845.1 Planctomycetota bacterium | reverse complement strand
TGGCCGTTCTTGGGTTTGAAATTCTTGATGTAATAGGTGAAACCATCGTCCAACCAAGGAGGGAGGGAATACCAGAGTCTCTCGTTCTTATCAGCCAAGAACCTCTGGGTGATGCCCGCGTTGAGGTACCAGCTGATATCGTCGAAGCCCCAGTCCCGATCCTTGTAAATGACGACCTCCCTTGTCCTTGCGGAATATGCATTCTTGCCGCTGGTATCGATGTAGGCATTTGCCTCCGCCGCTGAGTTGCAGATCCGAATGACTCCTCCGACTGCGTAGTCTTGACCGATGAAATCCAGGTTTTGGTGAAGCCATTTCCAAAGCATGTTGGACTGTTTGGCGACCCTCTTTACAAAGCGGATTCCAACCTTTTGGTTGTAGAGGTACACAAAGGGTTTCTTTTGATAAAAGGCCCATCCTGGAGGGAGAGACTTTTTCGCTTTGGTGATGATTTTCGCCAGTTTGGCTTTGCGGATCCTGCGGCGACCCTCAGGGGAAGTAGAGGCTTCGGTGCCCTTGGAGTTGGGGTCGATTTTTTTGATCCGAATCGTTGCCCCTGTAGCCGTTGGAGTCTTTAGATCCTCGGTCCTTGGGATGGGTTTGAAACTTCGGGCCGCGCCCTTGATGGGCGCGCGAAACTTTTTGACGTAATTGGCGATGATCTCAAACTGGATGACGTAGGTCGCGTCAGGATAATGGATCTCCCAGGCGTAGAGATAATCGGAGGCCTTGGTTTCCCCGGCCATCTTCCGTGAAACTTCGATGATTTTACGGACGGCAGGCAGACCGGCGATCTTGATCTCCTTTTCGTCTTTGACGAACCATCCGCCTTTTTTGTAATTCTCCCGCAAGTACTCCTTGTAGTTCCTATAGGGATTCTGGAGGGCAGTAATGACGGTTTCCTTCCCTTCCTTCACCTTGTGGATGCGCTTTTTTGCGAACTCCTTTGCCGAGAACTTCGGGAAAATAATGACTCGAATCTCGGGGGTCATTTCCCTGAAAACCCGTTTTCCTGTCAATGCGCGCTTGTAGAGGAACTTGGCGACCACCCATTTTTCGTCCAAGTTGATTGGGACCTCATGGAAATCCCTGGGGATCTTGAATTCGAAGCCATATTTCGAATTTTTGTAGGTTTTCTGAGCTCTTACCTGGGATGAGGCGAAAAGGAAGGGCACGGAGAAGAAGGCGGTCGAAACAATTGCGGGGGTCAGGCCGCGGAAAAAAGAGACCATGGGAGATCTGGACATCTGGGTTCTCCGACAATTGAGCGAAAGAGAAACTTGCTTTGGTGTTTTGATTCGGGTTGGAACGGGATTCTAACAAAAAGATTCCCAAAAGGTGAAAATGTCCCCGAAAGAAATGCTCCATGGAGGGTGAAGCCTTTACCCCGAGGGATTCATGGGGTGGATCTGGGGTGTAATTGGATTCCTGCCTACCTCTTTTTCATGAGTTTTTGCAAGCGGAGGCGTTCGAAGTACTGCTTGAGTTCGGGGCGCCACTTGAGGTGGAACTTGTGCCAAGTGGGATCTTTTTTATAGACGACGTACCGACGTGCCTTCTCCCGCCCCTCGGTTCCAACCCATTCCACTGTGATGCTGCAGGGAATGTGTTTGAGGGTTTTGCGAAGGATTTGGGCCAAGGTACGGGAATCCCGGATGGGGAGCCCGTTGATGGCGGTAATGCAATCTCCCTCCTGGAGGCCGAAGACCCGAAGCGCTTTGGGAACTTTTCTCAGGCGAAGCCCTCGGGCTGCCTTGCGAAAGGTGGAGCCCACAACAGGAACTGTATCAGGAAATCCGACCTTGCCGGATTCGATCCAGTCCAGCCCCTTTTGGGCGAGGACCCTCATTTTAGGGCTCTGAGGGGAAAAAATTTCGCAAATCCCTCCTTGGACGAGAACATTGGGAAGCCATTTTTCTATGGCCTGGTCAAACCTTTCCAAGCTTTCCTTGGCCGAGCCAAGGGGGGCGGTCTTTGGGTCTCCTTCGAGAGTGCGGATCAATCGGCGGGTCGCTTTCTGGAGGAATGGACTCTTGTCCTCCAGGGATTTTTGGATCCAAGGACGGATTCTCCTGAGCCCTACAGCAGCGTCCTTGGGGCGGTGTTTGGCATAGATGGTCAACACCTTGAAGGCAAGGATGCGGTCGGGGACCCATGAGGCGCGACTGAGGTCCAGGAAGGGGATGGGATCAAAAATATATTCGGGTGGCTTCGGTTTCCCCTTCTCCACTTTGGGGTTCAGATGGCGTTCGAGGAAGGGGAGCATCCTCGCGATAGCTTCTCGCCGGATCCCAAAATCGGGTTCATAGGGGGCGTAGGGAAGGAGATCGAAAGTCTCTTGAGGGGAGGGGAGAAAGAGGGATGCAAAGTGGGCAGCCCTTCGGTAGTGGGAGGAAGCGAAGTTCGCGGCCACCATGAGGAGGTAGCCCCCCTGCCTCGTAAGTTGGGGACGGAGTTTCTTGAGAAGTTTTGCGAAATCGGGCAGGTCGGACCAGGGACGCCCCTCTTCGTCGAAGCTGTGCGATTTGTCGGCCATCCAAATCTTGAGCAGGTGTTCGGCATCCTGGAGAAGACGCAGGCCCCCTCCCCTGGCTGGGTCGCCACTCTTTGCCGAGGTCACGGTGAACTTGGGGAGAAAGAATTGGAAGGGCTTGTTGAAGGGGTCGATGGGCTTGTAGTTGGAGGAGTCCAGAGGGCTTGGAACGTTTGCCTGGGGCGAAGGGCTCTGTCCTGGAAGAGGAGTGGAGAAGCTCCAGATCAGCAAGGAAACAAGGGCAGGGGCGCCCAGGGAGTGTGCTTTCAGGCTGGATGAAGGGAAGGTCTTCCCATGCTTTTGCGTACTCATGACCAATTTTTATCTCCAAGTTCTCCGTCCGTAACGCCTTTGCTCCGGAGGAAGCTCCCGGCTTTGTCCAGAAGGAGGCGGAGGTCGGCAATTTGCAGCTTTTCTTTGGCCGCTTCGATGCTGAGCCAGGCGCTTTCCCGGTGCTCTTTGGACCGCTGGATCCTGCTGCTGGGAGCTGGGGCGACAAAGTAATGCACTTCCTTGTCATAATCACCGTCGCCGTCTTCTCGGGTGGCGGGGGGGACATGGTAATGGAGAACTTCCTTGAATCCAGGCAGGAAATGGGTGATCTCCATCCCCGTCTCCTCTCGAATCTCCCTCCGGGCGCAGGTCTCAGGGCTCTCGCCGGCTTCGGCGTGTCCCTTGGGGAAGCCCCAGCTTCCGTGCCGTGCGTTTTTCAAGAGGAGGAAGAGCAGCTCCCCTTCTTCCCACCGAAAGAGCAGCGCGCCGGCTGCGAGGACCGGCGTCATCGCAGCACCTGCAACAGGCCCGCCTGGAGCAATCCAATCAGCGCCCCCAGCAAGGCTCCCCAAATCTCGATAGCCCGCAGCTCGCGCCTTGCAACCCCAAGGATCAGGGCTTCCAGCTCCCGGCTGGGGAAGGCGGCGACTTTGGTCTCCACAATCCCTGAGACATCCAGATTTTTTTCGAGCTGCCCCTCGAGGGCTTGAAACAGCCTCTCTCTCCTCTTGAGGATGGAGCGGACGATTCCGTCCTTGAGTCCCTGTATGCGGTCGGGGGTCAGAAAAGCCCCGATGAGAGGCATGGTTTGCAGCTCGGCGATCTTTTCCCCCAGGCCCTTGCTCAGGAGGTCCCCAAGCGCGTCCTCGAGGTCCATGCTCTCGAAGGCGGCCATCAGGTCCTTGTGATCGAGGAGGTGGTTGCCCACGACTTCACCGATTTTGCGGGCGAGGTCTTTTTGTCTTTTCGGGATGAGCCCCTGAAGTTGGAAAAAGCCGAACTTCTTGGGCAGATGAGGCCGGAAGAGCATGGCGATGGCAATCGTGTTGGTCACATATCCAATGATGGCCCCTACGAGAGGGGCGACGATCCAGGGCATCCATTCCATTTCCGTTCTTGTCTCTAAAAATCGCCGAGAGAAAAACCCCATGGTGGACGGTTCATCCTCCATTTCCAATACTGGAGCCATGAACAGCCGGAGGCATTTCGTTCGCTCCAAGGAGACCCTTGGGGAAAAGGATATGATTCTTACCCTCGAAGGGCCCTTTCCAAAGGTCTTTCCCGGGCAGTTCGCCATGCTCTCCTCGGTAGAACACTGGCCTGTCCAGCTTCCCCGCCCTCTGTCTTATTTCGATGTGGAGCCGGGGAATGCGGGCTGGGCCCGATTCTTGATCAAGGTGATTGGACCCGGGACCAGGGCGCTCGCATCGGCAGAGATCGGAGCCGAGGTCTGTGTGACGGGTCCTCTGGGACGGGGGTTCGATCTCTGGAAAGATTCGGAACCTGTCTGCATTGCCGGAGGGGTGGGGCTCGCCCCCTTTCTTCTCCTGGCAAGGGAGCGAAAGGCCGCCGGGATGCCCCCCTTGAAGATCCTCTTTGGAGGGGCGAACCAGGCGGCACTTGTGGGCCAACAGGCCTTTCCGCAAGGGGCGGTGGATTGGGAGCTCTCCACCGATGACGGCAGCGAGGGCTTCGAAGGAAACGTTCTTGAGCTATATCGCAGCCTGCTCTCCCAAGGACAAGTTTCGGCCAACTCACCGGTCCTCTGTTGTGGGCCCGACCCCATGATGGCCGCCGTCGCCCGATTCTGCGCCGACCAGGGGACTCCTTGCAGCGTCAGCCTCGAAACGATGATGGCTTGCGGTTACGGAGTCTGTAATGGCTGTTCGGTTCCTGTTCGTGGAGAGGGGAGGTTCGCGGGCAAGACCTATGCCCGCACCTGTGTCGATGGACCTGTCTTCGACGCTGGGGAGCTTCTCTGGCCATGATCGACTCCCTGGAGGACCTCCTGGTTGTGAGGGAAAAGCCAGGGGCCGCCTTCCTCTTCGAAGAGATGGAGGAGAGAAGGATCGAAACCCAGAGGGATGAGATCCAAACCCCGTTCGGGGCTGTCCCCAGGATCGCGCAGGAATTATGGACGAGCCGCCAACGGCAAGGGCATTCTCTCCATGAGATCTCCTATCGAGCTTGCTTCAAGGGAGAGCTGCCCGCATTTTTTCTCACCCATCTGACGCGGCCAGGTGACGTGGTCCTGGACCCTTTCATGGGGAGGGGGACTACTCTTGTCGAGGCAGCCCTGCGGGGCCGGGTTCCCTATGGGAACGACGTCAATCCTTTGTCCAAGATCCTCTGCGCCCCTCGCCTCCAGCCTCCCACCCTCTCCCAGGTGGAGCGAAGGCTTGAACAATACCAAAAGGACCTTGCCGACCCCGGTCCGGAAGAGGGCGATCCCGAGTTATCGGTTTTTTTCGAGGCTCAGACCCTCGGGCTCATACGGGCTCTCAAAACCCATTTTCTCACCTTGGAACGGGAGGGGCGGGGGGACGGGGTGGACAGTTGGCTTCGCATGGTCGCGACCAACCGCCTCCACGGTCACTCTCCCGGTTTTTTTTCGGTCCGGAGCATGCCCCCCAATCAGGCTGTTTCCGTGGAGACCCAGAAAAAACTCAATGCTCGCAGTGGGCTCCGCCCAACAAGGAAAGATGTTTTTGGGATCCTGTACAAAAAGAGCCGCATGCTCCTTCGCCGGCTCAGCCCCGGGGAGCGGGAGCTGCTCGCTCGGGTAGGGTCGCAGGCCCTTCTGTTGCAGGGAGATTCCAGGGGGATGGAGGGGGTCCCCAGAAGCAGCGTCGCCTTGACGGTCACTTCTCCGCCTTTTCTCGATGTGGTCCACTATGCCCGGGACAACTGGCTGCGCTGCTGGTTCAATGGGATCGACGCCGAGCGAATGGCCGTAGAGATTTCCACTCCCTCCAAGCTTGAGGACTGGCTCTCCCTGATGGGAGATGTCTTTGCCGAGCTGTTCCGGGTAACGAGGGACGGAGGTTACCTGGTTTTTGAAGTGGGTGAAGTGCGCAAGGGGACCCTCCTGCTCGAAGAGCCTCTCCTGCCTGTCGCCTTCGACCGAGGCTGGGAGATCCTCGGAGTGCTCATCAACCGGCAGGGCTTCACCAAGACTGCCAATTGCTGGGGAGTTTCAAACAACAAGAAGGGAACCAACAGCAATCGCATGCTTGTTCTGCGCAAACCCAAAGGATCCCGCCCATGAATCCGAGACCCATCCAGGCCCGAGCCCTGTCTAACGTGGAGCTAAAGGAGCTCCTCGAAAAAAAATGGCT
>DROQ01000026.1 GCA_011321845.1 Planctomycetota bacterium | reverse complement strand
TGTCGTCGAAGATCATCGACTGCCCCATCGGCTGCGCGATCCCCTCGCCCTCGCGGATGCTCGAGTGGATCGCCTCGATCGCGTCGGCCACGACCATGTTGTCCGTCGAAGCCTTGATGATCTCCAGCGCCTCGAGGTGCGGGACCCCGCTCTGGATCAGCGTGCCGAAGGTCCGCGCGAACATCGCCACCGTCGACTTCTTGCGCACCATCCCCAGGATCGGGATGCGCAGCAGGAAGCGGTCGAAGGCCCGCCGGTAGCCCACCGCCTTGTTCCGCAGCGTCTTGTGCAGCACCACGAGCAGCGCCACCACGATCCACAGCCACCAGTAGTCCTGGGCGAAGTGGCTGATGTTGATCAGCGTCTGCGTCCCCCAGGGCAGCTTGGCGTGCAGCATCTGCCGGTAGATGTCCTCGAACTTGGGCACCACAAAGGTCATGACCAAGAAGATCACCACCACCGCCACGATGCCCACCACCACCGGGTAGGCCAGGGCGCCCTTGACCTTGGCCTTGAGGTCCTGGGCCTTCTCCATGAAGGTCGCCAGCCGGTCGAGGATCTGGTCCTGGATGCCCCCCGCCTCCCCCGCGCGGATCATGTTGGTGTAGAGCCGGTCGAAGACCCCCGGATGCTTGGCCAGCGCCTCCGACAGCGGCGCCCCGCTCTCCACCTCCTCCGTCACCTGGATCAGGATGCGTTTGAAACGCCCCGGCTTCATCTGCCCCTCGAGGATCTTGAGGCTGCGCACGATCGGCAGCCCCGCCTCGATCAGCGTCGCCAGCTGCGTCGTAAACTCCGAGAGCGCCGGGATCGACACCCCCCGCCCCTCGAACAGGCGTCGCCCGCCCCCCTCGTTACCCGCCGTGGGTCGCGCGACCTTGGGCGCTTGGATCGTCCGCTGCAGCTTTTTCGCCATCCTTGACTTCCTGGATTCTCGTTCGCTCGGGGGGCACAGACAGGCCAGGACAGCCAAAGCTGCCCCCCAACCCTCGTCGGGGGACAGCCATGGATGCCCCGCTGGCCCAACCAAGCTAACCTCTGAAGGCCACGGAGGCTATGCGCATTTCCCGCTCAAGGCAGATGGGCCAGGACGCGGGACAGCCATAAACGCCCCACTGGCCCAACCTGTCGAAGCCCCGGAGGCATGGAGGCAAAGCGCCTTTCCCGCTCAAGGCAGATGGGCGAAGACGCGGGACACCCATTCTCGGCACCTCGGGCGCCCTTCGCCCAGGCGGAAGCGTTCGTAGAACCAGGGCCAGATCTTGTTGGAGTGAGCCACATTCTCCGGGAAGCAGCTAAAACCCAGGAAACAGGCGTTGAAGATGTCCGCCGCCGTCATGCTATCCCCCACCAGCCAGTCGCGGCCCTCAAGGCGCTTCTCCAGCTCCGCGCTCGCCTCCGTCATCTCGGCCGCCGCCTCCCGGACCCTGGCATCGTCCTCCCCGCCCGAGAAGAGCACTCCGAAGGCCTTCCCCAGCGGCGGCCCGATCACCGCCTTGCTATGGAGCTCCCAGGCTTCGATCTCCTTGAGGCTGTCCCGGTCCTCCGCGAACAGCCGCGGCCCATCGAAGTTGGCGTCCAGGTAGCGCAGGATGGCCGAAGAGTCGAAGACCGCCCGCCCCCCATCCTCCAGCACCGGCGAAAGAGGCTGCCCCGAGATCTCCACCAGCCCCGAGCGGTCCTCGCGGTGGATCAGCCGCACCTCGTGAGGAAGCTCCTTGTACGAAAGCCCGATCGCAACCTTGATGTTGTTCGGAGAAGGGGGAAAGTAATGCAAAATGAGTTGTTCGGCCATCGTACCCTCCTGGGAGTAGACTATGGTTTCAGATTCAATCAGTTTAAGATGAAATAGCTTTAGCTTTACTTTTTAATAGCAAAAAGGATCCGACCTGCAAGTGTCCATCCGCAGTTATCACCAGATCTGCAGCGTCGCCCGCGCCCTCGATCTCATCGGGGAGCGCTGGACCATGCTCATCGTGCGGGACCTCATGATCGGTCCCATGCGCTATTCGGAGCTCCTGGCCTCCCTCCCCGGCATCACCACCAACCTCCTCGCCAAGCGCCTCCGCAGCCTCCAGGACCAGGGAATCCTGGAAAAAATCCCCCCCGGAACCCCCGCCAAAGGTCCCCAGACCTCCCAGTCCCCCGAGACTCCCCAGCCCTCCCAAACCGCCCCCAGCCCCGACTCCCCACTCCCCACCCCCCGTCCCCCCTCCTCGAAAAACAGCCTCTACGCCCTCACCGACAAAGGCCGCGCCCTCGAACCCGTCCTCAAGGCCCTCGGCGAATGGGGCATGACCCACGGCCGCCCCCCCCAGCCCGACGACCAGATC
>DROQ01000025.1 GCA_011321845.1 Planctomycetota bacterium | reverse complement strand
CCTTCTTCCAGAAAAGCCAGGGGCCGAGAACGAGGGGGAGGAGTTTGATGACGCCGGGGAGCGCGAGGAGAAGGCCGCCGAGGAGGGGGCGTTTTTGCAAGTTCCCAAGACCGAGCAGGGTCAAAAAGACCATCAAAAAGACGCTCTGGTTGTAGCGCACGGCGAGGTGGACGAAGGGGATCAGCAGGGCGAGTCCAGCGATGGCCGTCCAGGGGGAGAGGGGCTTGGACCAGAGGGCTTGGGCGTAGCCTTCGACATAGCGCTGGCCGAGGAGGAGGCTCCCGGCGAGGGCGGCGAAGGAGAGGAGCTGAAAAAAGATGGCGGCCCAGGCAGGGCCGAGGGGAACCAGGGGAAGGAGCAGGGTCTCGAAGAAGGGACCGTGCTTGGAGGGCATCTCCTCCCGCTCCTTGGTGTTGGGGAAGTACATGATCTCCCGCCGGGACATGCGCAGGGAGGCGCGGTAAAAGCCTTCGAAGTCGTTGATCTTGAGGTCGCGTTGGGTGTCGAGCAAGGCGGCCTGGTCGCGGGCGAAAGCGTCCTTGGCCGTGCGCCGGAGGCTGACTCCGGCGTAGAGACAGAAGGCCAGCCAGAACAGGACCACCCAAACCCGCCAGCGCTTCCCCGCGACCGCCTTCTCCGCCAGGTCCTCGGCGGACCCGGCGGCAGCCTCGCTGGTTTCCCTCATCCGAGATCCAGGGGTTGCAACCAGGAGATCTCATCAAAGGGAAGGTCCATCCGCATCGCCCCCACCTCGACCACGAGCACCCGGCGCTTGCGGTCGATCTTGAGCACCTTGCACTTGCGGTTGAACTTGGGCACGTAGACCATGTGACCCTTCTTCACTCCTTCCAAGAATTTCTCCCGGCGGCGGCCCAGGGTCGTGCGGGAGAGCAGCCCGTCGATGAGGGAGAGCATGCCCCGGGCCCGCTCGCCGAAGGGGGCCGGGGCGTTCTGAAAATCCTTGAGCGGTTCGGCGAGCAGGTCCCGCGCCGCCCGAAGCTCCTCCTCGACGAAATGCTCCGCCTCCTCGCGCAGGGTCTTCTCGCGCAGTTCAAGCTGAGCGCGCAGTTCGCGCACCTCCGCCGCGCTCCCCTCGATGGTCTGCTGCAGGTCCTCCGCCTCCCGCCGCTGTCGCTCCGCGGCCCGCCGCGTCTTCTGGATGTTGTCGATCATCTCCTCAACGCTGCGGTCGCGTTGCCCCAGCAGGCTCCGCGCCCGCTCCACGATCCCGGGATCCATCCCCAGCCGCCCCGCCACGTGCAAAGCCTGGCTCTCCCCCGGCAGCCCCAGCTCCAACCGGTACAGAGGCTCCAACTTGTCGCTGTCGAAGGCCATCGACCCGTTCTCCACCCCTTCGTGCTGGTAGGCGAAATCCTTGAGCCGCCCCAGGTGCGTCGAGACGATGGTCGGCACTCCCCGCGCGAGCAGGGTCTCCAGGATGGCGTAGCCCAAAGCCCCGCCCTCCTCCGGATCCGTTCCCGCCCCCAGCTCGTCGAGCAGCACGAGACTCCTCGGGGTCGCCCGATCCAAGGCCCGCGCGATCCGCACCAGGTGCGACGAGAAGGTGGACAGGCTCTGCTCCACCGCCTGCTCGTCCCCGATGTCCGCGTAGATCCCATCCACCAATCGCAGCTGACTCCCCCGCGCCGCCGGGATGGGAATGCCGCATTGCGCAAGAATGGTGAGCAGCCCCACCGTCTTGAGGGCGATCGTCTTGCCGCCGGTGTTCGGGCCCGTGATGATCAGCATGGTGAAGGGATCCCCGAGCCGCAGGTCCAGCGGAACGACCGCGGCCCGCGCCTCCTCCGGTTTCTGGCTCCCGTCGAAGAGCCCCCGCAAAAGGAGCGGGTGCCGCGCCTCGCGCAGCACGAGCGCCCCCTCCGCCACCATCTCGGGCACCGAAAAACCCAGCTCCTCGATCAGCCTTCCCCGCGCCAGCGTGAAGTCCACCCAAGCCACCCCCTCGAATCCCCGGCGCAGGTCCGCCGCGTCCTGGTGCAGACGCTGCCGCAGCTCCGCCAGGATGCGGGTGATCTCCGCCTGGATCTCCCCGTCGACCTCGGCCAGACGGTTGACCTTCTCCACCACGCTCTGGGGCTCGATGAAGATGGTCTGTCCCGACTGGCTCCGGTCGTGCAGGATGCCGGGGACGAGGCGGCGCATCTCCGGTTTCACCTGCAGGGCCGGGCGGCCGCCGCGCCAGACGATCTGCTGGGACTGGAGAGCCTTGCGCACGCTGGCCGTCTCGAGCATGCGCTGGAGGGCGACCTCTACCTGGCGGCGCCCGGCCTTTTTGGCGTGGCGCAGCTCGGAGAGTTTGACGCTGGCGGTCGAGAGCACCTCCCCGTCGTCGTCGATGCGCTCTTCGACATAGGCCAACAGGGTGTCCAGCTCCGGAAGGCGACGCCCGAGGCGCAGAAGG
>DROQ01000024.1 GCA_011321845.1 Planctomycetota bacterium | reverse complement strand
CCGCTTCTGGCACGCCTACCTGGTCTTCGACAGCAAGGGCTTCACCATGGCCAGCAACCCCGTCCCACTCCTCTGGGACCGCTAAACCCCCGTAGGAAACGCCTCCAGGCCTTTCCCCACCCCCCTAAAGATCCAACCGCTTCCACCCCCCCTTCCCGAAGATCCAAAACGCGGTCATCGCCTTCCCATAAGTCGTCAAGTTCACCGCCCACCAGATCCCCGGCAGCCCAAACTTCGGCGCGAGCACCATCGCCGTCGGGATCCGTGCCAGGTTCCAAAACGTCGTCGAGAGAAAAACCGGAAAGCTGTGCCCCGCTCCCAGGATCGCCTGCTCCAGCACCCCCTGCAGCCCGACCGCGAACTGACTCAGTGCAATGATCCGCAAGTAAACGACAATCTCCTTCACCACCTCCGGGTCCGCCCCGAGGGCCTCCGCGAAGGGACCGGGCAGGAAGAGGAAGACCGCCGTGAGCGGAATACAGAGATAGAGGACGAGCCGCACCGACTCCTTGACGACCTGCTCGGCGCGCTCGGGATGCCCTCCCCCCAGCGCCCGGCCGACGAGGGCGCTGCAGGCGATGCCCAGGCCCCAGATCAGGCAGAAGCCCAGCCCTTCGAGCCGGAAGCCCGCGCCGAAGGCAGCCCTCCCGACCGCCCCGAAGGGGGGGAAGACGAGGTTCAGCATGACGAGGTAGACGAGGGAGTAGAGGGCGATGGCGCCTGAGACGGGGGCGCCGATCTTGAGGATCTTGCGCACGCGGGCGGGGGTCCCCTCCTGGTCGGGGCTGGGGGTGCCGGCGGCCGCCCGCCGGAAGCGGCCTCGCAGGATGAAGAAGCCGAGGGTGACGGTGAGGAGGCGGGAGAGGATGGAGGCGAGGGCGGCGCCGAGGACACCCATGCCGGGAATGGGGCCGAGCCCGAAGATGAGGAGGGGGTTGAGGGCGGTGTTGAGGGCGACGGCGACGCTCTGGAGGTAGAGGGGGGTCTTGCTGTCCTTCATCGCGAGGAAGCAGTTGTCGAAGACGACGGCGAGGCAGAGGACGAGGCCGCCGCCGAGGATGGGGCTGATGTAGCGGGCCAGCTCGCTCCGCTCGAGGAGGAGGGAAGCGCTGGGGCTGTCCCCGCTCTGGGGGAGGATCCAGGCGATCCAGGTGTCCAGGAGGCCGAAGCCGAGGGCGCCCACGACGAGGGCGAGGAGGAGGGAGAGCTGGATCCCCAGGTGGAAGATGCGCCTGGCCCGGGCTGGGTCGGCGCCTCCCTGGGCGCGGGCGGAGAGGGCCATGACCCCGGTGCCCAGGCCTTCGTAGAGGGCGAAGGCGAGGATGGTGATCATGCCCGCGTCGGCCACCGCAGCCTGGGATTCGGCGCCCAGGGTCTTGACCCAGAACTGATCGTTGAGCCCGTAGATGTTGTTCAGGAACAGGGAGAGGGCGCTGGGCCAGGCGAGGGCCAGGATCTCGGGGCGGACCAGGCGGCGCAGCCTTGCGGCTTCTCTCTTGGACGGGCTCGGTGTGTTCATCAAGAACGCGGGTTAAAACCGGATCTCGGCGCCGAGGAGAAACCCGTTGCTGCTGAGGTCCAGGTCGCCGACACCTTGATCCCCGAGGACGTCCTCGTTGCGGTAGCGCCAGTGGCGGTAGGCGAGGAAGAAATGGAGCTGCTCGAGGGCCTTGTAGCGGAGCCCGGCCTCGGCCTGGCCGCTGGCGCCGAGATCCCCGAGCAGGACGCCATAGGTGGCGCGCCCGTAGGCCTCGAACTCGGGCGCAAAGCGGTAGTCCAGCTCCAGGCCGACCTGGGGTCCCAGGCCGATGCGGTCGGATTTGATCCGGCTTCCACCGCTGGGAAACTCGACCTCGGCGCGGTTCCAGATCAAGCCGCCGAGGAAGTCCAGGGAGTAGTCCTTCCCCCGCGAAAGGCTGTAGCGCAGGTCGGCGCCGAGCTGGACGAGCTGGTAGTCGGTGGAGACGCCGCTGCGCTTTTGGCGGAAGTCCCCCAGGGCGGTCTCGGCGGACAGCTCGATGCGCAGGGGCTCCTTGGCCGCACCCTTTTCTTCGAGGCCGAGGGGGGCCCTCATCCGCATGGCGAGGGCGATGGGGGTGCTGTCGGTGCCCTTGATGTCTGTCCCCAGATTGCAGGCGGGAAAGAGGAGCAGCAAAAGGGCGAGCGCGCGGGGGATCTTCATCCCCTGATTCTGGCCGGAGGAGCCTAGCGTTGCCAGGGGAGGATGACCGTCTTTTCGAGCTTGGAGTCCTTTTCGATGTGGATGGACTCGAAGCCCCGCTCGAAGCCCTTCTTCTTGAAGTGCACGAGGTAGCGCCCCGGGGCCAGGTGGCTGAAACCCCCGTGCCCCAGGCGGTCCGTCGTGGCCGTTCGCTTGCGGTAGATCTTGGAGTCGCGGGCGATGGCCAGGATCTCGACTCCCTCCAGGGCGCCGCCGCCGGGGTGGGTCACGAGGAAGCGCACCGAACCGCCGCGCGGGAGCTTGGCCTGGAATACGGGCTGTCCTCCCGTGCCCACCTCCACCTCGCGGGCTGGGAGCAAGGGTTGATCGACGCTTCCCAGGACCAGGCGGTACTTGCCCGCCAACACCTGCCCGAAGAGACAGAGGCCCAGGAGGTCGGTCTTGCCGCGCAGCAGGGTGCGCCCGGGTTGGCCTTCGCGCAGGGGAACCAGGATGACGGGAACATCGGGCACTGCCAGGCGGTTCTGGTCTTTGACCAGCACGCTGACGGGAACCGGGGGATGGAGTTTCAGCAACACGCGACTGTCCGGGTGGTCGGGACCCAGGGCGACGATCTGCTCGCTCCCGTTCATGTGGGGAGCGTAGCTGCGAACCCTCCAACCGTAGATGGAGAAGGGCACACCTTCGATGCTGAAGGGCACCGTCCGCGAGCCAGGCTCCACGTCGAAGCTACGGATGAGCCGTCGGGGGAGTTTCTTCTTTTTCCGGAGGTCGGCCCGGTTGGCGGCCTCCTCCAGGATGACGGTCACCGACTGCAGCGGCGGGTCGATCCCCTCGGCCAGGTGCACCAGCCCCTCGATGTAGCCGGACTTGGGCTCCAGGCCCGTGCGGGGTTTGGCCTCCAGATCGATCTTGGAAACATCGCTGCTGAGGCCGACCTTGTCGTTCTTGTGGAACACGGCGGGGATCGGATCCAGCTCGGGTTGCTCCTGGAGCAGGAGAGGCGGGTCGAGGTCTTTTTCCTGGGCACCCACCTCCTCGGTCCCCGCCAGAAAAGGAAGCCCAAGAGCCGCCCCGACCAGCGCGAGGATCAGGGCGATCAAGAGAGGGTTGGCCTTTCCTTGGTTCCGGGAGTTCTTGTTCATAGGGGACTCTGGGGGTCCTTGGCCCAGATTTCGAGATCAGCAATCGCCGGGCTTAGGAGACAGATTTCCTTGGCTTGTGTACGGGGCTTTGTTTTCCTTTCACTAGATAGTACCCCAGGATGAAGGTGGGGAACGCCCTCCTCGCAAAATAGTTGATGAAAAATTGCAGGGATTCCCCAGAGGGAAAAGGGAGCGAGGGGAGGTTTTCGGAATCCCTCCCCTTTCTTGTTCTTAGTTGACACGGAAAAAGGTGTAATCGAACCGGGTTTGGGTCCCGTCGGAGACTTGGTACCGGAAAAACCCATAGCTCCCCTTGGCAATGGAGCCAGTGGGGAAAAGGTAGGAGTATCCGGCGATCTTATAATCTGTGGAATAGAGAGGCTGGATCTTTCCCTGGTGAACCGTTGCCGTGAGATCCACATATTTTCCGGCGGTGAAGTCCCAGCGCTCGATTTTTTGGGTCTTGATGCTCCAGAAATAATTTTGCGACCCATAGGCGAAATTCAGCCGCACCTTGGCGCCTTGACGGACCAGGTTTTTTTCCGCCCGGATGCTGCCGTAGACCTGGGTCCAAGGCTTCGGAGCATAGAGGTAGGTCCGCGCCCAGGTGTTCCCTGCCGGGTCCTTGGTTTCCACCGCAAAGTAATGGGCTTTTTGGGAATAGACCGATGTGGGCAGAGCGAAGGTCATGCGGCGGTAGCCCCGGTAAATCGAGTTGTAAGGGGTGCTCTCGCTTTGCTGGTTCGGGAATTCCCCCGTCAGGAGTCTGAAGAGAGCGAGTTCAGGGTTCGAGAACCAGGAATAGGCGTAGGCGTCCACCGTCGCGGTCCCAGCCGTGGTATCCAAGGTGCTTCTTGCATAGGAATAGGGAGGCTTTTTGTCCACGATTCGCGTGTTCGCGTGGAATGGGGTGTAAAGGGGATCTCCGATGTGGACGGTGCGCCAACCGATTCTGGGATCTGCCGCAGCGGTCGCTTCGGCGAAGGTGCGCCCCTTGAGGAGGTAATAGAGCATGACTTCGGGGCGGGTATGGCCGTTGAT